>NZ_DATMTD010000123.1:0-10764 GCF_035565035.1 Oxalicibacterium sp. | reverse complement strand
CAAATCACGGAGATGATTCACCGTGGTGAAGAAGCGCGCTTGCCAAAGTAGGGACATAGGGGGAGAAAATGCGTGAACGGTGGCAAAAATGCCGAAAAGCTATTGTACAATGCCCGACTAGGCAAAGTTATGCCCACGGAGGAATACAGCAGCGCGAATAGCAGCACTATGCAGTACGTGCAGAAAACGGTACAAAACGTCGCCACCAGGCCAGAATTTTAATTAATATCAGTCTCAGGGTGTTTGAATGAATCGAGTTTGTTTTCCAATCGTAAAATCCGCATTCGTCGCATTGTTGGCCATCGCTTCCTTCGCCAACGCTGAAGAAACCAAAACGGTCAAAGCCGATCCTGCCAAAGGCGAAGCCCTTTACAACACCGGCGACGCGACACGTAACATCACCGCATGTATCGCCTGTCACGGCGCTGCCGGCAATTCATCGATTTCGCAGAATCCCAAACTGACCGGGCAGGCCGGTGCTTACCTGCACAAGCAGTTGCTCGATTTCAAGGGGCCGGCGCGCAACAATCCGGTCATGACGGGTATTGCCAAGGCCATGACGGAAGAAGACATCCAGAACGTCGTCGCCTATTTGTCCAAGCAGAAAACATCACCGGGCGCGGCCAGAAATCCGGCAACCGTCGAACTGGGCAAGAAAATCTATCGTGGCGGCATCGCGGAGAAACATGTTCCGGCTTGCGCCTCCTGTCATGGAGCGACCGGTGGCGGTATTCCTGCACAGTTCCCGCGTCTGGCCGGTCAGCATCAGGATTACACGACAGCCCAGCTCGTAGGCTTCCGTTCCGGTACGCGAAAGAACAGCGAGCCGATGACGCAAATTGCCAAGCGCATGTCGGATGATGAAATCCAGGCAGTCGCCGATTACGTTGCCGGCCTGAAGTAAGAGAACGCACACAGCGAAAGCAAAAAGGGGTAGCCTCGGCTGCCCTTTTTGTTTTCCAAGACAGTCGTTTGCCTGTTCGGCAAACAGGACGATTCGGAATGATGGAATGACAAGCGAAACAGAAACAAGTACAGGTGGATGGGAGCTGAAAACGCACCGTCGCTGGCTGGCGGAAACGGTGGAAATGCTGTCTTCAATGCGCTTTGCCATCAGCCTGCTGACGCTGATTTCGATTGCCTCCATCATCGGTACCGTTCTCAAGCAGAACGAGCCGATGCCGAATTACGTCAATCAGTTCGGCCCGTTCTGGTTTGAAATCTTCGCAAAACTGAACCTGTATGCCGTGTATTCGGCATGGTGGTTTTTATTGATCATGGGTTTTCTCGTGGTCTCGACATCGTTATGCCTGATCCGCAATGCACCAAAGATGGTGAAAGACATGCGCAGCTGGCGTGAAAACGTGCGCGAGCAATCGCTGCGCAATTTCCATCACAGGACCGAATGGCAAAGCGGCCTCAGCCGGGCCGACCTTGCTGCGCAGACGGCGGAAAGAGTCGCGGCAAGCGGTTACAAGGTCAAGGTGGTCGACAAGGGAAACGCGACGTTGATCGCCGCGCGGCAGGGTGCTGCCAATAAATGGGGTTACATTTTTGCGCATAGTTCGATCGTGATCATCTGTCTCGGCGGATTGCTCGATTCTGATTTGCCGATCCGGATACAGAAAGCGTTGTACGATAAATCCGCATTTTCAGGTAGCGGCCTGATTTCGCAGATCCCGAATGAGCATCGTCTGGGATTGGGTAATCCGACGTTTCGCGGCAATACGATGATTCCTGAAGGAAGCAGCAGCAATACGGCGATCATTTCGCAACCGGACGGGGTCCTGATCCAGGACTTGCCGTTCACGATACAGTTGAAAAGATTCGTCATCGATTTTTACTCGACCGGCATGCCGAAGCTGTTCGCCAGCGATGTCGTGATTACCGACAACGAGAATGGCAAGGTGTTTCCGGCCACCATCAAGGTCAATGAGCCGCTGATTTATCGTGGCGTTGCGGTGTATCAATCGAGTTTCGAAGATGGCGGTAGCAAGTTGAAGCTGACCGGTTATCCGATGCAGGGTTTGCAAAACGCATCGTTTGCGATGCAGGGCGAGGTCGGCGGCACCTCGCCATTGGACAAGAGTGGCGATTACACCGTGGAGTGGTCGGGCTTTCGGCCCTTCAATGTGGAGAACATGGCGAACAACGGACAGGACGTGCGCGCCGTCAATCCGAACCAGGGATTCCGCCAGTCGTTTTCAACCGGTCTCGGCAAGCATCTCGGCTCTGCAGCAAAGAATGCGAACAACAAGGATCTGAAAAACGTCGGGCCAAGTGTGCAGTACAAATTGCGTGACAGAAATGGACAGGCGCGTGAATATCAGAACTACATGCAACCAGTGCTGGTCGACGGCTCATGGATTTTTCTTGCAGGGATGCGTGAATCACCGGATGCGCCGTTCCGTTATCTGAGAATTCCTGCTGACGATAATGACACGGTGGATGAGTGGATGCGCCTGCGAGCGGCCATCATGAATCCGCAGTTGCGTGAACAGGCCGCACAACGCTATGCAAAACGTGCCGCGCCGGATTCCAGCGAAAACATCTTGCGTCTGCGCGAACAGTTGCAGGCTTCGTCGCTGAAGGGGCTGTCGATTTTCGCGGGCGATGGTCATGGCTCCAATCAGGAGTCAAAGCAGGATTCCGGTTATATGGCCGTATCGCGCTTTCTGGAAAAAATCCCTCCGCAGGAGCAGGAAAAAGCCGCGGATATATTCATGAAGATTCTGAACGGCAGCCTGTGGGATCTGTGGCAGCTGGCGCGTGAGAAAGACGGTCTGCAACCGGTGACGCCGGACGAGAAGCATGGACGTTTCCTGCAACTGGCGACCAATGCCTATTCGGATGCATTTTTTTATGGTGCGCCTGTTTACCTGCAACTGCAGGGATTTGAAGAGATCAAGGCATCCGTATTCCAGGTGACGCGTTCCCCGGGGAAAAATGTCGTCTACTTCGGTTGTCTGTTATTGGTGATTGGCGTGTTCTCGATGTTCTATATTCGCGAGCGCCGTCTGTGGGTCTGGATCAGGCCTGAAAAAGATGGATCGTCGCATGCCATCATGGCCATGAGTTCACAGCGCAAGACGCTGGATTTCGAGAAAGAATTCGAAACATTGAAACAACAGTTGCCGCAATCCTGAACGGTCACGCCGTGCGCTATATACTGTGCGCTTTCGTTCAACCCGTCGATATCGGATCGGCCTGTCTTGCATGATTGAATGACGGGCAGGGCGGCAGCAGTCATTACGGAGAATGGTATGGACGTTGTACAAAACCAGATGTATGCGCAACCTCCCGGTTTCTTTCGACGTTTGTCGGCGATCGACTGGCTGTACGGCGCGGCGTTGCTGGCGGGCGCGTTGTTCGCGCTGAGACAGTATGGTCACCACATGGATGTCTACGAGCGAACGATCCTGGTGCTGTCGGCACCGACGTTCGCATGGCTGGGCTGGCACTGGAAGTCGGTGCGCTGGCTGATGGCATTGCTGGCTGTGCTGGCGCTGTCTGCGATCTCGATGTATGGCGGCGCGTTGTCTGCAGCCGATCAGAAATTCTTCCTGAAATATCTGCTGTCCAGTCAATCGGCGATTTTGTGGATGAGCACATTGTTTGTGTTGTCCACGCTGTTTTACTGGGGCGGATTGTTCGCCAAATCGCCGACCGGCGGTTCGATCGGCAGCAAGTTGTGCTGGGCGGCTGTCGTCATGGGATTCACCGGCATGCTGGTACGCTGGTATGAGTCGTATTTGATCGGTGCAGATGTCGGCCATATTCCGATTTCCAATCTGTATGAAGTCTTCATTCTGTTTTGCATGATCACGTCGCTGTTCTATCTGTATTACGAACAGGTGTATGCGACAAGACAACTGGGACCGTTCGTGTTGCTGGTGGTCAGCGCGGCGGTCGGTTTTTTGATCTGGTACATGGTGACGCGCGATGCGGCTGAAATCCAACCGCTGGTTCCCGCCTTGCAAAGCTGGTGGATGAAGATTCATGTGCCGGCCAATTTCATCGGTTATGGGACGTTCTCGCTGGCGGCGATGGTGGCGGTCGCCTACCTGCTGAAATCACACAATATTCTGGTTGACCGCCTGCCTTCGCTCGAATTGCTGGACGACGTGATGTACAAGGCAATTGCCGTCGGTTTCGCTTTTTTCACGATTGCGACGATTCTCGGCGCACTGTGGGCGGCAGAAGCATGGGGCGGCTACTGGTCGTGGGATCCGAAGGAAACCTGGGCATTGATCGTCTGGCTGAATTACGCCGCTTGGTTGCATATGCGTTTGATGAAGGGGCTGCGCGGACAAGTCGCGGCGTGGTGGGCTGTAGTTGGTCTGCTGGTGACGACCTTTGCCTTCCTCGGCGTCAACATGTTCCTTTCGGGGTTGCACTCCTACGGCGAACTGTAACCTTTCGTTGGGCGGCAACGTAATAGGATAGGTGGGAAGAAGTTTCCTTACATTTCTGTAATGAAACTTTCAATGTGTCGCGTCAGTCTGACTTGCGACCAATGGCCATCAATTTACGGAGTTGTCATGCTGATCAAACGCCAGCCCAACGGAGTCGATTTACCGTTCGCATCAGAAATCACGCCGCGCGAAATTTTCGAATCGCGCCGATCCTTCATCCAGAAAATCGCGGTCGGTTCGATCGCCAGTGCTTCTCTACTGGAAATGGCGTCGCGTGAAGCATTCGCTGCGTCGCCTGCACCGCAGAAACTTGCGGCAAGGCAGAATACGTCATATGTCGTGCTCGACAAGCAGACGCCGTACGAAGATGCCACCACGTACAACAATTATTACGAATTCGGCACCGATAAATCCAATCCTGCGCGATATGCGTCGGCGTTGAAAACACGTCCATGGACCGTCTCCATCGAAGGCGAAGTCAAAAAGCCGATGACGCTGGATATCGACAGTCTGTTGAAGCTGGCTCCGCTTGAAGAACGCGTCTATCGCCTGCGTTGCGTGGAAGGTTGGTCGATGGTCATCCCGTGGGTTGGCTATTCGTTGTCCGAACTGATCAAGAAGGTCGAACCGACATCGAATGCGAAGTATGTACAGTTCGTAACTGAACTGGATCGTGATGCGATGATCGGCGTGCGTCGTCGAGTACTTGACTGGCCTTATACAGAGGGTTTGCGTATCGATGAAGCGAATCATCCGTTGACGATGTTGACGCTCGGTATGTACGGCGAAGTGCTGCCGAATCAGAACGGCGCGCCCGTACGCATCATCGTGCCGTGGAAATACGGATTCAAATCGGCCAAGTCGATCGTCAAGATTCGTTTCGTCAAGGATCAACCGAGCACGGCATGGAACTCCGCGGCACCCAATGAATACGGTTTCTATTCCAACGTCAATCCGCAAGTGAACCATCCACGCTGGTCGCAAGCCAGTGAACGCCGTATTGGTGAGGACGGTTTTTTCACGAAGAAGCGCCCGACGTTGATGTTCAATGGTTACGACCAGGTTGCTTCGCTGTATAGCGGCATGGATCTGAAAAAATATTTTTGAGCGGTCCTATGGCTTTCAATCCTGCTCCACGCCAACTGGCTGTCATCAAGACCGTGGTTTTCGTTCTGGCCCTGTTGCCGTTCTGCCGTCTGGTATGGGGCGGCTTTGCCAACCAGTTGGGTGCCAATCCGCTTGAATTCATCACATGGAATACAGGTGACTGGACGCTGTATTTTCTATGCATGACACTGGCTGTCACGCCTCTTCGCCGTTTCAGTGGATGGAATTGGCTGGTGCGATTGCGTCGCATGATTGGTTTGTTTGCCTTCTTCTATGCCTTCCTGCATTTCACAACCTTTCTCTGGTTCGATCATTTTTTCGATGTACAGGAAATGCTGGCGGATGTCGTCAAACGTCCATTCATCCTTGTCGGTTTTACCGCCTTTGTATTGCTGATTCCGCTCGCCGTTACGAGCACCAACGGCATGGTGAAGAGGCTGGGGGCAAAGCGCTGGCAGTGGCTGCATCGCTTGATCTATCTGATTGCGGCGCTAGGCATTTTGCACTTTTGGTGGATGAAGGCGGGCAAACACAATTTCGAGCAACCGATTATTTTCGGAACGATCGTTGCGGTGCTGCTGTTGTTGCGCGTGATGTGGGCCGTGCAGAAGCGCTTGAAAGAACGTGCGATGATTAATCGCACGGCATAGAGAAGAAGTTGAAATAAAAAAGCGGATGAATCTTCATCCGCTTTTTTTGTGGCCGAAATCTACGGAAGCAGCGATTCCAGGGCAAACAGATCGCCTGGCGATTCACGTTTGCGAATCAGGTGTGCGGCTGAGCCATCCACCATCACTTCGGCCGCACGGCCGCGTGTGTTGTAGTTGGACGACATCGTCATGCCGTAGGCACCTGCCGACATGATTGCCAGCAGGTCGCCTTCGCCGATTGCCAGTTCGCGCGCGCGCGCCAGCCAGTCACCGGATTCGCAGACCGGGCCGACCACATCGTAAATCTGTGTCGCAACATCGCGCTGCAATACCGGTTGCACACCATGCCACGCCTCATACATGGCCGGTCGCATCAGGTCATTCATCGCTGCATCGACGATCGCAAAATTCTTCGTTTCACCATGCTTGATGAACTGGACTTCGGTCAGCAGAACGCCGGCGTTGCCGACAATCGAGCGGCCTGGTTCGAACAGAACAGTGATCGGTGCACCGCCGTGTTTCGCGGCACGCCACGCATCGATTTTTGCAAACAGGCGCGACAAATAATCGCCGACTGCAACTGGCGCGTCGTTGTTGTAATTGATGCCGATGCCGCCACCGATATCCAGATGATGAATGGCGATGTCTTCAGCGGCCAGCGTATCGATCAGGTCGATCAGCTTGTCGACGGCTTCCAGCAGCGGCGCATCGTCAAGCAACTGCGAGCCGATATGGCAATCGATGCCGATGACGTTGATGTGTGGAAGCGATGCGGCGACGCGATAGGTTTCCAGCGCATCTTCATAGGCGACGCCGAACTTGTTGTCTTTCAATCCGGTGGAAATGTACGGATGCGTTTTCGCATCGACGTTCGGATTGACACGCAGCGAGACCGGCGCACGCTTGCCCGTTTCTGCAGCGACTTCGTTCAGGCGGTGCAACTCGGGGATGGATTCGACGTTGAAGCACAGGATGTCGTGCGACAGTGCCAGACGCATTTCGTCACGCGATTTGCCGACACCGGAAAAGATGACCTTGCGCGGCGAACCGCCTGCTGCGAGCACGCGCAACAGCTCGCCGCCGGAGACGATATCAAAACCGGAACCGAGCTGGCCCAGTACATTGAGCACGGCAAGATTCGAATTCGATTTGACCGAGTAGCAGACCAGCGCTTTTCCCTCGCCACGGCCATGTTTTTTACACGCGTCCGAATATGAGGAAAAATTCTCGACCAGTGCGGCCTTTGAATAAATGTAAGTTGGCGAACCGAACTGGCGCGCTATCTGCGTCAATGGCACGTTTTCGGCGCATAGTTCGCCGTTTTGGTAGGAAAAATGCGACATGAGGAATTTACTTTGAATTCGGTGAAGCGGCAGGGCCAGACGGTTCGATGGTGAGTGGTTCTGCACTTGCCGGCGCAACAGGACCGGTGGTGCGGATCGGTGCAGACGCAGCCGGCTTGCCTTGTTGTGGCATATACAACGGGCCTTTTTGCCCGCAGCCGCTGAGCGCAGTCAGACAGAGGGCAGCGCATACAAAAGCGGAAAAAGGAAAAAAACGGAGCATGCCGGAATGAGACTTCACGATTAGAATCACGGTTTGACGAAACGTGGTGGAGTGTAGCATGACCGAATCAGAATTCCTGAAGCAGGCGGAGGCCGCATTGGGCCGGATCGAGGCAGAGCTGGAAGGGCTGGCCGACGACACCGATCTGGATGTCGAATGCACCCGTAGCGGCAATGTGCTTGAGATTGAATTTGTCGATAACGGCTCGAAAATCATCGTGAACAGCCAGGCACCGATGCAGGAGTTGTGGGTGGCGGCCAAGTCGGGCGGTTTCCACTTCAAGCAGCAGAGTGGCAAATGGATTGGCACGCGAGACGGGGCCGAATTGTTTGCAGCGTTATCGCAGATGATCAGCGCACAAGGCGGTGTTGAGGTGACATTGCAGGATGCAGATTGAATTGCTGATCGCCTGGAATAAAAACGGGAAGCTGTATGGCTTCCCGTTTTTGCTCCAGGCGCTGTGATCAGTTATGAATATCAGAACAGTTCGTTCTTCACTTCATCGCGGGTCGGTTCGCTGGCCTGTCCCGGCGAATCACTCAGGCCCAGATTGCGCACGCCCAGTTCAGGCGGATTTTCTGCGTAATAATACTCGCCGTTGACAGTGATGATGCCGTCCGGAATAACCAGATCTTCCATCGGCACGCCTTTCAACGCATTCTGCATATAGCTGATCCAGATCGGAAGAGCGAGGCCGCCACCGGTTTCGCGATTGCCGAGATTGCGTGGTTGATCGAAGCCGATCCAGGCGATTCCGACAATGCTTGGCTGGAAGCCGGCAAACCACGCGTCGAACGAATCGTTGGTGGTGCCGGTTTTACCTGCCAGATCGGTGCGCTTCAACGACATCGCCTTGACCGCGGTACCGCCTTTCACGACATCCCGCAACATGCTGTTCATCAGGAAGGCATTGCGCGCGTCAATGACGCGGTTGGCTTCGTCACCGGCACGGGCTGGTTTAACTTCCGACAGCACCTTGCCATTGGCATCGGTAATTTTTGAAATCAGATAAGGATTCACCTTGTAGCCGCCGTTGGCGAAAACGGCGTAGGCGCCTGCCATCTGCAAAGGAGTGACGGCACCGGCGCCGAGCGCGAGCGTCAGATAGGGAGGATTTTTATCCGCATCGAAGCCGAAGCGGGTTGCATATTCCTGTCCGTACTTGGCGCCGATCTTGTGCAGGATACGGATGGAAACCATGTTCTTCGACTTCATCAAGCCCTTGCGCATCGTGATCGGGCCGTCATATTTTCCGTCGTAGTTTTTCGGTTCCCATGGTTGACCACCGGTCTGGCCGCCATCGAAACTGATCGGTGCATCATTGATGATGGTCGATGGCGACAGGCCTTTTTCCAGCGATGCCGAGTAAATGAACGGCTTGAAGGACGAGCCTGGCTGGCGCCATGCCTGCGTGACGTGGTTGAATTTGTTGCGATTGAAATCGAAGCCGCCGACCAGAGCGCGAATCGCGCCGTCAGCCGTATTGGCGGCGACGAAGGCAGACTGCACTTCCGGCATCTGCGTGACACTCCAGTTTTTTCCTTCCTGTGTGACGCGAATGACCGCGCCGCGTTTGACGCGTTTGTTCGGTGGCGCCTTGTCACTGAGCAATGCGGCGGCGAACGTCAGGCCTGTGCCTTCGATGCGGATTTCCTCGCCAGAAATCAGTACGGCACGAACCAGTTTCGGCGTGGCTTCCAGTACGACAGCGGCAACCAGATCGTCACTGTCCGGATGGTTGGCGAGTTCGACTTCAATCGCGTCTTCCGCTTCATCCTTATTGTCGGGAATGTCGATATAGCTTTCCGGCCCCCGATAGCCATGGCGCTTTTCATAATCCATCACGCCTTTGCGCACGGCGAGATAGGCCGCGTCCTGATCGGCTTTCGTGATCGTCGTGAATACGTTCAGGCCGCGCGTATAGCTTTCTTCCTTGAACTGTTCATAAACCAGTTGGCGCGTCATCTCCGCGATATATTCGGCATGGACGCCGAATTCGCTGCTGTTGGTCTTGATCTTCAGTTCTTCATTCTTGGCCTGTTCATATTGTGGCTGGCTGATGTAGCCGAGCTGAACCATGCGCAACAGAATGTATTGCTGACGCGCCTTTGCGCGCTTGGGATTGACCACCGGATTGTAGGCGGACGGTGCCTTCGGCAAGCCGGCCAGCATGGCTGCTTCAGCGATCGAAATGTCTTTCAGCTGCTTGCCAAAATAAATCTGCGCAGCGGACGAGAAGCCATAGGCACGTTGCCCCAGATAAATCTGGTTCATGTAAATCTCGAGAATCTGGTCCTTGGTCAGATTGTTTTCGATCTTCCAGGCCAGAAGCGCTTCATAGACCTTGCGCTTCAAGGTCTGCTCGCTCGAAAGGAAAAAGTTGCGCGCGACCTGCTGCGTAATGGTCGACGCACCTTGGCGCGCGCCGCCGCTCAGGTTGTGGATCGCGGCCCGTGCAATGCCAAGGTAATCGACGCCACCATGTTCGAAGAATCGATCGTCTTCGATGGCCAGCACGGCCTTTTTCATGATGTCCGGAATATCCTTGCTACGAACAAGATTTCGTCTTTCTTCGCCAAATTCGCCGATCAGGACGTTATCTGCAGAGAAAATGCGTAATGGAATCTTGGGTCGATAGTCGATCAGCGAATCAAGTGCAGGCAGATTCGGATAGGCCATTACAAGTGCAAAAAACAGAATCAGGGCACCGATGGCACCAAGGCCGGCGATGAGCCCGATGAAACCTAATCCGATTCGCAACAGAGTGCTGGAAGCGCTTCGAGAGGATTTGGCAGAGTTACCGCCAGACGCCGATTGTTTGGAAGCCATGCAAGAAAAAGGAGGAGAAAAATATCCGCGCCATTATAGCGAGGGCGTTGCGGCAGGCATGAGTGTGTCCGGAAAACCAGGCAATTGCAAAATCTCCCGACCCGCGTGGACTTTTGGCAACGGATTTGCAAATTACTCGACGGAAATTGCTTTACACTTTTGGAGCCTTGTTGCTACGATTTAATGTAACGTTTTAC
>NZ_DATMTD010000122.1:0-68293 GCF_035565035.1 Oxalicibacterium sp. | reverse complement strand
TAACAGGAGAAAGACAGAAAAATATGGCGTTAGGAAAGACCCCCCAAGAAAACCATATATGAGAAAAATCAAACCTCATATCGATTGAAAGTTGTCGTATATCCGGAATGATCCACAAGAAAAGATATTCGAAAAAGAATTTGGTTTGCAAAACGGCACTCACAATCCATTTTCCTATCGGAGTACTTAACAAACCTATGTCAGATATTTGGGAAATAATCGTAGCAATATCCGGCTCGTAGCCGGTGGCCACAATCTGTTTTTTTGCAAAAAACACGAATATCGCGGCAGGTGCACATAATGCGAGGTAAAGTGCCGCCCGTTTTAAACGCGATCTAAAGCCTCCCTCGTACAATGAGATCAGTGCAATAGAAGTAAAGGGCAACATGATGGCATGCTCTTTGGAAAATACCGCAAGTGAGTAAAAAAGCGCTGCGGTAAAAATATCGGCGGTTCGATTTTCAGAAAATGCACGCCGATAAAACCATAGAGATAAAAGCGAAAATAGCGTTGCAAAGAGAATTGTGCGCTGCGCTAAATAACCGGCACCGTACACTGCAACCGGGTGAATAACAAACCAACATGCGCCGATTAGGGCAGCGAGAGTCGCCTTGGACTCATTTCCATTTTTTTGTTCGTTGCGTACTGACTCCTTTGCCTGCAGCAATAATGCCCTTAATAATACATAGAGCATCCCTCCGCACATAATGTGAAGGATAAGGCTGAAAATCCTATTTAACTCTATACCGTTACTAATTACCGCAATAATTCCCAAAGTAAAGTAAGGGAAACTTCGGGGAGAAAAATCAAATGGTCTTTCTACATAATCGTAAACTGATCCATTTGCAAACAATCCATGATCATCAAAAACGAAACCATTCTTCAAAAATGGGATATACAACAATGCTGCCAATAAAGCGATAACCACCATGGCAATCAACGACATCCTGCATTGTTTCATGGTGCTATTGCCCTCGCCATTTCCTCATAGACCCTAAAAGTAAAAAGCCCTTGTCCAACTTATGACAAGGGCTTTTTAAACTTAAATACTGATTATTTCCATTTTGCAATCGCTTGCGTTACCGCAGGATCGTCACTGGTTGATGAAACCGACCATGTCAGCGCAGTAGTTCCAGTATCGTTCGGCGTAAACGTAATCGTCTTTCCATCGATTTCAGTCGGTTTAATGTTTTGCAATGTAGCGACAATCGCACCCGTACCTTCTGTAACCTCAATACCAGATACTTCTGTCGTAGCAGTCGGTCCATCTTCACCTAATCCCAAGGTCGCCCAAGGGTCCGCTTCAATGCTAGCCACGCCACCGTTATTTTGCGCAAATTCAGCAACAGCCAATTTAACTGGATCGACAGCCGTCGCAACTTTAGACAGTTTTGCCCGAATAACATAGTTTTGGTATTGTGGAATCGCCACTGCAGCCAAAATACCAATAATCGCTACAACGATCATCAGTTCGATCAGCGTAAAACCTGCTTGCGCCTTCTTCAGCATTTTCATCGATTTCATTTATCTCTCCTGTTGGGAAAATAGGCAGACTCCTGCCATGCCGTTCATTGAGCAATCGGTGTGCCAGCAGTAAATAACTCTATTTCACGAGAATTTGTTACGGAAATCGACAATAATTTAACAATCGACCATTCTATAGTGCCCATTTTTGTCATATCTGGGCAAATTCAACCAAATTTCGTCCCTCTTTGTTTCTTCAATAGCCAAATAAGGCTTTTAATCAGCAGTCAAAAATCATTTCGGCCCCGGACATTTCAATCAAATCTCCGTTGGCCAGCATGCGCGTGCTCGCACCGATGGACGTACCATTGACGAGTGCCGGCACCTTGCCTTCTATATGTGTCAGGCTGAAGCCATGCTGGGTTCGCGCGAGCACCGCCACTTGAATGCCAGGCCGGCCGATCGTGGTCATGGGTTTGGTCAGGGCGATCTCCTTCCCTGCGCCGACGCCCTTCAGAATTCTTATGACGCCAGTTGATTTAACTTCGGACGATAACTGCGATGGCACTGTGGTTTGACGCATGTCGCCAAGGCCATCCTGAGTGGACGTCAAGACAATGGCAGACGGCGTACCCAATCCATCTTCGTCCGCACAATAACGAATGGTATGCGTTGCCAATTCAATGACGTCGCCGTCCTGCAGGAAATGCTTCTTGACCGGCTGGCCGTTGAGCTGGCTGCCGTTGGTGCTGTCGAGATCTTCAAAGAAGACTTCGCTCAGCAACATCGCGATTACCGCGTGTTCGCCACTGATGCCCGCTGCATCGATCACGATGTCGTTATAGGTCCTGCGTCCGATCGTGGTGCGCGCCTTCAGTAACGGAAACACCTGTAAATCAATACCGTCTTTTGCCAAAATAATTGTGGCCATTCATCTCTTTCAAATCATTTGCAGCGCGCATCGCGATCTGCTCCTCAAGCAGTGATTCGCCGCACAATCTTGTCCATGCAATTTCTGTGCGCAGGCATGTCATCGATTTACAACAATCGTTTGCCTGTCTTTCGCTTTTTCATCGTTGCTATTTCATCACCAGTCATGGCTTCGCAAACCACTTCTTGAGCCATCCAAGCGGTTCATGCCGAGCGATCTCTCCAGCAGCAGTAATGCGTGCAAGGATCGCGGAAATATTATCGCGACCGCCATTATCATTGGCCGCTTGCACCAGAACCTCACCCAGTTTGTCGGGTTCTGTCTGATGGGTTTGCATCATTTCCGTCATTTGCTCTTCTGACAGCATGTCGGACAGGCCGTCCGAACACAGTAGATAAAGGTCGCCTTCCTCGATCTGGTATTCATTGGTTTCCACATCGATCTGCGGTGCGACACCCAAGGCGCGGGTAATCAGATTCTTGTTCGGCGCATAGCGTGCCCATTCCGCGCTGACAAGACCGGCATCGATCTGTTCCTGCAACAGCGAATGATCGCGTGTCAGCAAGGTCAATTTGCCCTGGCGAAATCGATAACAGCGCGAATCGCCGATATGCGCAATCACGATACGATCATGCCGAAATAGCGCAGCAACCAGTGTGGTCCCCATACCGCTGTATTGCGGTTCATTACGTGCCGCATCCAGAATCTGGTCGTTGGCGATACCGACGGCTACTGCCATCAATTGCTGCAGACGCTTTCCACTCGCGTGTTTGCCATTCAGTTGCAGCAACTGCTGCTCCAGTTCGATCATGAAGACGGACGTCGCAATACTGCTGGCAATCTCGCCCGCGTTGTATCCCCCCATTCCGTCAGCCAGCACGGCAATACTGTGGTCGGCACTGATCTGAACCGCATCCTCATTGTGCGAGCGCACCAATCCCGTATCGGTCTTGACAGCGAACTGAAGCGCAACGTGATGCGTCATAAAGGCGATGAATGAACAACAATAGGGAACGACGTGGATAAACGTTTTCCGACTGAAACGACAGGACAATGCAATTATCTCGCGACTGGCTGCAAATCCACCATTTATCGGCCATTTTCCGCTTCAGATGATAGCCGCTATCCAATACGGTAAACCACGTCGTCGCCGCCTCATGAAAGATTTCACATTCCATGGATCGTCGCTCCACAGTCCGTTTCCCGATACGTCCCTCTATAATGGACGGATTCACGTCAGGGTCACACACGCCGGCCCACGATACCAAGCCACCAATAATGGAGAAGATGCGCTTCCTCAGGCATCGCGCAAGAACATGACGACACTGATTTATACCCACGAAGCCTGCCTGGACCACATTCCCGGCCCGAGCCATCCGGAATCTCCGGAACGCCTGAAAGCCGTCATCAAGGCACTGCGTACGCCGGAATTTGAAAAAGCCGAATGGCGCGATGCACCGATGGGCACGCGCGAACAGGTCCTGATGATTCATACCGAGGATTTCGTCACTGACATCGAAGATGCCTCGCCGACACGCGGCTACGTTCCGCTGGACGGCGGTGATACGATCATGTCGCCGGGCTCGCTGGAAGCCGTCATGCGCTGCGTCGGTGCGGCCTGCGCCGGCGTCGATGCCGTACTGGGTAACGAAGCACGCAACGTCTTTTGCGCCACGCGTCCTTGCGGTCACCATGCGGAGCCGAATCGCGCGATGGGCTTCTGCATCTACAACCAGGCCGCCATTGCCGCCGCCTACGCTTATGAAGTCCACAAACTGGAACGCGTAGCCGTCGTCGATTTCGACGTTCACCACGGCAATGGCACGCAAGCGGCTTTCTACGATCGCCCTGAACTGTTCTACGCGTCCAGCCACCAGTCGCCGTTCTATCCAGGCACCGGCTCCAGGACTGAAACCGGAACTGCCCACAATATCGTCAACGTCCCGCTGCCGCGCGGCTGCGACTCCGCAATGTTCAGGGAACAGATCGCTGCAGAAATGCTGCCGGCTATCCGTGCCTTCAATCCGGAACTGATCATCATCTCGGCCGGTTTCGATGCACATCATCTGGATCCGCTGGCCGGTCTCAACCTGCAGGACAGCGACTACGACTGGGTCACGCGTGAATTGATGAAGATCGCCGATGAAACCTGCGAAGGGCGTATCGTTTCGATTCTGGAAGGTGGTTACAGTCTGGAAGGTCTTGCTTCCAGCACGGCCGTTCATGTGAAAGCCTTGATGGATCACTGATTGTTGGGCCGGCCTGCCTCGCATGCCGGCTCAAACATGTCGTGATGTGGCACCGTACCTTGCTGCATTTCTCACAGTGCACCGCAGCGCCTGCGCTCGCCGAAAAACGGATATCGCCCCGTTCCCAAATCAGGTCGGACGCAGTCGGGCAGCCGTATTCGGACTTCGCATCTTTAGCGCTTCAAGCGTTGGCGATCCATTGAGCGCGACTTAATCTTCGTCATTATCAACAGCGCGCATCGCCGCACGGATCGCCCGATTAGAGAAACCGCGCTGCATCAGAAAACGCATCTGCTTTGCACGATCGTTGGCATTATCCGGCACCGTGCCGAACTTCCTCAGCCACACTTCACGTGCGCGTGCCGATTCGTCCTGTTCCAATCCAAGTTTGATATCCGTCAGTGCATCGGCATCGATGCCGTGACTTTTCAATTCGGACAGAATGCGGCTGTTGCCGAAACGCGCCGAGCGCCGATTGACCAGCGATTCGGAGAAGCGCTCTTGCGATAGCAACTTCGCTGCCTCCAGCGCATCGAGCAAGGTATCGACATTGTCGCCTTCCTGCGCATAGCGCGACAGCTTGCGCGCGAGCTCCATGCGACTGTGTTCGCGCGCCGATAAATAACGCAGCGCCCGGGCTTTCAGGCTCATTTGCAGTTTTGCCATATGAGTTAAGCGCGGGCGCTGGTTGATGTGATGAGGGCTTACAGGTAATTCATGTCGAGCAACTTGCCGTCAAAACTGCGGATATTTTTGTCGAACGAATCGGCAAAAATATCCGGCAGAAAATCGCGACGTTTATTCGACTTCCTTGAGTTCTTTCTCTTTTTCCTTGGCGGTCGTTTTCTTGGCCGCTGGCTCGTCCGATTTATCGGACTTGAATGGAGGCAGCGCAGGCACGCCCAGAACGGCTCGCACCTTGTTTTCAATCTCGTGCGCCATTTCCGGATGTTCCTTCAGGTAATTACGTGCGTTGTCCTTGCCCTGACCGATGCGTTCGCCTTCGTAGCTGTACCAGGCACCGGATTTTTCGACAACCTTGTTGTCCGAACCGAGATCGAGGATCTCGCCTTCGCGCGACGTGCCTTCTCCATACAGAATGTCGAAGTGCGCTTCGCGGAACGGTGGTGCGATCTTGTTCTTGACGACCTTGACCTTGGTTTCGTTACCGATGACTTCATCACCTGACTTGATCGAACCGGTACGGCGAATGTCCAGACGTACCGACGCGTAGAACTTGAGTGCGTTGCCGCCGGTCGTGGTTTCGGGATTGCCGAACATGACGCCGATCTTCATGCGAATCTGGTTGATGAAGATGACCAGCGTATTCGTGCGGTTGATGCTGCCGGTCAGTTTGCGCAGTGCCTGCGACATCAGGCGAGCCTGCAAACCCGGCAGGGAATCGCCCATGTCGCCTTCGATCTCCGCCTTTGGGGTCAATGCGGCCACCGAGTCGATAACGATCAGGTCGACGCCGCCTGAACGCACCAACGCGTCGCAGATTTCCAGCGCCTGTTCGCCGGTATCAGGTTGCGATACCAGCAGGTCGGACATGTTAATGCCGAGTTTTTTTGCGTAGGTCGCATCGAGCGCGTGCTCGGCATCGATGAAGGCACAGGTTCCGCCGAGTTTTTGCATTTGTGCAATGGTCTGCAAGGTCAGCGTGGTCTTGCCGGACGATTCCGGGCCGTAGATTTCGACCACACGACCGCGTGGCAAACCGCCAACGCCAAGCGCGATGTCCAGCCCCAGCGAACCGGTGGAAACAACCTGGACTTCCTCGACCACGGCACCGTCTTCCATGCGCATGACCGAGCCTTTACCGAATTGTTTTTCGATCTGGGCCAGCGCTGCGGCTAGCGCCTTGCCCTTTTCCGAGTTCGCTGCGTTCTTTTTGTCGTCCATGAAATTCTTTCGGCGGTTTAATGTAAATGGGTGGCTGGCATACCGTGTTCCAGACCGGAAGTTGCACTGTATAAAAAAACAGTGCTTTATGCAAGCACCAATCCATTATTTTGTGAAAAATGATCGAAATGACACTTTTTCACTTTCTGCTAAAACATTGGCAGAAGTACCTTGGGTCGTCGCATCGGGTAACATCGGCGCTCGCATTGTAAATCGCCAGCATGGATTCTTCCGCCGACCTCTTCGATCTCGCGTACAAAAAGGAGCGTGCCGCAGCACGCAAGCTGGAGCGCACGACCGGACTCGGCCCTGACGCGGCATTAAAACATGTACTTGAGATCGCAGCGGACGGCACGCCGCTGGCCGAATTGCTCGCCAAACGGCGGCAATTCCAGGCTGTTGCAACCGAAAAAGCCGCAACCCGGCGCCAAAGACAACAGGAAGCGCGTGAGCGAAAAAACATGCCGACAGCACCTGCTGACGCATGGCTCGCATGGTTCGACGGTTCCAGCCATCCCAACCCCGGACGCATGGGGATCGGCGGATTGTTGCAAGGTCCGAACGGATATCTTGCTGAAATCAGCTCGCATGTGGGTCACGGCGACAGCAGCGAGGCCGAATATCTGGCGTTGAATGCAGTATTGGACGCTGCGGTGGCGGCACAGCCCGCACGATTGATTATTCACGGGGACAGCCAGGTCGTGATCGACGATATTCGCGGCACGCGCCGCCCTTCACCTTCATTGACGACATTACGCGAACGGGCATTGCGCTCGATTGCACAATTGACGGACGTAACGTTCGTCTGGATTCCTCGGCACAAAAACACGCGCGCCGACGCCTTGTCGCAAAGCGCAGTCCGATCCCTGGATGAATGTTCAACGCAGCGTATTTGAAATCACGGCCGGCAGCTCCGCCGCTTTTTATTGCCGCCCCCGACGAAACCCAATAGACTACAACGCACCCTGTTTCCCCTGATCTCTCCCATTCCCCATGCGTATTCTGCTTGCCGAAGATGACAGCGTACTGGCCGACGGCCTGACCCGCTCATTGCGCCAGTCCGGCTACGCGACCGATTGCGTCAAGAACGGCATCGAAGCCGATTCGGTTCTTGCCACGCAGGATTTCGATCTGCTGATTCTCGATCTCGGCCTGCCGAAGATGTCCGGCCTTGAGGTATTGCAGCGACTGCGTGCGCGCAATTCCCATCTGCCTGTTCTGATCCTCACCGCCGCCGATTCGATCGAGCAGCGCGTGCGCGGTCTCGATCTGGGTGCGGACGATTTCATGGCCAAGCCGTTCGACCTGTCCGAACTGGAAGCGCGCGTACGCGCACTGACGCGGCGCGGTGCCGGCGGCGGACCGACCGTTATCCGGCATGGCCCGCTATCGTACGATCAGGTCGGTCGCATCGCCTACATCAACGAACAGATGCTGGATCTGTCCGCGCGCGAACTCGGCCTGCTGGAAGTTCTTCTGCAACGCAGCGGCCGCCTGGTATCGAAGGAGCAACTGGTCGATCATTTGTGCGAATGGAGTGAAGAAGTCAGCAATAACGCGATCGAAGTCTATGTGCATCGGCTGCGCAAGAAGATCGAGATCGGCGGCCTGCGCATCGCCACTGTACGCGGCCTCGGTTACTGCCTTGAAAAATTTGTCGAACCGGCGGCCGGCACAACAACGCCACCCGCCCCGGCTGTACCACCGGGCTAATTCCCGTCATGCCTGAAACCAGCCGACAGGATGCGATCGCTGCCGAGGCACCTGCATCAGCAGCGCTTCGCACTGCGAACCGGCCGGAAAAACACACGCAACGTTCGTTGTTCGGCGAGATTCTCGACTGGATGCTGGTGCCGTTGCTCCTGCTATGGCCGCTCAGCATCGCCATCACCTATATCGTCGCCCGCTCGATTGCCAACGAACCGTTCGATCGCGCGCTGGAAGACAAGGTCAACGTCGTCGCGCAACAGATCAAGGAACAGGACGGCAAGGTCATCACGCGTCTGACCAGTGCGGCGCGCGACATCCTGCACGCCGATGATATCGACAACGTTTATTTCCAGATTCGCGATGCGCATGGCGAGCTGGTCGACGGCGAAGCCGAAATGCCATTGCCGCGCGATGCTGAAATGCCCGCCCCGTGGTCCACGCAATTCCGTTACGACTTCATCCGCAACACCGAAGTACGCATCGCCTACACCTACGTTGATCTGCACAAGACGCGCGTCGAGCCGCAATTCAGCCTTGAACCGCGGCTGGCACTGGTGCAGGTCGGCGAGACGCTGGACAAGCGTTCGCAACTGGTCAATCAGATCATCAAGGGCGTGATCGTGCCGGAATTCATCATCCTGCCCGTGGCGCTGATCCTTGTGTGGTTCGCACTGACGCGCGGACTGCGACCGCTCGCCGAATTGCAACAGCGCATACATGAACGCCGTCCGGACGATTTGAGCCCGATCGATTCCGGCCACGTTCCGGAAGAAATCCTGCCGCTGGTCGGTTCCTTCAATGAAATGCTGGAGCGCCTGTCGCAAAGTATTCGCAATCAAAAACGCTTCATCGCCGATGCCGCGCACCAGATGAAAACACCGCTGGCCGGCATGCGCATGCAATCCGAACTGGCCTTGCGCCAGAACGACCAGGCGGAGATCCACAAGTCGCTCGAACAACTGGCAAAGAGTTCCAAATCCGCCACGCGCATGATTAATCAATTGCTGGCACTCGCCCGTGCGGAAAACCAGGCGCCGGAAACTCGGCCGATGCAGCCGCTGGAGTTGTCGGAAATGGCACGCGACGTCGTGCAGGACTGGGTGCAGGTTTCCTTCAACCGTCATATCGATCTCGGCTTCGAACCGTCGGTTCGGACGGCGATGGTTGCCGGCGACCGCACGATGCTGCGTGAACTGCTGAACAACCTGATCGACAATGCATTGAACTACACACCGGCCGGCGGCCGCGCCACCGTGCGTGTGCGCATCGACGACCTGCGACAGACCGCCATGCTGGAAGTCGAAGACACTGGCCCCGGCATCGCACCGCATGAGCGCGTACACATCTTCGAACGCTTCTATCGCATTCTTGGTTCCAGCGTGGAAGGAAGCGGACTGGGGCTGGCGATCGTACGCGAGATCGCGCAACAGCATCAGGCGGAAATCGACATCCTCGACAATCCCCACTGCAGCGATCCGAAGCTGCCCGGTTGCCTGATGCGTGTGACCTTGCCTTTGCTGCAAGTCGAATCCCAGGAGGACGATGCTGCATGATCGACGACCGCAACCGCGCCGAGACACGCGCCGACACTTACTGGAAACGTACTTCACGGCTGACGTTGTGGCTGTTGCTGGTCTGGTTCGTCGTCACCTTCACTGCCATTTTTTTTGCTCGCCAACTGGCTGATTACACCTTGTTCGGCTGGCCGATTTCGTTCTTCATGGCGGCACAGGGCAGTGTGCTGCTTTACGTGACGATCGTCGGCGTCTATGCGTTATGGATGCGGCGTCTGGACAGGCGATACGAACAGGATGGCGACAACGACGATGAATAAACCGAGTTTCTTCCGGCGTCTGGTGCGTTATTACGCGCTGTACACGATCTGCTTCGTGCTGTTCCTGTTTGCTGTCGCGATCCTGGAACATGAAGGGTTTCCGCGCGCCTGGATCGGCTATGTCTTCATGTTTTCCACAATCGTCGTTTACGCGACGATCGGCATCATCAGCCGCACGTCGGACATGCAGGAATATTACGTCGCAGGTCGTCGCGTTCCCGCATTGTTCAACGGCATGGCGACCGCGGCCGACTGGATTTCCGCCGCCAGCTTCATCAGTCTGGCTGGCGGTCTGTACTTGTGGGGCTTCGACGGACTGGCCTACATCATGGGCTGGGCTGGCGGTTTCGTGCTGGTTGCTTTGCTGATTGCGCCGTTCCTGCGCAAGTTCGGCCAGTTCACGATTCCCGACTATCTGGCGGCACGCTACACCGGCAAATACAGCGACAACGTCGTGCGCATGGTCGCCGTCGCGGCGACCGTCATCGTATCGTTCACCTATGTCGTGGCGCAGATTTACGGCGTCGGCCTGATCACCTCGCGCTTTACCGGCGTCGATTTTTCGGTCGGCATCTTCCTTGGCCTCGCCAGCATTCTGGTCTGCTCCTTCCTCGGCGGCATGCGTGCCGTGACATGGACACAGGTGGCGCAATACATCATCCTGATCATTGCCTACATGATTCCGGTCGTGTGGTTATCGGTAAAGCATACAAACATTCCAGTGCCGCCGATCGCCTACGGTTCTGCCATCGAAAAACTCGGCGAACGCGAAAAAGTGCTGATCGTCGATCCCAAGGAAGAGGAAGTACGCGCCATCTACAAACAACGCGCACTCGATCTGGAAGAACGTCTGGCGACATTGCCGGAGTCATGGGAAAACGGTCGCGCCGAAATCCAGCACAACCTCGAAGCGCTGAAAGCCGGCAATGCCGAGATGCAGGAAATCCGTCAGACCACGCGCGAACTGGCGGCGTATCCGAAGGACGCCGATGAAGCAAAACGTCGCTGGATCGAAGATCGCGCAACGAATCTGGAAATGGCGAAACCGCCAACACGCCACACCGAACCCTTTCCCGGTGATGAAGAAACGTCGAACATCAAGCGCAACAATTTTCTTGCGCTGGTGTTCTGCCTGATGATGGGCACGGCGGCGCTGCCGCATGTGCTGGGACGTTACTACACGACGCCTTCAGTGCAGGAAACGCGCAACTCGGTGTTCTGGACGCTGTTCTTTGTCATGGCCCTGTACATCACGATTCCCGCACTGGCAGTGCTGGTCAAGTACGACATTTATTCGTCGCTGGTCGGCACCGATTTTTCGAGGTTGCCCGAATGGGTGTCTTACTGGGGCGGCATCGACCGGCTGCATCCGCTGGTCAGCATCCACGACGTCAACCGTGACGGCATCGTGCAACTGGCAGAAATCTCGATGGACGTCGATATCGTCGTGCTCGCCACGCCGGAAATCGCCGGCCTGCCCTATGTGATTTCCGGCCTGATCGCAGCCGGTGGCCTGGCTGCGGCGCTGTCCACCGCCGACGGTTTGCTGCTGACGATTTCCAACGCACTGTCGCACGACATCTATTACAAGACCATCGATCCGCAGGCATCGACGCAAAAACGCGTGACGGTTTCCAAACTGCTGCTGCTGATGGTTGCGCTGGTCGCCGCCTATGCCGCGTCGCTGAAACCGGGCGACATTCTGTCGTTGGTAGGTGCCGCCTTTTCGCTGGCGGCATCGGCGCTCTTTCCGGCACTGGCGCTCGGCGTTTTCTGGAAACGCGCCAACCAGCCAGGCGCCATCGCCGGCATGATTGTCGGTTTCGCGGTCTGCGTGTTCTATATGTTGCGCACGCATCCGGCACTGGGCGGCACGGTGGATGGACAATGGTTCCACATCGCGCCGATTTCCGCCGGGATCTTTGGTGTACCGGCCGGATTGTGCGCGATCGTGGTCGTCAGCCTGCTGACGCCTGCGCCGGACGAACGGACAGAGGTCTTGCTGAAGGATTTGCGTTCGCCATGACCGGCGAGCGATGAGTAGAAATAAAAAGGGCTGCAGCACAATCGTGTCTGCAGCCCTTCTTGTCTGTGTCGCTTTACGACATCGCTTTATCTTTTTATACGACGATCGTTTGCGCTTCGCCCTGCTGACGCTCACGGATTTCGCCGATACGCATCACGGTTTCGCCGGCGGCTTTCAGCTGCGCCATCGCCGCATCGGCATTTTCCTTCGCCACGATCACGGTCATGCCGATACCGCAGTTGAAGACGCGATGCATTTCTGCGTCGGCAACGTTGCCGTGCTGTTGCAGCCACTGGAACAACGGCGGCATCGTCCATGCATCCTTTTGCAACACAGCCGTCAGGTTGTCCTGCAACACGCGCGGGATGTTTTCGACCAGACCGCCGCCGGTAATGTGCACCATGCCTTTGACTTCCATCGCCTCCATCAAGGCCAGCAACGGCTTGACGTAAATGCGCGTCGGCTCCATCAGCACATCGGCCAGTTTGCGGCCGTGGAAATCGGCGTTCAAATCAGGTTTGGCGACCGAAATGATCTTGCGCACCAGCGAATAACCGTTCGAATGCGCGCCCGACGAAGCCAGGCCCAGCACGACGTCGCCCGGTTTGATCTTGGTGCCGTCGATGATTTTCGATTTCTCGACCGCGCCGACTGCAAAACCGGCCAGATCGTATTCGCCGTCCGGATACATGCTCGGCATTTCAGCGGTTTCGCCGCCGATCAATGCACAGCCGGCCAGCTCGCAGCCCTTTGCCACGCCTTTTATGACGTCGGTTGCGCTCGGCACGTCCAGCTTGCCGCAGGCGAAGTAATCGAGGAAGAACAGCGGTTCTGCACCCTGTACCAGAATATCGTTGACGCTCATCGCGACCAGATCGATGCCGACCGTGTCGTGACGTTTCAATTCAAATGCCAGCTTCAGCTTGGTGCCGACACCGTCGGTACCGGACACCAGCACCGGTTCCTTGTACTTCTTGCTGATTTCGAACATTGCGCCGAAACCACCGAGGCCGCCCATTACGCCTTCGCGCATCGTGCGTTTGGCAAACGGCTTGATCGCTTCGACCAGTGCATCGCCTGCATCGATGTCAACGCCGGCGTCGCGATAGGAAAGGGAGGTATTGGAAGGGGTGCTCATGTTTTGATAGGCGGCAGTAAAATTGCGGTTTGAAGCCGATTCAGCTTGTTATTGCCGAAAATGAGCGCGACTGGTTCTATAATCCAGTCTTTGCATTCGACCAAGCATCGGAAAGCCGATATTTTAGCAAATCGCTCTCCTCTTCCCCGTATTTCAGGTCACTTTCTTTGTCGCATACCGAAAAACGCACGTCCGCCGGTCGCATCCGCAGCCCGTACAAACAGTCGTTGCCATTTCCAACCATTCCTGTGAAATCCCGCGCATGAGGCAGTTGCTACTCGATTTACCCGCCGAAAAGCCGCAAACGCTGGAATCGTTCGTCGTTGGTGCCAACACCGAACTACTAGACCTGCTGCCGCGTCTGGCCGCCGGCCGGGCAAACGGTCTCGACGAACGTTTTGTCTATATCTGGGGGGACGCCGGTTCCGGCAAAACCCATCTGTTGCGCGCAATGGCTGCTGCACCGAAGTCGCTCTATATTCCCGGCGACATTGCAGAAGACGAAGCGACCGACGTCTTCAACCTGCAACCGGGAATCGACCTGTATCTGATCGACGATTGCGACGTTTTAAAGCCGCAGGTACAAATTGCTGCTTTCGCCCTCTTCAACCAGGTGCGCGAACAAGGCGGCTGCATGATCACCGCAGGCAAGGTGGCGCCGGCCGCGCTGGCCCTGCGCGAAGATTTGCGCACGCGCCTCGGCTGGGGCCTGATCTATCAGTTGCACGGCCTGAGCGACGACGAAAAGATCGAAGCGCTCAACCATGCCGCCAGGGCGAGAGGTCTGGCGCTGTCGTCCGGCGTGTTACCCTACCTCATTACGCATTTCACGCGCGACATGCGCTCGCTTGCGGCGCTGCTCGATGCGCTCGACCGGTATTCGCTGGAAACCAAGAGGCCGGTTACCCTGCCGCTGCTGCGTGAACTGTTGCAGCGCAACGATACGCCGGGCAACGCCCCGGATTGACGATGGACATGCAATTACCCAGATGAATCTCGCTTTATTTGATCTCGACCACACACTTCTGCCGATCGACTCCGACTACGAATGGGGTCAGTTCCTGGCACGCACCGGCGCCGTCGAGCCGGTTGAGTTCGCCAAACGCAATGCCGCTTTCTATAAACAATACGAAAACGGCACACTGGATCCGGTGGAATATCTGGAATTCGCACTCGGCACGCTGGCAAAATTCTCGCGCCAGCAACTCGATGAGTGGCAGGTCGCCTATATGCGCGACGTGATCGAACCGAAAATCCTGCCAGCCGCACGTGCGTTGGTAAAAAAACATCAGGATGCCGGCGATCTGGTCGCCATCGTCACCGCCACCAACCGTTTCGTCACCGCGCCAATCGCGCGTGCGCTCGGGGTCGAACACCTGATCGCCGCCGAACCGGAACTCGACGACGACGGTTGCCCGACCGGCAAACTGGTCGGCTTACCGACCTCCGGTGCAGGTAAAATCACGCACACCAACGCATGGCTGGCAACGCGTGGCCTGTCGCTCAGCGATTTCGAGCGCAGTTATTTCTACAGTGATTCACAGAACGACATTCCGCTGCTGTCCATCGTGTCCGATCCGGTTGCAACCAATCCCAATGCCCTGCTGACCGCACATGCGCAGGCGCATGGCTGGCCGATCATTCACCTGTTCAATGCCGGTTCAAACGTCTAATCAAGATTGATCAATGATTAAAAAGCTCATCCGCCGCATCCTCGGCACAAAACAAGAAACGGGCGATCGCACGCAACCCGTCACGCTGACCGCAAAAGAACACGGCATCGATCCGAAGCTGGTGTCGTCCAACGCGATTCGCGTCACCAGCACGCTGCAGCAGGCCGGCTTCAAGGCCTTTCTCGTCGGCGGCGCAGTGCGCGATCTGCTGCTTGGCGTCAAGCCGAAGGATTTCGACATCGCCACCAACGCCACGCCGGAACAAGTCAAGAAACTGTTCCGCCGCGCCTTCATCATCGGCCGCCGCTTCCAGATCGTGCACGTGATGTTCGGCCAGGATTTGCTGGAAGTCACCACCTTCCGCGGCGCATCGCAGGAAGACGCGCTCAAGGACGAACACGGCCGCGTGCTGCGCGACAACACCTTCGGCGAACAGCACGAAGACGCCATCCGTCGCGACTTCACCATCAATGCGATGTATTACGATCCGGCCACGCAGACCGTGCTCGATTATCACGGCGGCATGGCGGACATCCGCAACAAGACGCTGCGCATCATCGGCCTGCCGGAAGCACGCTTCCGCGAAGACCCGGTGCGTCTGCTGCGCGTCGTGCGCTTCGCCGCAAAACTGAATTTCTCGATCGCGCCGGAAACCCGCGCGCCGATCACCGTCATGGCGCCGCTCATCAATAACGTGCCGGCCGCTCGCGTGTTCGACGAAATGCTGAAGCTGCTGTTGAGCGGCCATGCACTCGCCTGCCTCCAGCAACTGCGCAAGGAAGGTTTACATCACGGCCTGCTGCCGCTGCTCGACGTCGTACTGGAACAACCGCTAGGCGAAAAATTCGTGCGTCTTGCACTGGATGCCACCGACGAACGCGTGCGTCAGGGCAAACCTGTTTCGCCCGGCTTCCTGTTCGCGTCGCTGCTGTGGCATCAGGTCGTGGAAAAATGGAAGGCCTATCAGGCCGCCGGCGAATATCCGATCCCCGCGCTGCATCTCGCCGCCGACGATGTGTTGAACACGCAAACCGACAAGCTTGCGCTGCAGCGCAAGATTGCGTCCGACATGCGTGACATCTGGGCGATGCAACCGCGCTTCGATCGCCGCGTCGGCAAAACGCCATACAAGTTGCTGGAACATCCGCGCCTGCGCGCCGGTTACGACTTCCTGCTGCTGCGTTGCGCTTCGGGTGAAATCGATAGTGAAATCGGCGAATGGTGGACCGACTTCATGGAAGCAGATGGCGGCGGCCGCGAAGAATTGCTGGCGAAAAAGCCGGCTGCGACCAGCACCGTCGCTGCTCCTGCAAAAAAACGCCGTCGTCGCGGCGGCCGCAGTCGTGGCGCAAGCGGTGCTGGAAGCAACGACGCCTCCGGCAAGAGCGAATGACAGTCTCAGGCATGACCGGAAAAACTGTCGTTGCCTATATCGGCATCGGCGCCAATCTCGGCGACGCGGAAGCAAGCGTGCGAAATGCGCTGGACGCGCTGGATACCTTGCCGGAGACCAGCGTGACTGCGCAATCCTCGCTGTTCCGCACTGCACCGATCGATGCCGACGGCGACGATTACATCAATGCCGTGGCCGGCATCAAAACCAAATTGTCCGCCGGTGAATTGCTGCAGTCGCTACTGGCGCTGGAACAGACATTCGGCCGCGAACGCTCGTACGTCAATGCACCGCGCACACTCGATCTCGACCTGCTGCTGTATGGCGATCAACAAATCGACACGCCATCCCTGACGGTGCCGCACCCGCGCATGACAATGCGCGCCTTCGTGCTGATTCCGCTTCTGCAGATCGATCCGTTCATCGACATTCCGGGTCGCGGGCCGGCACACCAGTTCGTGCCCTCGGTCGCCGATCAGGCCATCCGGAAAATCGCCTGACGACTATCGCCTCCATCCACAGCGACCCAATACATCATGCAAATTCCCGTCATCGTTCAAACCATCGGCTTGCTGACGCTGTCGAATATCTTCATGACCGTCGCGTGGTACGGCCATCTGAAAGGCCTCGCATCGAAACCATGGTGGATTGCCGCGCTGATCAGCTGGGGCATCGCGCTGTTCGAATATCTGCTGCAAGTCCCCGCCAATCGCATCGGCTACACGCAGTACAGTCTCGCCCAACTGAAAATCCTGCAGGAAGCGATTACACTCACCGTATTCGTGCCGTTCGCGCTGTTCTTCATGGGGCAGCCGTTCAAGCTCGATTACATCTGGGCCGCATTGTGCTTGATCGGCGCCGTCTATTTCATCTTCCGTTCATAAGCGACGGCAGGCAGTAAAGAAACTACATGGATTTCGATAAATACAAATACATCGTCGTCGAAGGCGTGATCGGTGCGGGGAAAACCTCGCTGACGCGCAAGCTGGCAACGCACCTGAATGCGCAAATGCTGCTGGAACTGCCGCAGGAAAATCCCTTCCTCGAAAAGTTCTATCGCGATGCCGCACGCTATGCACTGCCGACGCAGATGTTCTTCCTGTTCCAGCGCCTGAACCAGCTGCGCGATCTGGCACAGCCCGATCTGTTCGATGCGCGCATTGTGTCCGACTTCCTGCTCGACAAGGATCCGATCTTTGCGAGACTGACGCTGGGAGACGATGAACTGGCGCTGTACCAGCAGTTGTACGATCACTTGCGCCCGCAGGCGCCGTTGCCGGATCTCGTCATCTATCTGCAGGCCAAGCCGGAAACGCTGATCGAACGCATCAAGAAACGCGGCGTCCCGATGGAAGCGGGTATTTCGGAAACCTATATCGAACGCCTGTGCGAAAGCTATAGCCGGATCTTCTACGATTACGAAGCGGCGCCTTTGCTGATCGTCAACACCGAGCATCTGAATCCGATCGACAACGAAGAAGATTTTGCGCTGCTGCTCACGCGCATCGCCAACATGCGCGGCAAGCGCGAATTTTTCAGCCGTGGAGAATAAAGCATGACCAGCTATTTGCAGGAAAGCGAACAACGCACCAAGGCCGTGACCGTTCCCTCGCTGTTCGCCATGCGCGAACGCGGCGAGAAAATCACGATGCTGACCGCCTACGATGCCAGCTTTGCCTCATTGATGGACATGTGCGGCGTCGAAACACTGCTGATCGGCGATTCACTCGGCATGGTTTGCCAGGGCAACAATTCGACACTGACGGTCACCATCGACGAAGTCGCCTATCACACTGCCAGCGTCGCGCGCGGCAACAAGACGGCGCTGGTGCTGGCGGACATGCCGTTCGGCACCTATGCGACGAAAGAAGACGCCTTCCGCAATGCAGTCAAGCTGGTACAGGCCGGCGCTCAAATGGTGAAGATCGAAGGCGGCACATGGGTGGTCGACACCGTGCGCTTTCTCGTCGAGCGAGAAATTCCGGTCTGCGCGCATCTCGGATTGACGCCGCAATCAGTCAACCGTTTCGGCGGCTACAAGGTGCAGGGGAAATCGACTGCCGCCGCCGAACAGATGAAATCCGATGCCATCGCCCTGCAGGAAGCCGGCGCATCGCTGCTGGTGCTGGAAGCGATCCCGGCACAACTCGGCAAGGAAATCACCGATGCGCTGACAATGCCGACCATCGGCATCGGTGCCGGTCCGGATTGCTCGGGCCAGGTGCTCGTGATGCATGATTTCATCGGCGTCTTCCCGGGTCGCAAGGCGCGCTTCGTGAAAAATTTCATGGAAGGCCAGACCAGCATCGAAGGCGCGGTGCGTGCCTATATTAAGGAAGTAAAGGAAGGTACGTTTCCCGCAGCGGAACATTGCTTCTGATAGTTGCAACGCAGTCATTCCAATAAAAAAGCGCCGTCAGGCGCTTTTTTATCGAGAGAATCGAACGGTCAGGCAATCAGATCTGCTTTGCCGCAAACGTGTTGCAACTGTTCAGATCGCCACTGTCGATTCCACGCTTGAACCAGCGCACACGCTGCTCCGACGTCCCGTGCGTGAAGGAGTCCGGCACCACCTGTCCCTGTACCTGACGCTGCAACGTATCATCGCCGATCGCGCTCGCCGCTTTCAATGCGCTGTCGATATCGCCCGACTCCAGGATGTGACGCGCCTTGTCCGCATGATTGACCCACACGCCGGCAAAGCAATCCGCCTGCAACTCCACGCGCACCGACAAGGCATTTGCCTTGCGCTCCGACGCACCGCGCTGCATGTCCGCGACCTTCTCGCTGATGCCTGTCAGGTTCTGCACATGATGGCCGACCTCGTGGGCGATCACATAGGCTTCGGCAAACTCACTGCTGACTTGAAAACGCTCGCGCATCGTCTGGAAGAATTGCAGATCGAGATATACCTTCTGATCACCCGGACAGTAGAACGGGCCGACAGCCGTATCGCCCGTACCGCAAGCGGTCGGCGTTCTGCCGGAAAACAGAACAAGGGTGGGTTGCACGTACTGTCCGCCGTTCTCGCGGAAGATTTTTCCCCACACATCTTCGGTATCGGCCAGCACGACGGAAACGAATTTTGCGACAGGATCGTCGGCCGGCGGTTTATGTGCTTCCGGTTGCGACATCTGCACCGGCCCACCGCTGAGCAGGCTGAGGATGGTCGAGGGACTGACGCCGAAAAAGTACGACCCCAGCAATGCAATCACGATCGTGCCGATGCCGATCGAACGACCGCCGAAGCCGCCAATGCCGCCGCCACCGCGCCGGTCTTCCACATTCTCGCTTTCGCGATTGCCTTCCCATTTCATGGTTTTTTCTCCCGGTCGCCGTCGATTACAGATCGCTGCAGAAAAGGATGAATCAGAGGTGCAGAAGACAATGTACTTGAGCAGATCGAATCTGCGCAACATCCGTATGCAGTGCAGTCAGGCCGCAACAGCAGCACTTATTCCGACTGTTCGTAGCGCGCGAAGCTGTGCTTCAGTTTTTCATCCGCGCTATCGAGACAATCGATGGTGACGTTCAGATCGCTGAGCAATCCATCCTTCAAGCCGTAAATCCAGCCGTGGATCGTCACGTCCTGACCACGCTCCCATGCATCCTGCACGATCGTCGTGCGGCACACGTTGGCGACCTGCTCGATGACGTTCAGTTCACACAGACGATCGTGTTGCGCCTGCGTCGGCAACGTCTCGCGCATGTAGCGTCCGTGCTTCTGGTGCACGTCCTGCACATGCCGCAACCAGTTGTCGGCAAGACCGACCCGCCTGCCGGTCATCGCCGCGTGGACGCCGGAACAACCGTAATGGCCGCACACGATCACATGTTTGACCTTTAAGACGTCGATCGCAAACTGCAATACCGACAGACAGTTCAGATCAGAATGCGCGACCACGTTGGCGATATTGCGATGCACGAACAATTCACCCGGCAGCAAGTCGACAATTTCATTGGCGGGAACGCGACTGTCGGAACAGCCTATCCACAGATATTCAGGAGATTGTTGGGCGGCAAGTTTTGCAAAAAAATTCTTGTCTTCCGCCAGCATTGACTCAGCCCAGCGGCGGTTGTTCTGGAACAGCTGTTCCAGTTCCAGTGCTTCTTTGTTTTTGTTCGTCATGTCAGTTAACCAAGGTAGAGCTTGTGCGCATGCATGCGCACGAAAAGCTTCGCCATTCTATCCGATCGCTCTCAAGATTCCGTTAGGCCCCTTCTCACCAAGGACTCTGGAGAGATCGCAAAGAGCATCGTTTTCAGCGCAAATAAAAAAGCCGCTGATGGCGATCAGCGGCTTGTACGGAATCTTTCGTTACTCGAAGAAATCCTTGACCTTGTCTTTCCAGGTCTTGGTCTGCGGACTGTGCTTGGAACCACCTTCCGTTGTCAGTTGATCGAATTCGCGCAGCAATTCCTTCTGGCGATCGGTCAACGTGACAGGCGTTTCAATCACAACGTGGCAGAACAGGTCGCCGGCGTAACCGGAACGCACGCCCTTGATGCCCTTGCTGCGCAAACGGAAAGTCTTGCCGGTCTGCGTACCTTCCGGCAGCGTGAAGGACGCCTTGCCGTTCAATGTCGGCACTTCGATTTCACCGCCAAGCGCAGCCTTGGCAAACGAGATCGGAATCTCGCAATGCAGATCGTCGCCATCGCGCTGGAACATCGAATGCTGCTTGATGCGGATCTCGACATACAAGTCTCCCGGCGGGCCGCCATTCATGCCCGGTTCGCCGTTGCCGGACGAACGGATACGCATGCCGTCGTCGATACCGGCCGGAATCTTGACTTCCAGTGTCTTGTTGCGCTTGATCTTGCCGGCGCCGCTGCAGGTGCCGCATGGTGTCGGATTGATCTTGCCGGTGCCGTGGCACTTCGGACAAGTCTGCAACACACTGAAGAAACCCTGCTGCATGCGTACTTGGCCGTGACCGCCGCAAGTCGTACAGGTGACCGGCGACGTGCCCGGCTTGGCGCCACTGCCGTGGCAGGTTTCGCAATTGTCCCATGACGGTACGCGAATCGTCGTGTCGTAACCGTGCGCGGCCTGCTCCAGCGTGATTTCAAGGTTGTAACGCAGGTCGGCACCGCGATAAACCTGCGGGCCGCCACGGCCGCGACCGCCGCCGGTCTGACCGAAGATGTCGCCGAAGATATCGCCGAATGCATCGGCGAAACCGCCGCCGCCACCGCCGCCCATTCCCATATTGGGATCAACGCCGGCATGACCATAGCGATCATAAGCGTCACGCTTCTGCGAGTCGGACAGCATCTCGTAGGCTTCCTTCGCCTCCTTGAACTTGTCTTCCGCTCCCTTGCTGTCCGGATTGCGATCCGGATGATATTTCATTGCAAGCTTGCGATATGCCTTCTTGATTTCGTCGTCGGACGCGTCCTTGCCGACACCAAGAACTTCGTAAAAATCACGTTTTGCCATGTGCAGGCACCCTTTGCTTCCTTGCTGCTATCTACGCTAAAACGCCGAGCCGAGGTTTGCGGCCTCTGACCCGGCGAGTCTTGCGACATCATGTTGCGGGAATGGAGTGATTCGAAATCGAATGCTCAACAACGCATTCCCATCACCCTTATCGAGAACGCATCGCGCGGCCGTTCGCTGTGCGAGCGACCACGCTGCCGACAATTACTTGTCTTTGACTTCCTTGAAGTCGGCATCGACCACATCGTCTTCCTGCGGTTTGGCTTCCGCGTGCGGTGCGTCGCCGGCAGCTTCCGCGCCACCTGCTGCGGCCGCCTGCTGTGCCTGCATATCGGCATACATCTTTTCGCCGAGCTTTTGCGCTGCGGTTGTCAGGGCAGCCGATTTTTCATCGATTGCGGCCTTGTCGCCGTCTTTCAATGCATCTTCAAGGTCCTTGATGGCCGCCTCGATTTTTTCCTTCTCGCCGGCTTCCAGCTTGTCGCCGTATTCAGTCAGCGACTTGCGGGTCGAGTGCACCAACGCGTCGCCCTGGTTGCGCGCTTCAGCCACTTCCTTGGCGCGTTTGTCTTCCTCGGCATTCGCTTCGGCGTCCTGCACCATCTTCTGGATTTCTTCTTCGGTCAAACCGGAGTTGGCCTTGATGGTGATCTTGTTTTCCTTGCCGGTTGCCTTGTCTTTCGCGCCGACGTGCAGGATGCCGTTGGCGTCGATGTCGAAAGTGACTTCGATCTGCGGCGTGCCGCGTGCTGCCGGCGGAATGCCTTCCAGATTGAATTCGCCCAGTGCCTTGTTGCCAACCGCCATTTCGCGCTCACCCTGAAAGACCTTGATGGTCACGGCAGGCTGGTTGTCGTCTGCAGTCGAGAATACTTGCGAGAACTTGGTCGGGATCGTCGTGTTCTTCTGGATCATCTTCGTCATCACGCCGCCCAGCGTTTCGATACCGAGCGACAGCGGGGTCACGTCGAGCAACAGCAAATCTTTACGATCGCCGGACAATACCGAACCCTGAATCGCTGCACCGACGGCAACGGCTTCATCAGGATTGACGTCCTTGCGTGGCTCCTTGCCGAAGAAGTCCTTGACCGCTTCCTGCACTTTAGGCATGCGCGTCTGACCGCCGACCAGGATGATGTCGTCGATGTCCGATACCTTGACGCCGGCATCCTTGATCGCGATGCGGCAAGGCTCGATCGACTTGGCGATCAGGTCTTCGACCAGCGATTCCAGCTTCGCGCGGGTGACCTTGATGTTCAGGTGGACCGGTGCGCCGTTCGCCATCGCGATGTACGGCTCGTTGATTTCGGTCTGTTGCGACGACGACAGTTCGATCTTTGCACGTTCTGCCGATGCCTTGATACGTTGCAACGCGATAGCGTCTTTCGACAGGTCGAGGCCGTTGATCTTCTTGAATTCTTCGATGATGTAGTCGATCAGGCGTTGATCGAAATCTTCACCGCCGAGGAAGGTGTCGCCGTTAGTCGACAACACTTCGAATTGCATTTCACCATCGACGTCCGCGATCTCGATGATCGACACGTCGAACGTGCCGCCGCCCAGATCGTACACGGCGATCTTGCGGTCGCCCTTGCCGGTTTTATCCAGGCCGAATGCGAGTGCCGCTGCGGTCGGTTCGTTGATGATGCGCTTGACGTCCAGACCGGCGATACGGCCTGCGTCCTTGGTCGCCTGACGTTGTGCGTCGTTGAAGTATGCAGGAACGGTGATGACCGCTTCGGTCACTTCTTCGCCGAGATAGTCTTCAGCGGTTTTCTTCATCTTGCGCAGCACTTCTGCGGAGATTTGCGGTGGCGCCAGTTTTTTGTCGCGCACGGAAACCCATGCATCGCCGTTATCGGCCTTGCTGATCTGGTACGGCATCAGGCCGATGTCCTTCTGCACTTCCTTCTCTTCGAACTTGCGTCCGATCAGGCGCTTGACGGCGTACAGCGTGTTCTTCGGATTGGTGACTGCCTGACGCTTGGCCGGCGCACCGATCAGGATTTCTCCGTCTTCCTGATAGGCGATCACGGATGGCGTGGTGCGTGCACCCTCGGAGTTTTCGATGACTTTCGGCTTGCCGCCCTCCATCACTGCGACGCAGGAGTTGGTCGTGCCCAAGTCAATACCGATGATTTTGCCCATGATGATTTCCCTTAAATAGTTCTTTGATGCAAATTAGTTGAATATGAATGCAGCGTGACTCACTTGCTTAGAATCGCTGGCTTATTTACCCGCCGTTACCGCCAATATGTGGCGTTCGGCGATGCTTTCAAGCTATTTTTCCTGCGCGACCGTTACCAGTGCGGGACGCAACAGACGATCGGCAATCAAGTACCCTTTTTGCAGGGTGCTGACGACGGTATTCGGTTCCTGGTCGGCCGGCACCACGGATATCGCCTGGTGCTTCATCGGATCCAGTTTGTCACCCGCCTGCGGCTTGATTTCCAGCAGACGATTCTTCTCGAAGGCGGCGCTCAACTGCTTGAGCGTCATTTCCACACCTTCTTTCAGAGATTCCACTGAAGGCGTTTCCACCTGCAGCGCCATTTCCAGACTGTCCTTCACCGGCACCATCGCTTCGGCAAAGCCTTCTATCGCAAATTTGTGCGCACGCGTGATGTCTTCCTGTGCACGACGGCGAGAGTTCTCGGCCTCGGCCTTGGCACGCAGGAATGCATCCTGCAGTTCCTGCACCAGTTGTTGCGATGCGGCGAGCTGTTCTTCCAGCGTCTGCGCAGCCGGTGCCGCAGCATCCGCTGGGGTCTGCTCCTCCATCGACGCGGCCTGCTCAGCGTATTTATCCTGGTCTTGCATCAAAAAATCTCCAACAATCAATGAGTTATGACAAAAAATGCCAATGCGACCAACCACATGGGGTTATCCCACACTATTTCAAGGGATATTGAGGCGGATTTATTCGCGAACCCGCGATGATAATCGCTGCGGGATAGGGTTGTTACAATTTTTTCGGGTCGGCGACTGGCAATTTTTGCCTTCCGCGCTACGCTGTAAGCGGGTGACAACGGGTATTTCGACGGTTTTCCCGTCGTTTCCGTTGTTTTTTCCGCGCTGTCAGCTGGAAGGAGCCTGTCGTGAAATTGCCGCTTATTTCCGCATCAGTGGTCGCTTATACGGTAATGGCAGCGACCGTGATTTGCTATGCGGCGCTGTAACGCGCCGTCATCTGGCAGATCCAAGGCCGATCAGCATGATCGGCCGATGGTTGCCCGCCGCCGGACGCTATTCCTTCGCACCGAGCAGCAAGGCCTGTTCCCTTGAAACCCGTGCCTGCTCGTCCAGCTCCTCGCGCATCGACGGCGACACAATGGTCGGCCAGCCGATCATGTGCAGTTCCGCGATTTCGCTCAATGCCCTGATCCATGCATCGTCCTCGTTGAGACAAGGGATGTAATTGAAGTCGGTGCCACCTGCCTGCAAAAAGTCGTGACGCACTTCCATCGCGATTTCTTCCAGCGTTTCGAGGCAATCGCTGGTAAAGCCGGGGCAGATCACATCGACACGTCGCACGCCTTCCTTCGCCAGCTTTTTCATGGTTGGAGCAGTGTACGGCTGCAGCCATTCCGCCTTGCCGAACCGCGACTGGAAAGTGACCAGATACTGGTCCGACGACAGTCCCAGCGCCTGCGCCAGCAACCGCGCAGTCTTGTGGCATTCGCAGTGGTACGGATCGCCGAGCGTCAAGGTACGCTTTGGCACGCCGTGAAAACTCATGACGAGTTTTTCCGGACGCCCTGACATTTCCCAGTGAGCAAGCACTGACTTTTGCAACGCGCGGATATAGCCGTCATGGTCGTGGTAATGCTTGACGAAGCGCAGTTCCGGTACGTTGCGCTCCTTCGCGTAATGCGCAAACACGGCATCGAAGATCGACGCCGTCGTGGTGCCGGAATATTGCGGATAGGCCGGTAAAACCAGCACACGGTCGCAGCCCTCTTCCTTCAGCTTGCGCAAGACGTCCGGCAGCGATGGATTCCCGTAGCGCATCCCGTACACCACGCGCAGCTTGTGACCGCGTTCGCCCAGATAGCCGGCCAGCAGCTTCGCCTGTTTTTCGGTATGCACTTTCAGCGGCGAACCGTCATTGCTCCAGATCGACGCATATTTCTTCGCTGATTGACCGGAGCGGAAAGGCAGGATGATCAGATGCAGAATAAACCACCAGATCGCGCGCGGAATTTCCACGACGCGCGGATCGGACAGAAACTGCTTCAGGTAACGCCGCACCGCCGATGTGGTCGGCGCATCAGGCGTACCGAGATTGACCAGCACGACGGCTGTTTTCGGCAAGCTGCCATGTTGATACGGAGGTTCGTTTCGGAAGGACATGGGCTTTTCTGTTTATGGTTGATTGCCGACGGCAACGTGCTGTCAGGTAGCCAGCAACTCGCGCGCATGCGAACGTGTCGTTGCCGTGATTTCCAGACCGCCGAGCATGCGCGCAATTTCCTCGACGCGCGCATTGCTGTCGAGCACATCGATCGACGACAGCGTCTTGCCATCGCTGTTGCGCTTGCTGACCTGAAAATGCTGGTTTGCCTGGCTGGCGACCTGCGGCAAATGCGTGACGCACAAGACCTGACGATCCTGCCCCAGCTTGCGCAGCAACCGCCCCACCACTTCGGCGACGCCGCCGCCGATGCCGCTGTCGACTTCATCGAAGATCAATGTCGGCGTCGCTGTCGCACTGGAGGTAATCACAGAAATCGCCAGCGAAATACGCGCCAGTTCACCGCCCGAGGCTACTTTCGCCAATGGTCGCGGCGTAGTGCCTGCATGCCCGGCAACCAGAAATTCGACTTGCTCGATGCCGAATGCTGCCGGCTCGCATGCTTGCAGCGCGATCTCGAACTTGCCACCTGCCATGCTCAATTCCTGCATCGCTGTCGTGACGGCCGCGCCCAATGCCTTGGCCGCTTTTGCACGTGCCTTCGACAACTTCTGCGCTGCCGTCATGTAGGCGGCTTTCAGTTTTTCTTCCTGCGCACGCAATGCGTCCAGATCGCTGGCATCGGCGAGTTGTTTCAACTGCTCGGACAGTTTTTCGAATTCCTGCGGCAAGTCGTCGGGGGCCACATGGAATTTGCGCGAGGCAGAATGCAGATCTTCCATGCGCTGCTCGACCACACGCAAGCGTGCCGGATCGAGTTCGACACGACTTAAATAATCGTTCAGCGCATAGACCGCTTCCTGCAACTGGATGCGCGCCGGTTCCAGCACATCGAGAACCGGTTGCAAACCGGCGTCCAGATCGACCAGCTTGCCAAGACGCGTATTGATGGCGGACAGTTGCGACAGCATCGGCGATGGTTCGGATTCGGAAATGGCGTCCAGTGCCTGCTGCGCCCCTTCGATCAGACTTGCTGCATGCGACAAGCGACTGTGTTCATTGCTGACTTCGGTCCATTCACCTGGCCTGGCGGCGAGCTTTTCCAGTTCGCCGACCTGCCATTCGAGACGTTCGCGTTCCAGCAAAACGTTCTTCGCGTTGGTTTCGAATTCTTCGCGTTGTTTCGCCAGTGCGCGCCATGCCTTGTATGCGACAGCGACTGCTTTTGCGTCGTCCTGCAAACCCGCCTGATTGTCCAGCAGTGTGCGTTGCGCATCGGATTTCAGCAGAGACTGATGCGCATGCTGGCCGTGGATATCGACCAGCTTTTCGCCCAGTTCGCGCAATTGCGTGGCGGTTGCAGCAATACCGTTGATGAAGGCTTTCGAACGACCGGCGTTGTCGATCACGCGGCGCAGCAGTGCGCCACCGTCTTCATTGGAAAATTCATTGTCCGCCAGCCATTCGTCCAGTTCTGCGTCAGCCGAAAATTCCGCCGTGATATCGGCCTTGGCAGCGCCTTCGCGCACCACGCTGGCATCGCCGCGCCCGCCCAGCGCCAATGCGAGCGCATCGATCAGGATCGACTTGCCGGCGCCGGTTTCGCCGGTAAAGACCGAGAAGCCGGACGAGAACTCAAGTTCGATGGAATCGACGATGACGAAATCGCGAATGGAAAGCGTACGCAACATGGGGAAAGGATTCCGGCTCGCTCATTCCAGCCAAACGGATGGAATGATTCTGTTAGTGATTGAACGGATCGCGCTTATTTTAACCGCCCCTGCACAGACGGATATTCGTTCCAGTGCAGCTTCTCGCGCAGCGTGTCGTAATAATTCCAGCCCTCCGGATGAAGGAAGGTGATTGTGTATTCGGAACGCTTGACGACAATGCGATCGCCATGCTGCAGGCTCGCCACCGATTGCATGTCGAAATTGACGTTGCTCTCCCGGCCACCGACCACTTCGATGTCGATAACACTGGTATCGGGCACCGCGATCGGACGATTCGACAACGCATGCGGCGCAATCGGCACCAGGATCAAACCGTTCAGGCTCGGATGCAGCAATGCACCGCCGGCGGACAACGCATATGCCGTGGAACCGGTCGGCGTGGCGACGATCAAGCCGTCGGAACGCTGGTTGTACATGAACTGGCCATCGACATGCACACACAGTTCGATCATGCCGGAACCCGAACCGCGCGACAGCACAATATCGTTGAACGCCAGCGTGTGATGCGTCAGTTCGCCATTGCGATAGATCGATCCCTGCAGCAGGCTGCGCGTTTCGCAAGCGACCTTGCCGTCCAGCATGTCGCGCAACAGCGGCATCATGTCGTCGAAAGCGATATCGGTCATGAAACCGAGACGGCCCTGGTTGATCCCGATCAGCGGCACATCGTAAGGCGCCAGCTGGCGCGCAATGCCGAGCATCGTGCCGTCGCCGCCGACGACGATGGCAACATCGGCCAGCTCGCCGATATCCGGCAGCGTCATGATTTCACCGCTCAGTTGAAAACGGTCGGCAGTCTGCGCACCAAAGATGACGCGATGGCCGGTCGCCTTCAGGAAATCGGCGATCTGCGTCAGCGCATACGCTATATCGTCAGGGGAATGCGACGTATCGCCGGCCTTCTGCTTGGCAAAAATCGCAACGGTCTTGAAGGAATCGGCGGTGTAGGAATGTGGGGTAGACGGCATGATGCTGCAGATTAGACCATAATTCGCACTTCGATTGCACTGCCTCTTTGAAGAATTCCCATGACCGTGAAGTCCGCATCCATGCATGCCCCCATCAAGGCCGTCCTGTTCGATCTGGACGATACGCTGTGGCCGCTGGAAGCGGTCATCAAACGTGCCGAGGTCATGCTGTACGATTGGCTGGCGCTGCACACGCCGGGCGTGACGCGTCAGTTCAGCAATGAAAAACTGCAGGCGCTGCGCGCCGAACTGTCGACCACCGACCCGCGTTATCGTTTCGACCTGTGGTCGTTGCGTCATGCCACCCTGGTACACGCCTGCAAACAATGCGGCGAAAACGACGCGTTGATGGAACAGGCGATGGCCGTGTTTTCCGAAGCGCGCAATGCCGTCACGCCATTCGATGATGTGGTGCCGGCACTGACAAGGCTGGGCGAACGTTATGCGCTCGGCTCCATATCCAATGGCTTTGCCGATCTGCAGTCGATCGGCCTTGCAGACCACTTCCGTATTTCGCTTGCAGCCCATCAATTCGGAAGTGCGAAGCCGGATCCGGAAATCTTTCTCGCTGCCTGCGATGCGTTATCCGTTGCGCCGCACGAAACATTGTATGTCGGCGACGACCCGCTTCTTGATATCCAGGCAGCGCAGAATGCGGGCCTGCATGCGGTCTGGATGAATCGCTTTGCACGCACGCTGCCCGGCCATATTGTTCCGGCAGCAAGTTGCTCGACGCTGCACGAAGTGGACAACTGGCTGTCTTCGCGAGTCAACGCCATCGCCGGCAACGCGGCAAGGAACTAGCGAAAAGCCGGCCGGAAGCGCACAATCGATTTGCCATTCGGGCAAGTCGCCGCTGCTGCTTTTTGGCATTCCTTTCAGTTGCACCGCTGGCCGCTTGCCGTATGGCATCACCACTTATTACAATAGCCTCATCATGCAACTCGATAATCGCGCACAAACACTGCTGAAAGCCCTAGTCGAACGCTACATTGCGGACGGACAGCCGGTCGGCTCGCGCGAACTGTCGCGCATTTCCGGGCTCGATCTGTCGCCGGCGACGATTCGCAACGTGATGGCCGATCTGGAAGAAATGGGCTTCGTTGCCAGTCCGCACACCTCCGCCGGCCGCGTGCCGACGCCGCGCGGTTATCGTGTCTTCGTCGATACGCTTATGACTGTGCAGGCAATCGATGAAAGCGCACTCGAGTCCAAACTGAAGACGCCGATGCAAACCGGCTCGTCGCAAAAAATCATTTCCAACGCTGCGCAAATCCTGTCGTCACTGTCCGAATTTGCCGGCATCGTGATGACACCGCGCCGCGAATCGGTGTTCCAGCAAATCGACTTCCTGCGCCTGTCCGAAAAACGCATCCTGCTCGTCATCGTCGGCCCGACCGGCGACGTGCAGAATCGACTGCTTCTGACGGATGTCGATTATTCGCCGTCGCAACTGATCCAGGCAGCCAATTACATCAACCAGAATTACGGCGGCCTCAGCTTCGACGACGTCAGGATTCGCTTGCAAAACGAATTGCAGCAACTGCGCGACGACATGACGCGGCTGATGCAAGCCGCAGTGGAAGCCGGCAGCGATGCGATGAACGACAACGGTGACGATGTCGTCATCTCCGGCGAACGCAATCTGCTGAGTGTCAGCGACCTGTCGTCGAACATGGTGTCGTTGCGCAAACTGTTTGACATGTTCGAGCAGAAAACCAGCCTGATGCAATTGCTCGACGTCTCCAACAAGGCGACCGGTGTGCAGATCTTCATCGGCGGCGAATCGAATCTGGTGCCGATGGACCAGATGAGCGTCGTCACCTCGCCCTATACCGTCAACGGCAAGGTCGTCGGCACGCTCGGCGTGATCGGCCCGACGCGCATGGCCTACGAGCGCGTGATTCCGATTGTCGATATCACTGCCAAGCTGCTGTCGAATGCCCTGAGTCATTCCCCTGGTTGAGATTTCCGTCGCCCAATAACAAAAAAGCCGCTCATCCTTTCGGAGAGCGGCTTTTTTAATGACGGAAAATTATTTCTTGGTTTTTCGGCAGTTCTTGCAATGACCGTACAGTGCCAGAGCATGGTCGGCGATTTCAAAACCGTGTTCCTGTGCGATTCGCAACTGGCGCTTTTCGATCTCTTCATCGAAAAATTCCTCGACCTTGCCGCAATCGAGGCATACCAGATGGTCATGGTGCGAACCCTCATTCAGTTCGAACACGGCCTTGCCGGTTTCAAAGTGATTGCGCTGCAGCAGGCCGGCCTGCTCGAATTGCGTCAGGACGCGATAAACGGTGGCGAGGCCGACGTCGAGATTGTCGGCAAGCAGCATCTTGTAGACGTCTTCGGCGCTCAGGTGGCGCACGGCGGCATTCTGGAAAATATCGAGAATCTTCAGACGTGGCAGCGTAGCCTTGAGGCCGCTGGCCTTCAGCTCGGATGGATTGTTGGGCATGTTCTTGTTCATGTTGGGGATATCTGCCTTATCATATAGTGTTTTCACACAATTGCTCAACCGCTTGAGATCCCCTATGCAAATCCTGCCCTTCCATTTCAGCCGGTCCCCGGTTGTCGCTGGCGCATTCTGTCTGGCGCTGGCAACCGTCATCGCCGGCTGTGCGTCGAAAAATCCGCTGATGGAAGAGCCAACGCCGATTGCGTCAAAAAAGAAGGCCGAACCGCCAAAGCCGGTTGAACCGAAGCAGGCTGAACCGGTGCAAGCTGCAGCAGAAGAAAAAACGGTCGCGCCTGCAGCGGCACAACTAGTGCCGGAACCGACCGCAGCCGCGAAGGCTGAAGCGGAAGTCGTTCCAGCGCCAGTCTCTGGCGCAGCCGAAACCGCACCGACAGAAGCCAGGCAATCCGAGCCTGCTGCGGTCGCAACAGAAACGCCAGCAGCAACAGCGGCGGCTACGGCTCCTGCCACAGCGATAGCAGCGGACAAACCGACAACCGGCGTGCAAACGGTCAAGGAAAAACGTTTCCTCGGCTTTTTCCGCCCTTACCGCCCGGATATTCAGCAAGGCAATTTCGTTTCCCGCGAAATGGTTGCCCAGCTGAAACCGGGCATGACGCAGGATCAGGTGATCTTCTTGCTCGGTACGCCACTGTTGAGCGACATTTTCCACGCCGAACGCTGGGATTACGCCTTCCGCCTGCAAAAGGGCAATGGCGAAATCACGACCAGCCGTGTGACGGTGTTCTTCAAGGACAATCTGGTTTCGAGCTTTGAGGGTGGCGGCGATTTGCCGACCGAAGCCGACTATCTGGCCCGCATCGCCAACAAGGCGAAAGAGAAAAAATAAGCAACCCGCAACCACGATGAACAACATGAAAATTGCAGTCGCCGGCGCTTCCGGCCGCATGGGCCAGATGCTGGTCGAAGCCATTCTCGCTGCCGACGACGCTACGCTGTCCGGCGCACTGGACATTCCATCGTCGCCAGCCATCGGCAATGATGCCGGCGCCTTTCTCGGCAAGCCGACCGGTGTGAAGATCGAATCCGATCTGGCAAAAGGGTTGGCCGGCGCGGAATTCCTGATCGACTTCACCCGCCCGGAAGGCACGCTCAAGCATCTCGAATACTGCGCCGCAAACAATATCAAGATGATCATCGGCACAACCGGTTTCGATGCCGCGGGCAAAACCGCCATCGCCGAAGCGGCGAAATACACCTCCATCATGTTCGCGCCGAACATGAGCGTCGGCGTCAACGTGACCATGAAGTTGCTGGAAATGGCGGCGAAGAATTTCTCGGAAGGCTACGACATCGAGATCATCGAAGCGCATCATCGCAACAAGGTCGACGCACCATCCGGCACCGCAATCAAGATGGGCGAAGTGATTGCAGGCGCACTGGGCAAGGAATTGAATGATGTTGCCGTCTGGGCGCGTGAAGGTGTGACCGGTGCACGCGATCCGTCGTCGATCGGCTTTGCGACGGTGCGCGGTGGTGACATCATCGGCGACCACACGGTGCTGTTTGCCGGCGACGGTGAACGTATCGAGATTTCGCACAAATCGTCGAGCCGCGTCTCTTATGCACATGGCAGCCTGCGCGCTGCACGCTTCCTGGTCGGCAAGAAAACCGGCTTGTACGACATGCAGGACGTACTGGGCCTGCGCTGAACCGGTTTCAGCCTGCTGCCGGAACGACGCACGGATTCGCTTCACGGGTATCAATATCAGGATTGACAAGGACTGACGCATGAACAGCTCTGCCACACAAGGATTGGGTCTGGCGCACTATTGGGCGCAGGGCGATGCGATTTCCCACGCGGTTGCCTATCTGCTGCTGGCCATGTCCATCGTCAGCTGGTTCTACATTCTCTCCAAGGCCTGGAGTTCGTGGCGCATCCGCCGCAGCGCGGGATCGCTGGAAAAATTCTGGCTGGCGCCGACGCTGACCGATGCCATTGCCACCATCAAGCAAACCGACAGCGAATACGTCTTCACGCCACTGGCCGCGCAAAGCGTGGAAGCCGCCAACATCAAGCCGCAAGCCAATTCGCTGAATGCCAACACCGATCCGGGCGAGCTGATCACCCGCACGCTGCGCCAGGAAATCAACCGCGTTTCGTCGCGACTGGAAAGCGGCCTGACGCTGCTGGCGTCGGTCGGTTCGACCGCGCCGTTCGTCGGACTGTTCGGCACGGTCTGGGGCATCTATCACGCGCTGATCGCCGTTTCCGCGTCCGGCACCGTGCAGATCGACAAGGTCGCCGGTCCGGTCGGCGAGGCCTTGATCATGACGGCGCTTGGCCTTGCCGTCGCGATCCCGGCCGTGCTCGCCTACAACGCATTCACGCGTGTCAATCGCATCACGCTGGCGGAACTCGACGCATTTGCGCATGACCTGCATGCGTATCTGACCACCGGCGCACGCGTCGGCAAATAACCAGTCAGGCAGCGAGGAGCGACCATGAGCTTCGGCGGATTCAACGACAACAAACAGCCCGCGCCAATGGCGGAAATCAACGTCACGCCGATGGTCGACGTGATGCTGGTTCTGCTGGTGATCTTCATTCTCGCTGCGCCGCTATTCACGCAATCGATCAAACTTGATCTGCCGGCTGCACAAGCCACGCCGGCACAAACGGAACCTGCGACCGTTTCGCTGTCGATCGACCCTGCCGGCAAGATTTTCTGGGACAACACGCCCGTTACGCAAAGCGAACTGAATCAGCGCTTCGTCATCGCCGCTAAACAGCAACCGCAGCCGCAATTGCAACTGCGCGCGGACAAGAACACGCGCTATGAAATCATCGCGCAGGTCATGGGCGCCGCACAGGCCAACGGCCTGACCAAGCTCGGCTTCATCACCGAAGTGCCGAACGCTTCCGGTGCGAAATAATGGCTGACGTACAACTGAACGGCGAGCAGATTACCGACTGGGAAAGCTTCCATACTGTCTGCGCCGAAGCGTTCGGCTTTCCGGCGTTTTACGGCCGCACGATCGATGCGTGGATAGATTGTCTGAGTTACCTGCGCGACGATGAAAACATGACCAGATTCCATCTGAAGGCGGATGAAGTACTGCAGATTGTCGTCACGCACTCTGCAGCACTGCAAAAAAATGCGCCGGATCTTCTGGAAGAAGTCGCCTTTTGCGTCGAGGGCATCAACGACCGTTATAACGATTACGGCGAAAAACCGGCACTCTCGCTCAAACTCGCCTGATTTTCCACAAAAGCGGCGTTTTCGCGCCGAAGCATCCTCTCTCCCGCGCGCCATAGCCGTATGCGAGCCGGTATAATCATCGGCTTCCCATACAATTTCCGGCTCCATTCGTCATGCAAGATAAATACAGTCCCGCCGACGTCGAAAATGCGGCGCGCGCCCACTGGCAATCCATCGATGCCTACAAGACAGTAGAAAACGCTGTCGACAAGAACGGCCAGCCGAAGAAGAAGTTCTACGCCTGCTCGATGCTGCCGTACCCATCCGGCAAGCTGCACATGGGCCACGTGCGCAACTACACGATCAACGACGTGATGTATCGCTACCTGCGCATGAACGGCTACAACGTGTTGATGCCGATGGGCTGGGACGCGTTCGGTATGCCGGCGGAAAACGCCGCGATGCAGAACAATGTGCCGCCGGCGCAATGGACGTATTCCAACATCGAATACATGAAGTCGCAGATGCAATCGATGGGTCTGGCGATCGACTGGTCGCGTGAAATGACCGCGTGCAAGCCTGAATACTACAAATGGAACCAGTGGATGTTCCTGAAGATGCTCGAGAAAGGCATCATCTACAAAAAGACCGGCACCGTGAACTGGGACCCGATCGATCAAACGGTTCTGGCCAATGAGCAAGTCATCGACGGCCGCGGCTGGCGTTCCGGCGCGCTGATCGAAAAGCGCGAAATCCCGATGTACTACGCGCGCATCACCGACTACGCCGAAGAATTGCTCGACCACGTCGACAACAAGCTGCCGGGCTGGCCGGAGCGCGTGCGCATCATGCAATCCAACTGGATCGGCAAATCGACCGGTGTGCGCTTTGCGTTCTCGCACGAGATCGAAGACGACGGCAAACTGATCAACGACGGCAAGCTGTGGGTCTTCACCACGCGCGCCGACACGATCAAGGGCGTGACCTTCTGCGCCGTCGCCGCCGAACATCCGCTGGCGACCTTCGCCGCAAAATCGAATCCGGAACTGGCCGACTTCATCGCCGAATGCAAACTCGGCAGCGTCATCGAAGCCGACATGGCGACGATGGAAAAGAAAGGCATGCCGACCGGCTTGTTCGTCAAACATCCATTGACCGGCTCGCTGGTCGAAGTCTGGGTCGGCAACTACGTGCTGATCACGTACGGCGATGGCGCCGTGATGGGCGTGCCGGCACATGACGAACGCGACTTTGCGTTTGCGAAAAAATACGTGCTGCCGATTCATCAAGTGGTCGACGTCGAAGGCAAAACCTTCTCCGAAGAGAAATGGCAGGACTGGTACGCCGACAAGGAAAACGGTCGCTGCATCAACTCCGGCAAATACGACGGACTGAACTATCAGCAAGCGGTCGATGCGATCGCAGCAGATCTCGAAGCAGCAGGCGTCGGCGAGAAGAAAATCACCTATCGCCTGCGCGACTGGGGCATTTCGCGCCAGCGTTATTGGGGCACGCCGATCCCGATGATCAACTGTGCCGATTGCGGCTCGGTGCCGGTGCCGGAAAAAGATTTGCCGGTCGTGTTGCCGGAAGACTGCGTGCCGGACGGCAGCGGCAATCCGCTGAACAAGCACGAAGCTTTCCTGAAATGCGACTGCCCGCAATGCGGCAAGCCTGCGCGACGCGAAACCGACACGATGGATACCTTCGTCGATTCGTCGTTGTATTTCATGCGCTATTGCTCGCCGGGCTCGAACGATGCAATGGTCGACAGCCGCAACGATTACTGGATGCCGATGGACCAGTACATCGGCGGCATCGAACACGCGGTGCTGCACTTGTTGTACGCGCGTTTCTGGACCAAGGTCATGCGCGACTTCGGCCTGGTCAAATTCGATGAGCCGTTCACCAACCTGCTGACGCAAGGCATGGTGCTGAACGAAACCTACTATCGTGAAGACAAGAGCGGGAAAAAAACCTGGTACAACCCGGCCGACGTCGAATTGACGTTCGACGACAAGGGGCGCCCGGTATCCGCAATTCTGATCGGCGACAAGCAACCGGTCGAACTCGGCGGCACCGAGAAGATGTCGAAGTCGAAGAACAACGGCATCGATCCGCAAGCACAGATCGATCAGTTTGGTGCAGATACTGCACGCCTGTTCACGATGTTTGCCGCGCCGCCGGAACAGACACTGGAATGGTCAGGCTCTGGCGTCGAAGGTGCGAACCGCTTCCTGCGTCGCGTCTGGGCCTATGCGTACAATCAGTCGTCACGCATCGCGACCGCACTGGCCGATCCGATCGTGCCCGGCGCACGCGATTACGCGGAAGCGCACAAGACCCTGCGCCGTGAACTGCACAAGATCCTGCAGCAGGCTGACAGCGATTTCAAACGTATCCAGTACAACACCGTCGTGTCGGCTGCGATGAAAATGCTGAACACGCTGGAAGCCGCCAAGCTGGACGATTCCGCCGCATCGAATGCGGTCATCACCGAAGGCCTGTCGATCTTCCTGCGTGTGCTGAATCCGGTTGCGCCGCACGTCACGCACGTGCTGTGGCAGGAACTCGGTTACGCCAAAGTGTTCGGCGATATCCTCGATGCTGCGTGGCCGCAAGTCGACACCTCCGCGCTGGAGCAGGCCGAAATCGAAATGATGATTCAGGTCAACGGCAAGCTGCGCGGCAGCGTCGTCGTCGCGAAAGATGCCGACAAGGCCACGATCGAAGCTGCTGCACTGGCCAATGAAACCGTGCAGAAATTCATTGAAGGGACCCCGAAGAAAATCATCGTGGTACCCGGCAAGCTGGTTAATATCGTTGCATAGCATCATCCAACCGACAGGATCACTCATGCTGCAAAATCGCCGCCGTCTCTGCATAGCTCTGGCTTCCACCATGGCGCTGTCTGCCTGCGGCTTCAAGCTGCGTGGTTCGATTCTCGGCGAGAATCTGCCGTTCAAGTCCCTTTACATTTCGATACCGGAGTCTTCCTCGCTGGGGGCAGAACTGCGCCGCAATATTCGCGGCAGCGGTGAAGTCACGCTGACCGACACACCCGAAGAAGCCGACGCCACGCTGAACATCACGGGCGAATCCCGCAGCAGACAAATTCTTTCGCTGAACAGCCAGGGGCGCGTACGGGAATACGTGCTGAACTATCGCGCCACGATCAGCGTGCGTGACAACAGGAAAGTGGAACTGCTGCCGCCGACGCAACTCGCATTGAAACGCGACATCAGTTACAACGAAGAATTCGTGCTGGCAAAAGAAGCGGAAGAAGCGCTGCTGTACCGCGACATGCAATCCGATCTGGTGCAGCAGATTTTGCGTCGACTGGCCGCAATCAAGCCGGGCACTACTGCCGATGTGCCTGCGTCGACGACACCATCCGCCACGCCTGACGCGACGAAATAAACGCACGCAACCATGCAATTGCGACCGGATGCACTCGAAGCTCACCTGAACAAGCCGCTGGCCGGCTTGTATGTGATCACGAGCGACGAGCATTTGCTGGCACTGGAAGCGGCCGACAAGATACGCAAGGCGGCGCGCGCACAGGGATTTTCGGAACGTGACGTGCTGGTCGTCGATCGCAGCTTCAAATGGGGCGAACTGCTGGCTGCCAATCAGTCGCAATCGCTGTTCGGCGACAAGAAGCTGATCGAACTGCGCATTCCGACCGGCAAGCCGGGACGCGATGGCGGACAGGCATTGCAGGAGTACGCAGCATCGCTGAGCCCGGACAACGTCACACTGATCACGCTGCCGAAACTCGACTGGGCGACGCAGAAAGCGGCATGGGTCGCCGCGCTGCAACAGGCCGCCGTTTATATCGACATTCCGCTGGTCGAACGTGCGCAGCTACCAAACTGGCTGGGCACACGACTGGCGGCACAGAAGCAAAGCGCGAATCGTGAATGCCTGGACTTCATCGCCGATCGCGTCGAAGGCAACCTTCTCGCCGCCCATCAGGAAATCCAGAAACTGGCCCTGCTCTATCCGGAAGGCCAGCTCAGTTTTGAACAGATTCACGATGCCGTGCTGAATGTCGCACGCTACGACGTCTTCAAACTGAACGAAGCGATGCTGACCGGCGATGCCGCACGGCTGGTGCGCATGCTGGAAGGTTTGAAGGGCGAAGGCGAAGCATTGCCGCTGGTGTTGTGGGCGGTGGCGGAGGAAATTCGCACCTTGCTGAAATTGAAAGCCGGTGTCGCGCAAGGCCGTCCGCTGAGCCAGTTGACGAAAGAACATCGTATCTGGGGGCCACGCGAGCGGCTGATTGAACCGGCGTTGAGGCGGCTGCGGTTGTCCGTCCTGGAAGACGCGCTGCAGGAAGCGGCGCAAATCGATAAGATGGTCAAAGGTTTGCGCGCAAAGGCATTTTCCGGCGATGCATGGGACGCCATGCTGCAACTGGGATTGAAGATCGCACGCGGCTGAAGGCATGGCAATTCCTGCAATCGGGCATGCCTCGGCATATGCAGAACGAGCTGCAGTGCGACCGAGCCAATAACGTCATTTTTTTATTTACCGATCACCAACCATCCGTCATTCACATGGATATCAAGCAATACATGACCGAAGTCGGCCAGCGTGCCCGCAATGCATCGCATGCCATGGCCAAAGCCGACACTGCTGCCAAGAATCGTGCACTGACGCTGATCGCTGCCGCGATTCGTCGCGATGCTGACGCGCTGCGCGCCGCCAACAAGAAGGATCTGGACGCTGCACGTGCCAATGGTCTGGAAGCGGCAATGCTGGATCGCCTGACACTGTCGGACAAAGCGATCGCAACGATGGCCGAAGGTCTGGAACAGATCGTTTCGCTGCCCGATCCGATCGGTGAAATCTCGAACATGAAGTATCGTCCCACCGGCATCCAGGTCGGCCAGATGCGCGTGCCGCTCGGCGTGATCGGCATCATCTATGAAGCTCGTCCCAACGTGACCGTCGATGCCGCCGGCCTGTGCATCAAGAGCGGCAATGCGACCATCCTGCGCGGCGGCTCGGAAGCACTGCACTGCAATCAGGCATTGGCAAAACTGGTCAGCGAAGGTCTCGCCGGTGCAGGCTTGCCGGCCGATGCGGTGCAGATCGTCGAAACCACCGATCGCGCCGCGGTCGGCGAGATGATCACGATGCCGCAATACATCGACGTCATTGTGCCGCGCGGCGGCAAGGGGTTGATCGAACGCCTGATGAAGGAATCCAAAGTCCCGATGATCAAGCATCTCGACGGCATCTGCCACGTCTATATCGATGATAAGGCCGATCTGAAGAAAGCGCTGGACATCGGCTTCAACGCAAAATGTCATCGCTACGGCACCTGCAACACGATGGAAACCTTGCTGGTCGCACGCAGCATTGCATCAACCGTGCTGCCCGAACTGGCGAAGCTGTATGCGACTGAGAAAGTCGAATTGCGCGGTGACGACGAAGCGCGTGCGATTCTCAAAGGTTACGCGCACCTCGCAAGTGCAACCGAGGAAGACTGGAGCACCGAATATCTTGCACCTGTTCTCGCCGTCAAAATCGTGGCCGATGTGGACGAGGCAATCGCGCATATCAACAAGTATTCATCCCAGCACACCGACAGCATCATTACCGAGGACTACACACGCTCGATGCGTTTCATCCGCGAAGTGGATTCGGCATCGGTGATGGTCAATGCGTCGACACGGTTCGCTGATGGTTTCGAATACGGACTTGGTGCGGAAATCGGCATCTCCAACGACAAGCTGCATGCCCGCGGCCCGGTCGGACTGGAAGGACTGACATCGTTGAAATACGTGGTGTTCGGGCATGGGGAAATTCGTGAATAGTGTCATTGCAACGGAGTGTTGCCTTGCAGGGCAACACCGTTACGCAGGCGCGCGGCAATGCCCCGCGAAACCCCTGCTTCACCATGGGGAAATTCGCAGCTGATCGCGAATTTGCATTTTGATTTCGTCCAGAATACCGCACTGAATTTCACATAAACGCGCACAGCCGGGAACCGTCATGCTCTGGATCAAATCGCTGCACATCGTGTTCGTCATGTCCTGGTTCGCCGGCCTGTTTTACCTGCCGCGCATCTTCGTCAATCTGGCGATGGAAACCGACGCCACGTCGACCACGCGTCTGCTCGGCATGGCACGCAGACTGTATCGATTCACGACCATCCTCGCGATTCCTGCGCTGCTTTTCGGTGGCTGGCTGATGAGCTACGGTTTCAACGGTGGCTGGCTGCATGCGAAGCTGGTGCTGGTCGTGCTGGTCATCGGTTATCACCATGCGTGCGGTTCACTGCTGAAAAAATTCGAGAATGGCCTGAATCGTCGTTCGCACAAATGGTATCGCTGGTTCAATGAAGTGCCGGTCGTGCTGCTGCTGGCGATTGTCATTCTTGTCGTTGTCAAACCGTTCTGAACGCAGGGAGCGTCATGTCCAGGATTTGTGAATATTATTTTGCGCCGCAATCGCCGTGGTCCTATCTGGGACACACGCGCCTGATCGCGCTGGCAAAACAGTACGACGTGCAGATCGACATGAAGCCGATCGATCTGGCAAAGATCTTCGGCGTTTCCGGCGGTCTGCCGCTGGCAAAACGCCCGCCGCAACGACAGGCGTACCGTCTGGTGGAAATGAAACGCTGGAGCGAAGTGCTCGGCATGCCGATGAATCTGCATCCGAAGTTTTTCCCGGTTTCCGGCGATCCGTCGGCCAAGCTGATCATCGCCGCCAAATTCGCGCACGGTACCGATGCTGCGATGGATCTGGCGAGCGCCGTCATGCAGTCGTTGTGGGTCGATGAAAAAAACATCGGTGACGCAGATACGTTGATCGCACTGGCCAACGCCGCCGGTCACGACGGTGCCGCCTTGTTCAAATCATCGGAAACGGCAGCCGTGCAGAACGAATACGATCAGTTCACCAACGATGCCATCGCTGCCAGCATGTTCGGTGCGCCGTGGTATGTCGTCGACGGCGAAGCGTTCTGGGGACAGGACCGGCTGGATTTCGTCGAACGCGCGTTTCAGAAAAAGTAACAGCAACTGCCGCACAATGCGGCAAATGCATTTGGAAAATCGTGTCACGCATCATGACGATGCACGACACGATGGATTGTTTCACTACGGATAAAGGGTTCCCCATGTCAGCATCGCATTCCTATTTCTGTCCCTGCCCCCGCGGCATGGAAGTTGCACTCGCCGAAGAGATCGGCGAAATCGCGCAAGCCGGCAGCAGCACGCTGAAGGTTCACAATCAGGTTCCTGGCGGTGTGCATTGTTCCGGCAGTCTGCGCGGCGCGTATCTGCTCAATCTGCATTCACGCATCGCATCGCGCGTGTTGATGCGCATGGCGCATGCCGGCTATGCGAATGAAAACGACATCTACGATCTGACGCTCGCGCAACCGTGGGAAGACTGGTTCGCAGTGCATCACACGATCCGTATCGACATCACCGCCATCAAGTCGCCGCTGAAGAGTCTGGAATTCACCACGCTGAAAATCAAGGATGCGATCTGCGACCGCTTTCGCGACATCTACAACGAACGGCCGTCTGTCGATACCAAAATGCCCGACATGCGCATCGTCGGCTTCCTCGATGCCAGCAACTTCACGCTGTATCTCGATACTTCCGGCGAAGCATTGTTCAAGCGCGGCTGGCGGCTTGAAACCGGCGACGCACCATTGCGCGAAAATCTCGCCGCCGGGCTGCTGCGCGTTTCCGGATGGAAGCCGGGCATTCCGCTGTTCGATCCGATGTGCGGTTCCGGCACCATTCTCGCCGAAGCGGCACAAATGGTGGCCGGCATTCCGCCCGGCATGACGCGCGATTTCGCGTTCGAGAAATTCGCCGGCTTCGACAAGGATGAATGGGCGGCGATCAAGCACAGCGTCAAACTGAATCCGTTGCCGACCGAACCGATCATCTTTGGCAGCGATATTTCCGGTGACATGATCGTCATCGCGCGCAACAACCTGAACAAGGCCGGCATCCGCTTCGACGTCCCGTTGAAACAGATCGAGGCGCAGGAAATCAAGGCGCCCGGCGACACCCCCGGCATCATCCTGACCAATCCACCGTATGGCGAACGTATCGGCGTGCGCGGCGACAGCACGATTGCGGAGGACGATCTGGCGAAGGAATTCTTCAGCGCATTCAGCGCAACATTGAAGCAGCGTTTTGCCGGCTGGAGCGTGTTCCTGTTCACCGCCGATCTCGGCGTGCCGAAAATGCTGCGACTGAAAGAAGCACGCAAGACGCCGTTCTTCAACGGCTCCCTCGAATGCCGCCTGTTCCGCTTCGACATGGTGGCCGGCTTCAACCGACGCGAACAGGCCAAACCGAAAACCGATCAGGCCTGATCCATTCTGCAGACTGCCGCCATTTTCCGCTGTCGGCAGATTCAAACCTCGAAGTCGCTTTGTTTTCCATTCACGCACGGCCTCGAACCTGCGGAACATCAAGAAACAACGGTCCTCATGACAAGCTCCTGACACCATGCTGTCAGGAGCATTGTTGCAAGATGTCTGTCGCCCTTTGAGATCTACCCGGCACTTGCTGGCACTCATCTGGCGTTTTCAGGGGACATTCATGGATGCACAAATAAACTGGCTGGAAATTCCGACGACGGACCCACGTCTTGCCATTCGCATCTATGAAACGATCTTTCATACCAGGCTCCGTATCGAACATAGTGCGCCCGGTCCGCGAACGGCATTGTGTTCCGACGCCATCCTCGCGCATGTCGAATCGGCGTGGGAAAACGCCGGCGGGAACAATCCCGAGCTGCCAAACAGCACCGGCTTCATTACCCGATTCACCGATACCGAGGGCAATCTGGTCGCACTGCATGCACACGACTGATGCATCGGTGGCTGGACTGCATGACAGGCATTTGTCAGAATGCGTCCGGTATCGTCATTCGATCATCGCCATTCAACCCCGACCTTCTCTCCGGAGCCAATCATGCGCCGCGCTGAACGCCTGTTCCAGATCGCCCAGTATTTGCGCGGCCGCCGGTTGACGACTGCGCGCCAACTCTCCGACTGGCTCGCTGTTTCGGAGCGCACGATCTACCGTGACATCCGCGACCTGTCGATATCGGGCATCCCGATTGAAGGCGAAGCCGGTGTCGGTTACCGTGTCAGAACCGGTTTCGATCTGCAGCCACTGATGTTTTCTTCCGACGAGATCGAGGCGATGGTAGCCGGCATGCGCATGGTACAGGCGTGGGGCGGACCGCAACTGGCTGCTTCAGGTGCGGCTGCCCTGGCGAAAATCACCTTGGCACTGCCGCGCGAGAAACGCGACTTCGTTGAAGCAACACCGCTGTTCGCGCCAACCTTCCACATCGATCGCAAACATGGCGAACGGCTGGAAGTCATCCGGCAAGCCATCGGCCGCCAGCACAAGCTGCTGCTCGACTATGTCGATGCCAAACTGCAGGCAACGCAACGCACGATCTGGCCGCTTGCGCTGTATTTCTGGGGCGATAGCTGGTCCATCGCGGCATGGTGCGAGACGCGTTCCGCCTTTCGTTCCTTCCGGCTGGACCGTATTCACGCCATGACGGCAGATGCCATCTGCTACGAAAGCATCAGCGGCCGCCGTCTTTCGGATTTTGTGCGCGCGACCAAACGGGACAACGACTGCGCCTGAACGCTTGTCCATGCGTTGTCGTGTCGGCGCATCTACTTGCCTGTCTTGTTTTTCTCCCTTTCCTGGCTGCATCTGCCTGTTTCGCAGGACATCGCTGCAGTGATTGGGCTATGCTTGCCTGACATCTTGTGCACCTTCGGGGTGCATGCAACACTTTCCACACAATGAATCCAGAAAAACCGCCGCAAGAAAAATCCGTTGCACCTGCCGCTGTCGTCATTGGCAGCAGTGCGCTCGCCATCATGCTGGCAGCGCTGTCCATGCTTGGCCCCTTTTCTGTCGATACTTATCTGCCCGCCTTTCCCGATATCCAGGCATCGCTGGGCGCAACGCCGCTCGAAGTGCAGCAGACGCTGACGGCTTACATGTTCTCGTTTGCGGTGATGATCCTGTTGCACGGTGCGCTGTCGGATGCGTTCGGGCGACGCAACATCATCCTGGTCTCTCTAGCCGTATTTGCAGTGGCAACGCTGGGGTGCGCCGGTGCGCACAGCATCGAATACCTGTGGACTTTCCGCATGCTGCAAGGTCTGGCTGCCGGTGCCGGCGTCGTGATCGGGCGCGCCATCATTCGCGATCTGTATGCGGGTGCGGCGGCGGAAAAACTGCTGTCGATGGTAACGATGATTTTTTCGATTGCACCGGCCATCGCTCCCATCATCGGCGGATGGATCGTCAAGCACATGAACTGGCGCGCAATCTTTCTATGCCTGTTCATCTATGCTGTGCTGCTGCTGATCTACTGTTACCGTCGATTGCCGGAATCGCTGCCGCACGCGCAACGGCATTCGTTCAATCCGTCGTTTCTCTTCCATAGCTATCACCGCGTATTCCGTTCGCCATTGTTTCATCTGAAGGCCGGCACGATCGCCTTCAACTTTGCCGGCATGTTCCTTTACGTTGCTGCCGCGCCGGTTTTTCTGGTCGAACATCTGAAACTGGGGCCGGACCAGTTCGGCTGGCAATTCATCCCGACCGTCGGCGGGATTTTCTGCGGTGCGCTGACTGCCAATCGCATGGCAGGACGCCTGCCGGTTTCTCGCCAGGTCGGAATCGGCTTCTGCCTGCTGCTCGGCGCCGCCGTTTTCAACGTGAGTTATCACGTCTTCTTTCCTCCCGCGTTGCCGTGGTCGGTCGGTTCGCTGTTCTTCTATACGTTCGGCATGTCGATGGTCGCGCCGGGCGCGACGTTGCTGGTACTCGATCTGTTCCCCAACATTCGCGGTACCGTGGCGGCCTGCCAGTCGTTCCTGCAAACAATGCTGGCGGCGCTGGTGGCAGGCATCATCGCACCGGCGCTGTCGCACTCGCCGGTATCGCTGGCGGTCGGCCAGCTCACCTGCACGTTGATTGCGCTGAGCCTCTGGCAGGGAGGACGCGCCTACCGGCAATTTCTGGAGGCACGCAAGAACCCGAACGCGTGGGAAACGATCGAGTGATCTTTGCGACTGTTTTTGATAACGTTCAGACTTCACCTGCCAGCAAGAACGCATCGCACATGGCGGGTGCCATTTTCCTGATAGTGCGGGAGGCCAGAACGTCATGATTCACGATTTCGCTTCGGCCAGCCAGGCCACCATTCATTTTTTGCGCCAGCAATTCGGTCTTGATATGTGGATGGTGACCAGGACCGAAGGAAACGACTGGATTGTACTGGCGGTCGAGGAATCGCACTATGGCACCAGGCCCGGCGCAGTTTTCCGATGGTCCGATTCGTTCTGTTCACGCATGGTCAGCGGAATGGGACCACGCATTGCGCCTGACGCCCGTCAAGTGGAAGCCTACGCAACTGCACCGATCGCAGCCCAGCTTCGGATCGGTGCCTATGTCGGCGTGCCGATCCGGCGTCAGGACGGCTCGCTGTTTGGCACCCTGTGCGCCATCGATCCCGAACCGCAATCGGAACACATCAAGGAAGGCCAGCCCGTCATTGAACTGCTGGCCGATCTGTTGAGCAGCCTGCTGCATGCAGAACTGATGAACGCCGATAGTCAGCGCCGTGCAGAACACGCCGAAGCGGAAGCCACACGCGATGGCCTGACGTCGTTGTACAACCGGCGCGGTTGGGACGAATTGATCAAACGCGAAGAAGAACGTTGCCAGCGTTACGGTAATCCCGCATGCGTCGTTTCGATCGATCTCGATGATTTGAAAGTAACCAACGATACGCAAGGCCACGCTGCCGGCGACAAGCTGCTGGTCGCCGCTGCGCAAGCAATCCGTGCCGCTGTGCGCGGCAACGATGTCGTTGCACGCATCGGCGGCGACGAGTTCAGCGTGCTCGGCATCGAATGCGATCGCGACGATACCGACGTACTGGTTCGCCGATTGCGCGAACGGTTTCAGACTGCCGGAGTCCGCGCTTCCATCGGTTACGCGAATCGACATCCGGAACGCGGTCTGCAGGCTGCCAGCGAAGAAGCCGATGCCAACATGTATGCAGAGAAAAAACGCCGCCGCCTGACGATGGTGAAATAACACGCACGTTTTGGTGTCGTTGCGCACGACCGCCCTTTTCGCCTTATCGTCGTTCGCTCCTCATGCCCCGGTGCAACACCATTGAAAAATAAACTTTTCCCGTGCAGATGATGTCTGCTCTCTACTGCATCCGTTTTTTATCGGGAGAAGGCATGACCAAACCACGTACCGGCCAGGCACCACCAAAAATCGATCGTGAAACATTTCATTCTCGCTTTGTCGATTCCTTCATCGACCCCGCTTTCGATCCCGTACGTGAACAGATTGCACACATCGAACAGATCGCGTGGGATAACTATCAACAATCACACAAATCTCCGATAACCGAAAAAGCCGGTCCCGGATTTGCCGATCCCGATTACGACCTGTCCGTCGAATGGCGCGCCACGCGCGATCGCCTGCTGGTCGCGGAAGCCAGGCAGAAGAATCCTGAGACACGATCACGCGTGCTGTTGATTTGTGCCTCTCCGCGCAACGATGGCACCTGCCCCGGCGAGATCTCCAAGACACACCGACTGGTGCAGATCGCACAACGCGAATTGCAGGCTGCCGACATCGAAACCGACCTGCTGGATCTGAGCCTGCTGACGTCCGATTACGATCGCCACATTCATCCCTGCAAAGGTTGCGTATCGACCGCCATGCCGTTGTGCCACTGGCCGTGCAGCTGTTATCCGAATCACAGCCTGCATCAGTCGGGCGACTGGATGGCGGACATCTATGAACAATGGACCTCCGCGCATGCAGTGATCATCGTCACGCCCGTTCACTGGTATCAGGCGACCAGCGTGTTGAAGCTGATGATGGACAGGCTGGTGTGTGCGGATGGCGGCAATCCCGATCCCACACTGACTGCAGGCAAGGATGCCGAAATGGCGAAGGCCGTGGAACTCGCAGGCTGGTCGTATCCCAAGCATCTGGCCGGCCGCGCTTATGGCGTCGTCGTGCATGGCGACGTGGCCGGCATCGAAGGTGTGCGGCGCGCGCTGACGGACTGGCTGGACTGGATGGGCCTGATCGACGCCGGCAACATGGCGCGACTGGATCGTTTCATCGGCTATTACGAGTCGTATGCGAAAAGCCACGAAGTACTCGATCGCGACCATGCCGTGCAAGAGGAAGTCAAAAATGTCGCACGTGCCGTGGCTGAAGCCGTACGGGCAGTGCGCGCCAACCGGCTTTGCAATCCGGATGCGGGATTGCCCAATCCACGTCCGAAATAACAAGCGCAATTCCTCGGCAAATGTGACTGGTCGCGCATGAAAGTTGGCGCAATGTAAATTCGTCCCGCCAAATATTGCCATCCAGGAAAGACGAAAAAATAAAACCGCGGGTATCTTCCGGAAACGCTTTTATACTGTGTTTATATACAGTATATTGATGAGCCATATTACGTTTCCTGGAGGTTTTATGGCTGCAGTAGCGCCAGCCCCCTTTGTCTCCATCCTGGCTCCCACCACGTTGTCTTTGCCGGACGCAGTCTGGCGTGGCGACCAGTTGGGATCGCACCGCTCCACACCTGTTGCAACCGGCCATTCCGATCTGGACAAGGAATTACCCGGCGGTGGCTGGCCGCCATCGGTATTGATCGAGCTCCTGCTTGCGCAGCACGGCATTGGCGAGTTGCGCCTGCTGGCACCGACGCTTGGACCGCTGACACAGAATGGCAAGACCGTGATCCTGCTGGCGCCTCCGCACATTCCATTTGCACCGGCATTGAAGCAACTGGGCATCGACTTGAAGCATGTCGTTCTGGTCAATGTCGACAAACCCGCAGACCGCGTATGGGCCGTGGAACAGGCATTGAAAAGCACCAGTTTTGGTGCCGTGCTGTGCTGGCTGCCGCTGGTAAAAACGGAACACTTGCGTCGTTTGCAACTGGCGGCTGCCGGTGGAGAAGGACTGGTCTTTGCCTTTCGTCCCTTGTCCGCACGCGATCAGTCGTCACCGTCGCCCCTGCGTCTGACTTGCCAGGCGGCAGCAGACGGAAAAATTTCTGTCGAAGTCTTCAAACGTCGCGGTCCCGCGCATGCCGAACCGATCGTCTTGCCGTTGCCGGTTCCGTTGAACCTGATCAAGCCTTTCGCTGCACGCGCAGCCGCTGTTCCCACTTTCAATTTTTCTTCTCATGCTGTGGATCGCCATTCACTTGCCGCAACTGCCGCTCGACGTCGTACTGCGCTCACGATTTAGATCGGCATCCGGCGAACCGGATCCGTTCGTCGAGATGCCGATTGCGATCTGCGAGAACAGGCACATCGGCTGGTGCAATCACCATGCCGAAGAGGCAGGCATTCAGCCAGGCATGTCGGAAGCCAATGCACACGCGCTGGCCGGCAACCTGCAATCGTTTCCGAGAGATGAGCGGCAGGAATCGCAAGCTCTGCAGGAAGCGGCGCTATGGGCATTGCGATTCACGCCGCATGTCGTGTTGCGCCCCGCCGGACTGCTGATGGAAGTCGCCGCCAGCTTGCGCTTGTTCCATGGCGCGCAATCGATTGCATCGCAGTTGCTGTCCGGCCTGACGGAACTGGGACTGCATGCGCGACTGGCCGGCACATCGACGGCCACCGGCGCATGGTGGCGTGCGCAATGCGACGATGTGAGCGCGATCTTTGAAAACGATTTCCGACAAGCACTCGATCCTTTGCCGTTGCATGTACTGCATGCCGTACAACCGCATCTGGATACGCTGCAGGGAATCGGTTGCCAAACGGTCGGCCAGTTGCGGCGATTGCCGAGGACAGGCCTGACGCGTCGTTTCGGCAAGGAGTTGTTGCGCGAACTCGATCGTGCCTATGGTGAGGAAGCAGAAGCGCATCAATGGTTCGAAGCACCAGCAAACTTCGATGCGAAGCTCGAACTGCCATCACGCGTGGAAGGTACGGAAGCCTTGCTGTTCGCTGCGCGTCGGCTGTTGTTGCAACTGACCGGCTGGCTCACTGCGCGTCATGCGGCAGTCATCAGCATTACCCTGTTGCTGCATCACGAATCGACGCGGCATCACGATCATCGCAGTTCGCCAATGACGATTGTGCTTGGCATGCCCAGTCGCGATATCGATCACCTGACCTTGCTGCTGCGCGAACGACTGACGCAACTCGAACTCGTTGCGCCGGTGATCGAACTCACGCTGAAAGCAGACCAGATCGTCATGCAGGCTGCACCGAATACGGAATTGTTTCCGACGCCGGCATCCGATGCCGAAAGCACCGGCCGCCTGGTCGAACGCCTGCAAAGCCGCTTGGGACCCGATGCAGTGCGTCAGTTGTCGATGGTCGCCGATCACCGGCCGGAAAGAAGCGTGGCGATGCCTGCCTTGACCAATCGGCATGACAAGCGCCGCAACAAGGAAGAAGCTGTGCCGCACAGCGCATCGACACGTCCGGCATGGCTGCTGCAACAGCCGCTGGCGCTGATCACACGGCAGCACAAACCGTTCTATCAAGGACCGCTCACCTTGTTGACCGGAGCCGAGCGTATCGAATCCGGCTGGTGGGACGATGCGTTGGCAGCGCGCGATTATTTCATCGCCCAGAACGACCAGCATCAGTTGCTCTGGGTATTCCGTCTGCGAACGGTGGACGAAGCAGCCGGCTCCGGCTGGTTCCTGCATGGTTTCTTCGGTTGAATCGGAAGCGATGCCTTATGTCTTCCTTCCTTCCCGCTTATGCCGAGCTGCATTGCCGCTCCAATTTCACTTTCCTGCACGGTGCCTCGCATCCGGAAGAGCTGATTCAACGCGCCTCTGATCTGGGCTATGAAAGCCTGGCCATCACCGATGAATGTTCGCTGGCAGGTGTCGTACGCGCGCACGTCGAGGCAAAGGAGTGCGGCTTGCGCCTGATCATCGGCAGCGAGATGACGCTGGAATGCGGCATGAAGCTGGTCTTCCTCGCAACGAATCTCAATGGTTACGGCAACCTGTCCGAACTGATCACCTTGGGTCGACGGCGCGCCGACAAAGGCTTTTATGCGCTGCATCGTGACGACCTCGATATGCAGGCAGCTACGAGCCAACGTCATCTGATCGGTTTGCCGGATTGTCTGGCCCTGCTGATTCCACAGCGTTGGCATTCGCGTGAAGAGATCGCCGAACAAGCTGCGTGGCTGGCCCGCCTCTTCCCGCAACGCGCATGGATCGCCGTGGAATTGCTGCACTGGTGCGACGACGAATACTGGTTGACGCAATTGACCGACATTGCACGCGAGATCAAGTTGCCATTGGTCGCATCCGGCGATGTGCTGATGCATGTGCGTTCGCGCAAACCCTTGCAGGACACGCTGACATCCGTGCGTATCGGCAAACCGATCGCAGAATGCGGCATGGCGCTGCAGCCGAATGCCGAACAGCATCTGCGTTCGCGCCTGCGGCTTGCCCAACTCTATGCGCCGGCACTGCTTCAGGAAACGATCCGTATTGCGGAGGCCTGCACATTTTCACTCGACGAATTGTCGTATCAGTATCCGGAAGAAATCGTTCCTCCCGGCGAAACGCTGTCCGGCTATTTGCGCAGGCTGACGTATGAAGGGGCAATACAACATCGTTTCAAGAAAGGTCTGAAAGAACATATTCGGCAACAGATCGAACATGAACTGACGCTGATCGCCGAGTTGAAGTACGAACCGTTCTTCCTGACCGTCTATGACATTGTGAAGTTCGCACGCAGCAAAGGCATCCTGTGTCAGGGTCGCGGCTCGGCTGCCAATTCCGCCGTCTGTTACTGCCTCGGCATCACCGAAGTCGATCCGGAACGCGGCAGCACATTATTCGAACGTTTCATTTCGCGTGAACGCAACGAACCACCGGACATCGACGTCGACTTTGAACATCAACGACGCGAAGAAGTCGTGCAGTACATCTATGAAAAATATGGTCGTGACCGTGCAGCGATCGCCGCCTCGCTGATCACCTATCGTCCGCGCTCGGCAATGAAGGATGTCGGCAAGGCGCTCGGACTCGATTTCGATCAGGTCAACCGGTTGTCGCAATCCCACAAATGGTGGGACGGCAAGAGCATCAGCGAAGAACGTCTGCGCGAAACCGGCTTCGATCCGCAAGCTTCCATCGTGCGCAAGCTGGTGGAACTGTCGATGACGCTGATCGGCTTTCCGCGCCATCTTTCGCAACATGTTGGCGGCTTCGTCATCTCGCGTGACAAGCTGTCGCGTCTGGTACCGATTGAAAACGCGTCGATGAAGGATCGCAGCGTCATCGAATGGGACAAGGACGATCTGGACGCACTCAAATTACTGAAAGTCGACGTGCTGGCGCTGGGCATGCTGTCGGCAATTCGTCGCGCGCTGGAAATGATTTCCACACGATTGGGACGCCCTTTCGAAATGCAGGAAATTCCTTCTAAAGACACCGATACCTACGACATGATCTGCGCTGCCGACACCATCGGCGTATTCCAGATCGAATCACGCGCGCAGATGACGATGCTGCCACGACTGCGGCCGCGCGAATACTACGATCTCGTCGTACAGGTCGCGATCGTTCGCCCCGGCCCGATTCAGGGTGGCATGGTACATCCATATCTGAAACAACGGCACATGCCAAAAGATCAGATTGTCTATCCCGGCGAGGAAATCAAGGCGGCGCTGGAACGTACCTTCGGTGTGCCAATCTTTCAGGAGCAGGTGATGCAGATCGCCGTCCTCGCTGCAGGTTTCACGCCGGGCGAAGCCGATCAGTTGCGGCGCTCGATGGCCGCGTGGCGACGCAAAGGAAATCTGGAAGGTTATGGCGATAAACTTAAAGCGGGCATGGCGAAAAACGGGTATGACCCTGCCTTCGCCGACCGCCTTTTCGAACAGATCAAGGGCTTCGGCGAATACGGTTTTCCGGAATCGCACGCCGCTGGTTTTGCGCTGCTTGCCTACAACTCCGCCTGGATCAAGTGCCACCATCCGGCAGCCTTTCTCGCTGCACTACTCAACTCGCAACCGATGGGATTCTATTCGGCCTCGCAACTGGTGCAGGACGCAAAACGCAAAGGCGTATTTGTGCGCCCCATCGACGTCACCATCAGTGATGTGGAATCGACGATGGAAGATATCCACGCACTCTATCCCGCCGTGCGTCTCGGTTTGCAGATGGTCAAGGGACTGTCAGTGGATGATGCCGAACGCATTGTCGACGCACGCCAGCGCCGATGTTTTGCAGACGTCGACGATCTCGCACGACGCGCCTCTCTCGATCAGCACGCACTGGGTGCACTGGCGCGTGCCAACGCTTTGCTGCCATTGACTGGACATCGACGGCAGGCAAAGTGGGAAGTGGCTGCCATGATGCCTGCGCCAATCCTGTTGCAGGATGCGCCAATCAGGGAAGCGCCGCTGTCATTGCCGAGGGCCAGTGAAGGACAGGAGATTGTTGCCGACTACGCCAGCACCGGACTGACCCTGAATCGCCATCCGCTTGCCTTGCTGCGCCCGCGTCTGAAGAAAATGAATCTCTCTACCGCATTGGAAATGAAAGGCTTTGCCGATCGAAAGATTGCGCGAACGACCGGCATCGTCACGATGCGACAACGTCCCCCTACCGCAAAGGGAACGATGTTCGTCACGCTGGAAGACGAGACCGGCATCACCAACGTCATTATCTGGCCGGATCTGATCGAAAAACAGCGCAAGGAAATACTGAATGCGCAACTGATGACGGTGTATGGCATCTGGCAATGCAAGGATGAAGTCCGGCATCTGGTTGCCAAGCGGATTGTGGATCATTCGGAGTTTCTCGGTGACCTGTCGATCAGCAGTCGAGATTTTCAATAATCCTGAAAGCAGGGGCGAGACCAGAACTCCCAGCGAAAGTGCAATAAGATGCTGTCGTCATTTGCGCAACGACGCAACGGTTTCCGGATCCTGGTTGTTAAGGCACCATGATCCGTTTTCGTGTCATTTACACCTCGAATCCTGTCCGCTATCCTCGACCAGCCAGCGAGGCATCTTCATCCAAGGAACCTGCATGAGCTCATATCTTTTTTACCTGTTGGTCGTAGCGGCCGGCGCCAGTGTGGCATTGCAGCAGGTTCTCAACGCCAATCTGCGCATACAAATCGGTTCACCATGGTGGGCGGCATTCGTCAGCTATCTCGTCGGACTGCTGTTTACGTTTGCGATCGCACTGGTCGCGCCTGGCCCGAAACTCACTGAGGCCTTCCCGAAAGACGGGAACTGGTTGCCATGGATGGGAGGAATATTTGGCGCAACATTCATCGCCATCACGATTCTGATGGTGCCGAAGCTGGGCGCAGCGACCACCATTTCACTCATCGTTGTCGGCCAGATGATTCTGTCGTTGACGCTGGATCACTTCGGCTTGCTCGGCTTGCCTGAGCAACCGATTACCTTGCTTAAACTGGCTGGCGCCGGATTCCTGATTCTTGGCGTCGCAATGATTCGCGCCTGATACGTATCTGATGAGAACCGGCGAACTGCGGCACGTCATTCACGGCGATTGCCGTGAGAAAACGCATGTCGCATGGCTGATAATCGCCGGCTCCGGTCATCATGCGGTCATATAACCGACTTATGCTGATTTGCAGTCTGCCACTCTCCACTATAGGTTTGGGCGGAATGGGAAGCCTGTTCCCCCTTCATGGATACGGGCTTTTTTCTTTTTTACACATCGATTCCGGGCGAAAAAATGGCCCGGGATCAGCCGGGCCAAAAAACAAACAATTCAGCTTGAGGACTGAATCATTGGTACATCGTTCGCACCCGCGGGTGCATGTTCAAACAAAGTGTCAATACACTTCACTCACTTCGCAGCGTCCTTCGGCACCGATCAGCTGGCGCAACTGGCTGCCGATCGAACCGAGGCCCAGGCTTTCCAGCACGCCCTGGTGCTTCGGCACCATGATCAGGTCGCAGTAATGTTCACGCGCGAACTGGGCAATGGTTTCCGCCTTGTGACCGACCAGAATCCGCTCCTGATGTGAAATACCGGCTTCGTCGAGCTTGTCGATCAGCGGCTGCAGAACCTGCATGCCGCTTTCGCGATGAAACTCGTCAAGCTGGTGACGGCTGACGAAACGCGTGACAAAGCGCGAAATCGGCAGCTGCACATTCACAAGGAAGAGTACGACTCGCTGATCGCGATAACGTTCAATCACATGTTTCGCGGCGCATTCGACATCGCTGATGTCGTGAATCGGAACAAGAACGTGCATCATGAGAATCTCCCTGTCAGGAAACGGTTCGAATCAACCTTCGGTCGGTACCGCTGCGGCAGCATGTCGTGCCGCCAACATCTTGCCGACGATGACGACGATGGCTGCGCCGAGGATAGGCAGGGCGATTTCCAGATAGTGCGCATTGGCGAGGTGGCCCTTGAGTGCAGGATCTTCGACAGCCATTTCACCGGCGACATAACCCAGCAGACCGGCACCGATGGTGACGATGATCGGGAAGCGTTCCATCAGTTTCATCAGCATGGCGCTACCGAACAGGATCAGCGGAATGGTGATGACCATGCCGACGAACAGCAGGCCCATGTGGCCTTTTGCTGCGCCTGCCATGCCGAGGACGTTGTCCAGGCTCATGACGATGTCGGCGATGATGATGGTCTTGACCGCAGCCCAGAAGTTGTCGCTGCTGTTGACGTCGCCGTTTTCTTCTTCAGGCAGCAACAGCTTGATGCCGATCCACAGCAGCAGGACGGCGCCGACCATTTCAACGTAAGGAATGGTCAACAGGATGGAAGCGACGGAAGTCAGTGCCGTCATCAGGACGACGATGGCGACGGTACCGATCAGGAACGCATTGCGTTGCTGTTTCGGCGGCAGCGAACGGCAGGCCAGCGCGATGATGACCGCGTTGTCGCCGGACAGCAGCACATTGATGATGATGATCTGGAACAGCGCAACCCACAGGGTCGGATCGCTGAGAGTAGCAAACATGACGGTCTCCTAAGATGATTTAGTTGGTACGGTCATCTTAGGGATCGGCGCTTACGAAACTCTTTCGCGAACATTACAGTCCGCTTTCATGAACATTACAAAATGCTTACAGCCGCAGGGAGCGGCCGCAAGTATCGAAAACAATGATCAAAATAAAACGAAAATCTTGCCAGGTTCGACGCTAGACGCCGAGCGCCCGCCCGTCGCTGCGCGGATCGTGTGCACCGCGATAGACGCCGTCATCGATGCGGATCGCACCCGGCTGGCCCGACAGCGGACTTTGTGCAGGAATCGCACTCATCTCGTGGCCGCGACGCGCCAGTTCGCTGAACACCTGTTCGCCGGCATCCTGTTCCAGCTTCAATGAATCGCGCGTGTCGGAAAAGGTTTTACCGAGCAGGAAGCGCGGTTTCGACAAAGCCGTCAGCGGATCCATGCCGTAATCGATCATGCGCGTCAGGATCGCCGTCAACGTTTGCGGCTGGCCGTCTGCGCCCTGCGTGCCGTACAACAGCGCCGGCTTGCCGTTCTTCAGGTACATACCGGGATTCAATGTATGGAACGGCCGCTTTCCCGGCTGCAGGACATTGCGATGCGCCGGATTCAGGCTGAACGATGCGCCGCGGTTGTGCCACAGGATGCCGGTGTCGCCCGTCATCATGCCGCTGCCCCAGTCGAAGTACACAGTCTGCAGCATCGACACGGCATTGCCTTCCGCATCGACGGCACCGATGTACACCGTGTCGCCGTTCTTAAAGACATGCGGCCACGGCAATGCACGCTGCATGTCGATCTGGCCCGCGAGTTTGTCCAGATGTGCGGCAGACAACAATTCAGCCGAAGGCACGTCGACGAATTCCGGATCGGCCACATAGCGATTGCGATCGATGAAGGCACGCTTGATCGCTTCCACCAGCAAGTGATAGTAGTCGGCACTGCCTTCGGCAATCTTCTTCATGTCGAAGCGATCGAGGATGCCCATGATCTCCAGCGTCGTGATGCCTTGCGTCGGCGGCTGGTTCGCCAACAATTCGCCGCCGCGATAGGCAACGCGCAACGGCGGCTCGACGCGCGCCTGCGTTTTTGCCAGATCGCTTGCCGTCAATGGCGAGCCGGCTTCCTTCAATCCTTTTGCAATACGCTCTGCCAGTTTGCCTTCATAGAAGTCACGATAGCCGCGCATTGCCAGCGTCTCCAGCGTGTCTGCCAGTCGCGGCTGACGGAAGATTTCGCCGATGTCCGGCACGCGGCCGTCCAGCATGAAGTTCTGCGCGACGCCCGGCATGGACGCCATATCCTTCAGGCGGTATTCCATCCAGAAGCGCTCCGACTCGGATACCGGAAAACCGTCGCGCGCAAAACCGATCGCCGGCTTCAGCAGCTCGGCCCAGCTCTTCTTGCCGCCGAGTTCGTTGCGACTGATGTCGAATGCCTTGCCCAGCGTATCGACGTTGGCGGCCGTGGTCAGCATCGATTGCGCTCCGCGCGTCGGAATCGTGCCACCGCTGTATTGCGGCAGCACCTGCGGCGCCTGACCGATGCCCGACAACGTACGCACCTTGCCGTTGCGGTCGCTGATGATCATGAAGGCATCGCCGCCGAATCCGGTGAAATGCGGATAGGTGACATTCAGGCTGGCGGCGATCGCAATCGCGGCTTCAATCGCGTTGCCGCCGGACTTCAGCACATCCAGTCCGGCACCTGTCGCCAGTTCGTGCGGGCTGGTGACCATGCCCTTGGACGACGTCGCCAACTTGTTGTCCGGCTTCGCTTCCAGCGGCATCGATAGCGAGGCCATCGTGCCAAGCACCATCGCGCTTGAGGTGGAAATGAAATCTCTTCTGGTCATGTCAGGCAGCATTTTCTTTTTCATCAGTCGTTGTCGGGAAGTACGGGGGGAACATTCCTTGCCGCGCATTCCGTTCCTGCGAACGCCTGTCCTGTTACGACCGACATTCGCACGGAGGAATACACCTCACTCGCCATGCACCCTGTTCGGAAAGGTTTTCTCCAGCGGCGCGTGACGGTGCGAAAAGTTGGCGGTGATCCATGCATACACAGGGCCCAGCGCATTGAATACGATGACGATACCCAGCGCGACAAGCGGTGCTTTCGGTTCCGGGCCGAAGCCGCCGAACAATGTCGCGAAGAACGAAGCGAAGCCGAAGAACATGCCGGGAATGAAATTGAATCCTGGCAGGCGTGCGACCAGCATCATGCCGGCGTTGAGGCAGAACAGAATGACCATCTCTGCGATCAGCAGGCCGGTGCCGGACAGATTCTGCGCGGCGATACCGAAGCCGGTAACGACAAGGAAGCCGGCGATCGATCCGACCGGCAGCGTCGGCCAGATGCGCTTCAGGTTTTCCGCGGTCGGTCCACCCATTGCGAACGTGCCGGCCCAGCTGATGAAGATCGCCCAGACCGGCAGATGCCAGGGCAGTTGCGCCATCAGGACAGTGGTGACGGCGAGCAGCGATGCAACAACTTCGTGTGGTGGCTTTTTCATGTGAGTCTCCTGGTTTCTCTGTTTTATTTATCTGTTATGCGTTGTTATGTTTTTCCGGTTGCGAACCGTGATCGTGTGCATGATCGTGGCCGCAGCAACCGTTGCGATGGATCGTGCATTTGTGTTCGGTCACGACGGTGATCCTGCCGCGCTTGATGACCCATGAACGTGCCGGCATGTCGAGCAGCGCATCGGCCACCTGATAGGTATCGAGAATGACCAGATCCGCCTGCCTGCCGACCGCGATGCCGTAGTTGTCGCCGATGCCGATCGAGCGTGCCGCATTGATCGTGCCCATGTCGAGAATCGCCGCCTGATGCACCGGTGTACCGAACGAGATCGCGTGCGCCAGCATGTTGCCGATAACCAGCATGTCGGCCTTGCCGAACGGCGTGAAGGCATTGCGGATGTTGTTCGATGAATAGGCGACGTTGACACCGGCTTCGTACAGCGATCGCACCGGTGTCAATCCGCGCCGACGGTTCTTCGTGTCGTTGCGGCCACCGAGATACAGATCGGTCGCCGGCAGCGTCACCATGCTGATGTCGGCTTCCTTCAGCAGCGCGATGATCGGGTCCAGTTGTTCCGGCTCCAGCGAACCGAGGCTCGTCACATGACCGAGGGAGACACGACCGTGATAACCGGTTTCGATCGTCTTCTTCGCGATGTAGGTGGTTGCAGCAAAACGCTGGTCCTTCGCCTCGTCGGAAAAATCCGCATGCATGTCGATCGGCGCATCGTGTTTCTGCGCCGTTTCGAACACCATGTCGACGTGGCGCATCGTGTCTTCCCACGACAGCTCGTTGTACGGACAACCGCCGACCACGTCTGCGCCCATCTTCATCGACTGTTCCATCAGCTCCAGCGTGCCGGGCGATTTCAGCAAGCCTTCCTGCGGAAACGCGACGATCTGGATGTCGAGCAGATCCTTGTATTCGCCCTGCAGTTCCAGCAGCGTCTCGACTCCGATCAAACCCTGAATCAGGTCCACATCCGGATGCGCACGCAACGCGGTCGTACCGTTGGCTACCGCCATGTCCAGCACCTGCCGGGAACGTGCCAGCACATCGTTGCGCTCCTGTTTTCCCTTCAAGATACCGGTCACGCGGATCGCTTCATCCAGCGTGCCGAGTACGGGCGGCATGCGGCGATGCAGGAAGGCTTTTTCCAGATGCATGTGCGGCTCGACCAGGCCGGGAATGACGGCGCGACCTTCCGCATCGATCGCCTCCGTCGCCGCAGCATCGATGCCTTCTTCGATGGCGGCGATTCTGCCATCCTTGATGGCGATGTCCATCAAGGGCTTGTCATCCCATACACGGACGTTGCGTAGCACCAGATCCATTTTCACGGCGTCTCCTCCAGGAATGTCATTGCTTCAAAAGCATTGCTGCAAAACCGGGCGCCTCCTTGTTGTCATGGGGCGTCCTTGATGAAGATGAGCATAGGGCGCAATCGTTCCACCGAGAATCGGGATTGCCTGATTCGGCCCTAGGGATTTTCCTAGATGCGCTGCAGCATGGGCGACTGTCCCGGCAACGATGCTTGCCGCAGGAAAACAATGGTCAGTCGTAGCCTTCGTTGATCAGGCCGTGCTTCATCGCGTAATAGACGAGGCTCGCGGTGGTCGAGGCTTCCATCTTTTGCAGGATGGCCGCCTTGTGCGTGCTGATGGTTTTGTTGCTGAGCGACAGGATGCGGGCGATGTCATTGACCGAGTGTCCTTCGACCAGCATGTTGAAGATCTGGAATTCGCGCGGCGTCAGTTGCGTATGCGGCAGGTCGGTATCCGGCTTGTGCAACTGCTTGATCAGCTTTTCGGAAATACCGGGCGACACGAAGTTTCCGCCTTCCGCCACCTTGCGTATGCCTTCGATCAACTGGCTGGATGCCGTGTTCTTCGTGATGTAACCGGATGCGCCGGCACGCATCGCCTGCACCGCGTACTGGCTTTCCTGATGCATGCTCAGCACGAGGATCGGCAGCTCCGGCTTGATCGCATTGATCTGCTGGATCAGCGCGATACCGCTCTTGCCCGGCATCGACATGTCCAGCACCAGCACATCGAATTGCAGCGCGCGGACTTTTTGCAGCACTTCTTCGCCGTCGGCCGCCTCGCCTGCCACTTCCATGTTGGAAACGAAGGAAATGATCTGTTTCAGGCCGTCGCGAATGATCGTGTGATCGTCGGCAATCAGGATGCGGATCATGCACGGTCTCCTGCCGGAGATTTCGGAATCCGCACGTCGATGCTGGTTCCCGAACCTTTCCTGCTCTGTATCTTCAATGTTCCTCCCAGCATGAAGGCGCGTTCGCGCATGCCGATCAATCCCAGACTGTTTTCGCGCGAATCGTTGGCATCGATGCCGCAACCGTTGTCGGTGATCTTCAACAATACATCGCGCTCGTCTTCCCGCAATTCCACCACGACCGACGTCGCGCGGCTGTGACGGCTGACGTTTGTCAGCGATTCCTGCAGGATGCGGAAAATCGCGGTGCTGATGTCGCGACTGAACACCGGCAGCGTCGGCGGCAGGATCAGTTCGACTGCAATCCTGCTGCGTTCGCCAAATGATTCCAGCAACCAGTCGAGCGCGGAAGCCAGTCCCAGTTCATCCAGAATCAACGGTCGCAGATCGGCGGCGATGCGCTGCACCGATTCGACGGTGGAATCGGCAATGTGCTTCAACTGCTGCAGATTCCTTGAGCAATCGGAATCGGCGCTGCAGCCATCCTGCTGCAACTGTGTCTCCATCACACCGAGCCCGATGCGAATTGCCGTCAGCGACTGGCCGAGTTCGTCGTGCAGTTCGCGTGAAATGCGGGTGCGCTCTTCTTCGCGCACCGATTGCAGATAGGCCGACAATTCACGCAGCTGGCTGCGCGACTCCAGCAATTCCTGTTCGGCCAGTTTGCGGTCGGTGATGTCGCGCGAGATGCCGGTGCTGCCGATCACGTCCCCGTGTTCGTTGCGAACCGGCGTCTTGATCGTGTCGTACCAGCGCAGTGTGCCGTCCTCGGCGTGACGACGCTCTTCGTAACGCAGGCGCACGCCCTGCTCCATCACGCGACGATCGGTGTCGATGTATTCGCGGCCCCATTCCTGCGGCCAGACATCGACCGGCGTACGGTTCAGTATCTGCTGTTCCGGCAGACGACAGGCGGCAACGAATGCCTCGTTGACGAGGATGTAGCGCGAGTCCGCATCCTTCAGCCATGCCTGATCCGGAATGTTGTTGAGAATCGCCTTTTGCTGTTCGTCGGTCTTGCTCACACGTCACCTTCGCTGTTCATGTGCACGATGAAAGCATAACGCGTTATGCGCCGTGCATACAGCAATGCTGCGTAACAACGATGCACAACGACGTACAACGATGCAACAACGATAGCTCAGGACTGATCGTCGGCGTGCGAGATCGGGAACGAAACCGTAAAGGTATTGCCAACGCCGTCGACGTCGTCTTCCAGCACGATGGTGGCGTTATGCAGTGTGGCAATTTCATGCACGATCGCCAGGCCCAGACCGCTGCCTTCTTCGTGCGTGCCGAGCAGGCGATGGAAACGTTCGAAGATGCGCTTGCGTTCCTCGACCGGAATGCGCGGACCGTCGTCGTTGACGATCAGGTGGGCCGCATCGTTCTGCATGATCCTGACGGTTACGCGACCGCCGGACGGCGTGTAACGGATTGCGTTGTCGACCAGGTTGTTGATCATCTCGGTCACGCGCACCGCTTCGCCGTTCAACAGGACCGGCTTGTCCGCCCCTTCGAAACCCAGGTCGATATCCTTCTTGTACGCATGCGGCACCCAATCCTGCGTCGCACGCAAGGCAACCTGGTTCAGGTCGAACGGCTGAAAATTCGCGACGACATTGTGCGGCTCGTTACGCGCCAGCGACAGCAGTTGCGATACCAGCCGCGACAGCCGTTCTGCACTGGTATACAGATGACCGAGCGCACGTTGAACCTGAGAAAAATCATTCTCGCGCAATGCCAGTTCGATATGTGCCTTCAACCCGGCAACCGGCGTGCGCAGTTGATGCGCGGTGTCGGCAATGAATCGTTCCTGGAGACCCAGCACTGCATCGACACGCGTCATCAGATCGTTGACGGCTCCGACCAGCGGTTCGACTTCACCCGGTACATCCTTGGTGTGAATCGGGCTCAGGTCCAGATGCGAACGCATGCCGACCTCATGCTGCAGACGACGCAACGGTGCCAGCCCCTGCGCCACGCCGCGCCAGATCAGGAAACCCGCGATCAGGATCAGCAACACCTGAGGCAGGATCACCTGACTCAGCAGCGTACGCATGTAGCGCCCGCGCTTGACCTGTGTTTCCGCCACTTGAATGTAGACCGGTTCCACCGCCGGGTGGATCAGCGGCTGACCGCGCAGCACGGCGACACGCACCGGCTTGCCTTCGAATACGTCGTCGTAATACGCGGTTTCCTTGCCCGGTCGCAACTGCTTCGGCACCGGCAAGGTCGGATCGCCGGCGAGCAGATTACCGGTCTGCGTGCGTATCACGTAATAGACATCGTCTTCCTCGTCGAGGAATAAGGTCCTTTCCGCTTCTGCAGAAAGATTGAAACCGAAATCGTTGCCTTCGCGCGTCACGTGCAGCAGCAGTTCGCGCGCGATCTCGTTCAGTTCGACGTCATACACACCGTTGGCCACATGACGCACGACGAAATAACTGCCCGCGATATCGATCAGCAGAATGACCGACAACGGAATCAGCACCAGCCGCATCAACCGGCTGCGTAGTGTCTGGTTGCCTTTTGCTTTCACGGCATCAGGCTTCACCGGCCTTCTCCAGCAGATACCCCATGCCGCGTACTGTGCGGATACTGATATTGAACGGTTCCAGCTTCTTGCGCACGCGGTGTACATACACCTCGATCGCATTGCTGCCACCGTCGTCGCCCCAGCCGAACAGGCGATCCACCATCTGTTCCTTCGTTACCACCTGCCCCTGACGCGACAGCAGCAATTCCAGCACTGCCAGTTCGCGCACCGACAATTCAACTGGTTGATCGTTGTAGAACAGGCGATGCGCTTCCAGATCGAAACGCAGGCCGCCGTGCGTCAGGCTCTTGCCCGCGTCGAACTGGCCGCGGCGAATCAGCGCACGCACGCGCGCCTCGAATTCCGGCAGGTCGAACGGCTTGGTCATGTAATCGTCGGCCCCCAGATCCAGACCGAGCACACGATCGTCCAGCGTATCGCGCGCTGTCAGCATCAGTACCGGAATGCGCGACTTGCGTTCGCGCAGACGACGCAACACGGTCAACCCATCGAGCTTGGGCAAGGCGATGTCGAGCAATACCAGCGCGTAGGTATCGGTATTCAACGCGCGCAATGCGTCTTCGCCGTTATCCACGCAATCGACGGAATACGATGCCTGGCTGAGCGCACGCGTCAGCGCGGCGGAAAGCACCGAATCGTCTTCAACTATAAGTATGCGCATGCACGCTGTCCCGGGTGATCTGTCTCGTTATCGGCATCGCGCTCGATGCCTGTTATTTAACACGATGTTGACGCGAGGACAGGCCAACCGTGTTTGCCTGCCGTTATCGGCAGACGACACAGGATAAGGACAGAAAAGCCGACTGTCTACTGCCCGCCCCATGCCATCACCCGATAAAACCCTTCAAAAAGTTTTTTGAAAAAGACGTCAACCGGCTGTTCTGCCCGGCGTTAAAGCCAGTACGGACTGAAATAGTCCGCATCATTTACATCACATTTGAGAGAGAGCATTCACATGAACAAATTAATCGCTGCCCTGGTTGCCGGTCTGTTTGCCTCCGTCGCTTTTGCGCAAGAGCCTGCTGCTGCGCCAGCTGCTCCAGCTGCAAAAACCGAAGCAAAAGCACCAAAAGCACACGCTAAAAAGCACAAAGCATCGAAGAAAAAGGCAAAAGCAAAAGCTGAAGCACCAGCAGCCGCTCCAGAAGCCAAGTAATCGACGACAGTAAAAAGGACAGGTACGCCTGTCCTTTTTATTGATGCGCCTGAAGCGAACGCCGTTTCTGCTTCAGGCATTTTGCATGTGCCGCACCAGTGTGCAGATCGTGCATGCAAAAACCTTGTTCGAAGTCGCTCGTGCATTGTCATGCATGACTGCGCGCAGTTCCTGCATGCTTTTCCTGCATCCCGTTCCCGCGTGCGTCGCCCCATAGGCTGCGCCCACCTCTCTACCTTTTCCCCACCCAGTCTTCGCATCGATGCACACTATGCGATCGATTCATTATGAGCGCCGCCTGCTCGTCATCGTTCCGTAATGCAACGACATTGCCGCGCCTGCACACAAACCGTTGTTGATGCACAATCGCGGTTGTCACTTCCGCATGTGATTTCCTGTCGGAACCATCTGCGGCGCATGCATGTCACATCCCCGTCAATAACAAACCCATAAATATTCACGAGGCTCGGTACATGATTATTTATCAGGTCTATCCACGCAGCTTTGGCGACTCCAACAATGACGGCATCGGCGACCTTGCCGGTATCGAACAAAAACTGTCGTACATCAAGAGCCTGGGCGTGGATGCGATCTGGATCAGCCCGTTCTTCAAATCGCCGATGGTCGATTTCGGTTACGACGTTGCCGACTATCGCGCGGTCGATCCGCTGTTCGGCACCATGGAGGACTTCCAGAGCCTGCTGGCAAAATCGAAGGCGGCCGGCATCGGTATCATCGTCGACATGGTGATCTCGCACACATCGGAACAGCACCAGTGGTTCAAGGACAGCCGCGCCGGACTCAACGGCCGGGCCAACTGGTATCTGTGGGCATCGCCGCAGCCGGACGGCAGCGCGCCGAACAACTGGGTCTCCGTTTTCGGCGGCCCGGCATGGCGCTGGGATGCGGAACGGCGGCAGTACTATTACCACTCGTTCTTCTCCAGCCAGCCCGATCTCAACATGCACAATCTGGAAGTGCAGGCGCAGATCATTTCCGAAATGCGCTTCTGGCTCGACATGGGCGTGGCCGGCTTTCGCTTCGACGCGTGCAATCACATTTTTCAGGATCGGCAGTTGCGCAGCAATCCGCCGCGCGACGACGTCAGCGCCGCGTTGCACCCTTACGGATTCCAGGTGCACATGTACGATCAGGGCCAGCCGGAAATGCTGCCCTTCCTCGAACGCATCCGCAAACTGCTCGACGAATACGGCGCATACAGCCTGGCCGAAGTCGGCGGCTACGATCCGATCAAGCTGATGGGGCAATACACGCAAAACCGACGCCTGCATTCCGCCTACAGTTTCGCGATGATGCAGCCGGACAGCAGCGCACAGCGTGTGCGTGACGTCATCACCGAACTGGAAAACAATATCGTCGCCCCCGGCCGTGCCTGCTACGCACTCAGCAATCACGACAAGCCGCGTGTCGCAACGCGCTGGGCCAACGGTCGCGATCGCGCGCAGACGGCGAAGGAAATGCTCGCGCTGCTGTTAACGATGCGTGGCGACATCTGCCTGTATCAAGGGGAGGAACTCGGACTACCGCAGGCCGATGTGCCATTCGAACGACTGCAGGACCCGTTCGGCAAATCGTTCTGGCCGAAATTCAAGGGCCGCGACGGCTGCCGCACGCCGATGCCGTGGAACGGCAAGCTGAACGGCGGCTTCAGTCGCGTCGAACCCTGGCTGCCGGTCGGCGACGAACATCGCGCCATCAATGTCGAGAAGCAGGAAGCCGATCCGAACTCCGTACTGCATTTCTATCGCAAGGCCATCGCCTTCCGTCGCGCACATCCCGCACTGATGCAAGGCGACATCGAACTGCTGCCATCACCGCATGGCGTGCTCGCCTTCCGTCGCAGTTGCGATGAAGAGAGCCTGCTGTGCCTGTTCAACATGGACGTCATCGAGCATACGTTCGCCTGCGAACCGGCTCCGACCGAAATCCTGCTCGGTCAGAACGCCATCGCCGATCTGCTCGGCGTGAATCTGGGTGTCAGCGGTTTCTGCATCCTGTCCGACGCATAGCAGCGGAACAGAACGCAGAGCGACGCGGCACCGCGACCGCATATTCGCGTGCATGTACGAGGCCGTGATAAAGTCCGAACCGTATTTGGACAAAACTCGCACAGCAACAGGTACATGCCGCAGCAAGACGGCCCGCCGCATCCAACACGATTCAGAACATGGCCGATATCGCATCACAGATGGCAACCGACACCGCCGTCTACAAAACCCTGCTCGAATCCACCAAGGCCATTCCCTGGAAGATCGACTGGAAGAGCATGACCTTCGCCTACATCGGGCCGCAGATCGAGGCATTGCTCGGCTGGACGCCGGAGAGCTGGGTCAGCGCCAACGACTGGGCCGAACGCATGCACCCGGAAGATCGCGAATGGGTCGTCAACTTCTGCGTGGCGCAATCCAGGTCCGGTACCGACCACGAAGCCGACTACCGCGCACTGACCAAGGACGGCAACTATGTCTGGATACGCGACGTCGTGCACGTCATGCGCAATGCAGATGGCGAAGTCGATGCGCTGATCGGATTCATGTTCGACATCAGCGACCGCAAGAAGACCGAAGCCAAGCTGATCGACATGCAGAAGGAACTCGAAGCGCTGTCCTTCAAGGACGGCCTGACCGGCGTTGCCAACCGCCGCATGTTCGACTCCGTGATGGATGTCGAATGGAGCAACGCGCGACGTAATCACCAGCCGCTGTCGCTGGTCATGCTCGATATCGACTACTTCAAGCAGTACAACGATCACTACGGCCACCTTCAGGGCGACGAATGCCTGAAGACCGTCGCCAATATCCTCGGCTCCGCCACCAGAAGGACGCGCGACTTCTTCGCCCGCTTCGGCGGCGAGGAATTCATGCTGGTCCTGCCGGAAACCGATCAGGCCGCCGCACTCAAGATTGCCGAACGCTGCCGCGCACTGATCTGCGACGAAGCGCTCGCACATGAAAAATCCGGCATCTGCTCCAACGTCACCATTAGCCTCGGCGTCGGCACCATCATCCCGACCGACACCGACAAACTGACCGACTTCATCGAATCCGTAGACAAGCAACTCTATCTGGCCAAACAGAACGGCAGAAACCGCGTCGCCGCCGCATCGTAAGAATCGCGCCGCAAGATCACACTGTAAAAGTGCGCCATAGAGTCACGCCATAAAATCACGCCATAAAATCACGCCGATTCCGCCACCGACGTTGCCCGTACGTTGGCGGATAATGGCGACATGACTATGCCCAAGAATCCGCACACCAGCCCGCACGCCTTCCCCGCATCCGACATCGATGCTGTCTATCGCGCCATCCGCGAACGGCGCGACATGCGCCACTTCCGCCCCGATCCGCTCGAAGACGGCCAGCTCGAACGCCTTATCCACGCCGCCCACATGGCACCCAGCGTCGGCTACATGCAGCCGTGGCGCTTCCTGCGCATCACCGATCCGGCATTGCGCAAGGCGATCCACGCGCACGTCGATGAAGAACGCATCGCCACCGCCGACGCATTAGGCGAACGCTCGGACGAATTCATGAAGCTGAAGGTGGAAGGCATTCTGGCGTGCGCCGAGGTGCTGGTCGTCGGCCTCACCGATAAAAGAGAAAAATATATTTTCGGCCGCCGCACCATGCCGGAGATGGATCTGGCGTCAGCTTCCTGCGCGATCCAGAACATTTGGCTGGCCGCACGTGCGGAAGGCATCGGCATGGGCTGGGTATCGCTGTTCGATCCTGCGCGGATCAGGGAGTTATGCGGAATGCCGGAGGGAAGCCAGCCGATTGCCGTGCTGTGTATCGGGCATGTGGAGGAGTTTTATCCGGCGCCGATGTTGGAGATTGAAGAGTGGGATAAAAGAAAAGCCATCAATAAGGTGCTTTACGAGAATGCATGGAAATAATTACCTCATCAAAATTTCTTTCACAGATATTTGAGCAAAATAAATACTTCCCGCAACCCAAAGCATCCCTACAACACCGCCAATAAATATCAACAGACTTTTCACTTCAGTCAGGCCAGATACCGACAACCAAGGTAACAATGAAATCAAGACAAAAATAAATCCAAATAAAAAGGACACATAAATGTGAATTTTTAGCTTCCAATATTCTGGCCAATGGACAAGTTGCTCCGCATGGTTCTTCTCGGAAAAAATCAATTCTTTAGCTTCTTTAACAATCCAATACGCTAATCCAAACGGCAAGAGCATCAAATATTTCGTTAATTCTTCATTTAGCAATAAAGCTTTGGCAGAAATTATTTCGCTTACCCATGAATTCGTTACTGCCCATAGAGTTATGGACAAGATGAG
>NZ_DATMTD010000121.1:0-14326 GCF_035565035.1 Oxalicibacterium sp. | reverse complement strand
ATCGTCTAGAGGCCTAGGACATCACCCTTTCACGGTGAGTACAGGGGTTCGAATCCCCTTGGGGACGCCAAGTTAAAAACGCCACGCATCTGCGTGGCGTTTTTTTTTCGTCCCCAGTTCTTCCACGTCCTTTACGGCATGCATTCCTGACGCATCAGCATTCTGGATTTCTCACATTCTCCTTGTATCGGAATTTCCCATATTGATGGGATTTGAAAGCAACTGGAAGATTGTAATAATCGCAACGCTTCGTGACGGCCTGCATTTGTCATGGGTTGCTTGGCCGAGAGCCAGTTCGATTTTGAATGTTTGCCGGGGAGACTCGCTGCATGAAGTCGTCAGCAGAAAACGGATTTTCGTTGATCGAAGTGCTGGTCTCGCTTTTCGTTCTGGCCGTTGGCGTAATCGGTGCCGCGGGCATGCAACTGGCCGCCTTGCGAACATCACAGCAATCCGTGTTTCAGACGAGCGCACTTTATCTCGCTGCCGAAATGGGCGAGCGTATGCGTGCCAATGTAAGTCAGATGAAACTGGCGGATAACGCAAATCCCTATTTGCGTACCGATCACCGTTTTTCGTCGTCATCGCATTCCACCATTTCCTCTCCCAACTGCTACGGCAGTAATGCGCATTGCGATGCCGAACAGCTTGCGCAATTTGAAATTGCAGAGTGGCTGCAACGCGTCGGTAACGAATTGCCGCAAGGGCGTGTCAAGGTTTGCCGCGATGTGGCCCCCTGGAATGAGAGCGGGCAGCATTTCAAGTGGGACTGTTCGGAAAATGCCGCTTCAACGGAAAAGCAACGCGCGGGTTCTGTCGTTATCAAGATCGGCTGGCAGCAAAAAAATCCGGACGGTAAACCGTTGCGAAAAACGGGCGAGGATGCGCCGGCAATTGCGTTGCTTGTCGCGCCATATGCCAAATGAAACGATATGGCGGTGTGTTCTGAAACAGCATGGTCTGACGATGATCGAATTGTTGATCGCGATGACGCTTGGCCTGTTCATCGTACTGGCGGCAACAGGGCTTTTATTGTCCAGCAAGGCGGGTTACATCGTGCAGGATCAGACCGCGCATGTTCAGGAAAACGGGCGATATGCGATGGAAGTCCTGTCGCGCGCCATCCGGCAGGCCGGCCATGAAAACCGGGACGCAGCAGAAACGCCGGCAACGACGACGACCGGATGGAGCCCCAACGTCATCGGCATGGATGCCGCGACACTCAAAAAGAATACGGCCGCCCTGGATGCTGCCGATCCAAAAAGTGCTGTCAACGGGAGTGACGTACTGGCACTGCGTTTCTTCGGCGATGACAGCGGAGACGGGGACGGAACCATTCTGAACTGTGCAGGATTGGCAGTCGCCTCACCTGCTTCTGGAGAGACCGCCGAGCATGAACGTGGCTGGAGCATTTTCTTTGTAGCCGACGATGCCGAAGGAGAGCCGGAGTTGCGGTGCAAATACAGGACGAAAACAGGCTGGAATGCCGACGCGATCGCACGCGGCGTCGAATCGTTTCAGGTTTTGTATGGCGTGGACACAAACGATGACGGCCTGCCGGATCGCTTCGTAAACGCAGACGCGGTCGATGCGCTGGACGCGCAATTGACGCTGGATGGTGAAAACGCGACTGTACGGCTGTCGGACCTTAATCGCAGGACGCACTGGAAAAGGATTCGGTCCGTCCAGATCGCGATGCTGGTGCGCGGCACGCAAGCTGCACGTGACGATGCCATGTCGGAGGAATATCGGCTATTCGGCGGCGCCTATTCGAGCCATGCGCTGCACGACAATGGCACGCACATACAGGAAACGTCTATTCGTCCGGTTGAGCGCAACAGGATCAGAAAAATTTTCAGGCAAACGATCCAGCTACGTAATGATGCTGCGGGAAGCGGTGTATGAGGACAATGTCAGTCATACGTACATCGCAGAACGGCGCAACATTGCTCGTCACGCTATTGCTCCTGATAGTTGTTCTGCTGCTGGGAATTGCTGCAGCACAGATCGCCTTGCAGGGGGAGAAATCCTCGCGCAATGATCGTGACCGTCAGATTGCATTTCAGGCGGCAGAGGCGGCATTGCTCGATGCCGAAATGGATATCCAGCATTCGCCGGACGTCATGCGTTCTCGCAGTCATTTGTTTCATGCGGGTGGCGCAATCGGATTTCCCGGAGCGGGCGATCCGATTTGTTCCCGCGGCGAGCAGAATATTTCTCTTGGATTGTGCCGCTATGAAGAAGGCGCATCGGCTGCCTGGCGACAGATCGATTTTCTATCAGCTGGTACGCATACGGCAAACTCGGTTCCCTACGGAAAATTCACCGGTCAATTGTTTCAGTCCGGTTCCGGATTGCTGCCCGCCAGATTGCCGCGATACGTCATCGAACTGATGCCGCATCGCAAAGCAGGCGCGTCGGCGGAGCAAACCGACTATCTGTACCGTATCACCGCCGTCGGATTCGGAGTGCGCGAAACGACTCAGATTGCGCTGCAGACTTTTTACCGCAAGGCGTATTGATGAGATACGTCATTCGCCGTTCTGCAGCAGTACTGTCGTCAATACTGTTCACAATATGGGCCTGCAGTTCGATTGCAGCTGACATTTCGGCTGACATTCAGGCTGACATTCCAGAGATCGCGTTGGAAAATTATCCGCTGTATCTGACATCCTGCCCGCCGTTAAACAAGATATTTTCGACTACAACAAGTCAGTCTTCCAATGCAGACAGGAACGAAGCCGGTTATTTGTATCAAGCCGGTTTGAATCCCGTAACCGGCAGCGGTAGCCTGAAAAAAATACAACGAGCATTTGCAGAATCAGACGGAATCGATTCGCCGGGCAGATTTGAGTGGGATGCCGCGACGCTGTTAACGAAACGTGTAAAGACGCGCCGCATTTACACAGGTTCTTATATCGGCGAGAGATTTTCCGGTATTCCATTTATCTGGTCCTCCTTGTCGACCGAACAAAAAGATCTGTTGCATCGCTCATCACGAGCTGGAAACGAGGATCAACTGGGTGAAGAGCGTCTCAATTATCTGCGTGGCAATCGCCTTCATGAAACTGACAAGCATGGAAGCGGTTTTCCCTCTCGCGATCAGTTGCTGGGCGCGATCGTGCATGGCGTACCGAAATACATCGGCGCACCTTCGGCAACTCTGGATGGACATTCCTACCAGGATTATTTTGAAGCGAATCGTGCAAGAACGCCGGTCGTGTATGTCGGCACGGGAAACGGCATGTTGCATGCATTTGATGCAAATAAAGGGGAAGAGCTATTCGCTTACATTCCCGAAGCCTTGTTTTCAAGGCTGCCAGAGTTGACCACGCTGACTGGCGCAAGAGCATTACCGCTTGATGGTGGTATCGATGTGGCAGAAGTTCATGCCGATAATAAATGGAAGAGCGTGCTCGTCGCGGGTATGGGACGTAGCGCCCAAGGCGTATTCGCACTTGATGTGACTGAGCCGGAAGACTTTGATGCAGACGATGTGCTGTGGGAGTTCACCGATGCGAACGACGTCGATATCGGTAACGTCGTTGGAATGCCGGTCATCGCAAAATTCAAGACGTCTCTGACAAATGGCAAGCCGCAGTATCGATATTTTGCCGTCGTGGCAAACGGCGTCAACAATTACCAGGCTGATGGCCAGTCCAATGTTGCGGCGTCGAACGCGTTGTTTTTGCTGGCGCTGGACAAGCGACGGACGGAGCCGTGGGTCGCGGGCGTCAATTACTTCAAATTCACGTTGCCGATCAGTGACGCGAAGAGCACAAACGGCATGAGCGATGTCGCACTGGTGCGTATTGCCGATGGTTCTGTGAGTCATGGCTATGCCGGCGACATGCAAGGCAATTTATGGCGATTCGATTTCAGCGGACTGCCGCCATGGCCCAATGTGCTCGGAAGCAAGCCGCCGAAGCCGTTGTTCGTGGCACGGGATGCTGGAGGAAAGCGACAACCGATTTCCCAAAAACCTCATGCAGTCTACGCACCCGCTAACGGTCACGTCGTCTTGTTCGGAACGGGAAAATATCTGGAACAGAACGATCTAGGAAAAAACGCATACACCATGCAATCGTTCTATGCCGTATGGGATGACGGCGGAAAACGAATTGCCGGACGTAGCGAATTGACGGAAAGAACATTGCTGCCATCGGACGACGGCAATACGCTGGAAATTGGAGGCGGCAGCTTCCAGTACGGCATGTCCGGTGCCGGCGACAAGGGGTGGTATGTCGACTTCATCGATTCTGCGAAGACTGGCGAACGCAGCGTCAGTCCCGCATCGCTGTTCGATTTGTTGCTGGCATTTCGTACCTTGATCCCGCACAGCAATCGCTGCGCAAAGCCAATCGGCCGTTTCTATGTATTAAACACATTGACCGGTTTGCCGGCTGCCGCCAGTTTCACAGGTGAGTTGAGTGACGCAGGGTTTCCCGGTGTGCCGATCATTGTTTCGACGGCTCCGACAGAAATTGCCGAGCGTGATGCCACAGGAAAACGACGCGTGACCAGAAAACTGGAAATCAGCGATTCGGACAGCCCGACGCAAACGGAAAAATCTCTGGGAAGAAAAACGATTGTAGAGACGGTAATGACCGCCGGGCGATTGAGCTGGCGCGAAATCGTCAATTGGGTGGAATTACGCAGCGGTAAATAGGAGATTGCGCATGCATGCAAGACATCCACACGGCTTCACAATGGTTGAGTTAATGGTGGTATTGATCGTTATCGCGATTCTGGCCGCGATCGCCTATCCCTCCTATCAGGAATCGATCTTGAAAACGAAACGGGCGGAAGGGCATGCGGCGTTGATGCGCACCATGCAGCAGCAGGAGCGCTATTACTCATTGCAATCCAGTTATATCGCGTTCTCGGCTGCCTCTGCCGACGCTGACGCAAAGTCGTTTCGCTGGTATTCCGGCGATAACGCGCCAAACAGCTTTTACGAAATAAGCGCGGAAGCTTGTGATGACAGAGGAATTCGCGACTGCGTAAAACTGACAGCCGTACCCGGGACGGAAAGCGTTAATCGTAATTATCAGGATCCGCTATGCGGCCGCCTGATACTGACCAGTGAAGGCGAGAAGTCTGCCGATGCCGGTCATTGCTGGTGAATGCGCGCCGAAAAATCGTGGACAGGATTTTTCAGGGAAATGACCAAGGGTTTTCCATTGCCGAACTGATGGCAATTGTGACGATCGTTGGTATTCTGCTGGCGGTTGGCGTCCCGAATTTTCAGTCTCTTGTTCACAGACAGCGTCTGACGACAACCGCGAATGCCTTGTTCATGGCGGTGAATCTGACACGTTCGGAAGCGATTCATCGCGGCACACGTGTTGATCTGGTACCGGCTGGCAATGGCACCTCGTGGAATAACGGCTGGGTTGTGTTCATCGACGATAATGGCAATCAGCGACCGGAGAACGGCGAAACCGTTATTTTCATGCATGATCCGATTGACAAGGCCTTGTCGATCACGCCCCGGTTTACCGATTCGAAAGTACAATATATCGCGTTCAACGGTACCGGCCGTACACGCACGAATGCGAACAGTCAGACCTCGCAATCGGGGAATTGGCTGCTGGAACTGGGTACGCAATCGCGCAAGGTGGTCATCAACTTTCTCGGTCGACCGCGTGTCTGCAACCCGCAGGACGATGCGACCAATTGTTGAGCCGTCGTCACCGAATCGATCATTCTCGAAAAGACTCTCGTGGAAATTCACAGCGACGTGCAGGGCATTCGCCTCGCACTGGAAATGGCAGCCAAGGGCATGTTCACGACGACGCCGAATCCGCGCGTCGGCTGTGTCATCGTCAAGGAAAACCGTGTCATCGGCGTCGGTTATACGCAACCGGTCGGTCATGCGCACGCGGAAGTCCAGGCGCTCAATGATGCAGCGGACAAGGGTTTTGATGTGGCCGGTGCGACGGTCTATGTCACGCTGGAGCCATGCAGTCATCATGGCCGCACGCCGCCTTGTGCGGACGCATTGATTCGTGCGCGCGTGGCGCGTGTGGTTGTCGCGATTGCCGATCCGAATCCGTTGGTGGCAGGGCAGGGACTTTCGCGACTGGAGGCGGCAGGGATTCAAGTGACGTGCGGCGTACTCGAGGACGAGTCACGCGAAATCAACATCGGTTTTCTGTCGCGCATGCAGCATGGCAAGCCTTGGGTACGCATGAAGGCTGCGGCCAGTCTCGACGGCATGACGGCATTGCACAACGGCGTCAGCCAGTGGATCACGGCTGACGAGGCGCGTGCCGACGGACATTACTGGCGCGCGCGTGCATGTGCCGTGCTGACCGGAATCGGTACCGTGATGGAAGACGATCCTCAATTGACCGTGCGTGCAATCGATACGCCGCGCCAGCCGCAACGCATCGTGATCGACAGCAAATTGCAGATCAGCCCGCATGCGCGTGTGCTGGAGGGCGGCGGAACGTGGATCGTCGCCGCACAATCGTATCCGGACAAGGAAAAGATTCTGCAGGACGCCGGCAACGAAGTGATCATCCTGCCGAACGCGAACGGCAAGGTGGATCTGGCTTCGTTGATGCAGGAATTGGGACGTCGCCAGATCAACGAGTTGCATGTCGAGGCCGGATTCAAGCTGAACGGTTCGCTGATTCGCGAAGGCTGTGTCGATGAATTGCTGCTGTATTTCGCGCCAACGTTGCTGGGTGATGCGCAGGGCATGTTCAACCTGCCGGAACTGGAGTCGCTGGAGCAGAAAAAGAATCTGGCTTTCCATGACATCAAGCAGATCGGACCGGATTTGCGTATCCTTGCCCGTTTCATTTAATCCTTTTTCATTTCAAGCCATGTTTACTGGAATCGTCGCCGCCATCGGCAAAATCACCGAAGTTTACCCATTGGGCGATGCTGCTGCAGGTCACAGATTGACAGTAAATGCTGGCGGTTTGCCGCTGGCGGATGTGGCGCTCGGCGATTCGATCACGTTGAATGGCGCTTGCATGACGGTCGTTGCCAAGACGGATCAAACCTTTCAGGTCGATGTATCACGCGAAAGTCTGAATTGCACGGCAGGTCTCGATGCGCAAGGCGAAGTGAATCTGGAAAAAGCGGTGACCCTGTCCGAACGGCTCGGCGGCCATCTTGTATCCGGTCATGTTGACGGACTGGGGGAAGTCAAAAAATTCGAACCGGTCGGCGAATCCTGGTTGCTGGTGGTCGAAGCGCCGAAAACGCTGGGGCGCTACCTCGCCATCAAGGGATCGATTGTCGTGAATGGCGTTTCATTGACTGTCAACAAGGTTGCCGATACGGCGTCGGGCTGTGAATTTTCCGTCAACCTGATTCCACATACGGTGCAGGTCACGACTCTCAAGCACCTGAAAGTGGGTGCCAAGGTCAATCTGGAAGTGGACCTGATTGCGCGCTATGTCGAGCGCATGCTGCAATTCGCAAAATAATGTCGTGATTCGCCACCGTTGAAGAGTGGCGACTACCGAAGGCGTGTACGCCGGGGCGTTGTCAACGGACAGGCAGTGCCTTCAAGCGGCTGCGAATGCTGTCTTCGTCAATGACTGGCGAAGAACGACCATCTTCAAATCCGGTCTTGAACACGGAAATCGAGCGTACGAGTTGCAGCGTCTGTTCTTCCAGACTCTGTGCGGCGGCGGCGGATTGTTCTACCAGCGCGGCGTTCTGCTGCGTGACCTCATCCATCTGCGTCACGGCCTGGTTCACCTGATCGATGCCGTTGCCCTGTTCACGCGTGGCGGTGGCGATTTCCGTCATGATGTTGGTCACCTGGTGGATTGAATCGACGATTTCGTTCATGGTGGCAAGCGCATCATTCACCAGTTTGTTGCCGGCATCGACCTTTTGTACCGAGTCGTCGATCAGCGTCTTGATTTCCTTGGCGGCCCCGGCGGAACGCTGTGCGAGACTGCGCACCTCCGTTGCGACAACCGCGAAGCCTCGGCCCTGCTCGCCTGCGCGTGCGGCTTCGACCGCAGCATTCAGCGCGAGAATATTGGTTTGAAAGGCAATGCCGTCAATCAGGCCGATGATGTCGACAATGCGCTTTGCGGATGCACTGATCTCGTTCATTGTTGTACTGACGTTCTGCACGGCCTGACCGCCTTTGCCGGCGACGTCGGAGGCGGAGAGCGTCAGGCGATTTGCCTGCGAGGCATGATCGGCAGTCTGTTTGACGGTGGATGCCAGTTCTTCCATGCTTGATGCGGTTTGTTCCAGGCTCGATGCTTGCGCTTCCGTGCGGCCGGACAGATCCATGTTGCCGGTCGCGATTTCGCGTGTTGCCGTGTTGATCGATGCAACGTTGGTGCTGACGTCGCCGATGACCGAGCGCAGGTTGACGTTCATTTGTTGCAGCGCCTTTTGCAGTTGTCCCATGTCGTCGTGACGCGACGCATCGAGTGAAATGGTCAGATCGCCACCGGCCATCGTATTGGTTGCCGCGATCAGGGAACGTAGCGGACGCACGATGGCTTTGTGCAGAAAAGCCCAGATGCCCAGTGAGAACAGGATGCCGATCGTGGTAACACCCGCAATCATGTTGATCTGGTTCGACGTCGCATGCAGTCCTGCGAGCACGCCCATCCCGAGAATGACGGCGGTCAGGCTGGTCATGCACAAACCGATGCGCATTCCCAGGCCGAGATGACGCAGAGCGGCGAATTTTCCAGCCAGTCCTGTCGGAACGATCAAGCCGTGCCTGAAACGGATGTTGCGAGCCTGCCCTGATTTGAAGCGTGCATAGAGACCTGCCGCTTCGGCGATTTGTTGCTGCGATGCCTTGTTGCGCACAGACATGTAGCCGACGATTTTTCCGTTCTCGCGTACCGGTGTGGCGTTGGCTTGTACCCAGTAGTAATCGCCATTCTTGCGGCGATTCTTGATAATGCCGTTCCATGGCAGGCCGAGCTTGAGCGTAGTCCACAGATCGGCAAAGGCTTCTTCCGGCATGTCGGGATGGCGCACCAGATTATGTGGTGCGCCCATCAATTCGCTGCTGGAAAAACCGCTGGTCTCGGCAAAGGCAGGATTGAAGTAGGTGATGCGTCCCTTGGTATCTGTTTTGGAAACAAGCGACGTGCCATCTCTCAATACATACTCGTTGTTCGTGACTGGCTGGTTGTTCCGCATTGATATGGCTCCACTGAAAATCAGATGAGCACAATCGCCTGATGGTCGTGCGATTGTACTGTCGAACCTTGATATTAACGTGCGGAAACTGTTTTTTTCTTGAGTAAGTCAGTCAGGAATAGCCAGGTTGATAACGCGTCACACATCCGAATGGATGTAAATGAAAGCCTTCTGTGGTCACGAAACGTCGTGCCGCAGCGCAAATCCATTAAAATAGCGGGCCTATTCAGAGATTCCCCCATGTCCATTTCAACTACGCAGGAAATCATTGCAGAAATGCGCGCCGGTCGCATGGTCATTCTGGTCGACGAAGAAGACCGCGAGAATGAGGGCGATCTGGTGCTGGCTGCCGATTTTGTCACGCCGGAAGCGATCAATTTCATGGCGAAGTTCGGTCGCGGGCTGGTCTGTTTGACATTATCGGAAGAGCGTTGCGATCAACTCGCGCTGACGATGATGACGGCGCGCAACGGGACGTCGTACGGGACCAACTTTACCGTGTCGATCGAGGCGGCGGAAGGCGTGACAACCGGCATTTCGGCCGGCGATCGTGCCCGCACGATTCAGGTCGCCGTCGCAAAGGACGCCAAACCGTCGGATATCGTCCAGCCTGGTCACATTTTTCCGTTGAAGGCGCAGAAGGGCGGCGTGTTGATGCGTGCCGGCCACACCGAAGCCGGTTGCGATTTTGCCGAGCTGGCAGGTCTGACGCCAGCCGCCGTAATCTGCGAGATCATGAAGGACGACGGTACGATGGCACGCCTGCCGGACCTGATCGAATTTGCAAAAGAACACAACCTGAAGATCGGCACGATTGCCGACCTGATTCACTACCGTAGCCAGAATGAATGCTTTGTCGATCGTATCGGCGAGCGGTCGATGGAGACGATTCATGGCACGTTCCAGGCAGTGCTGTATCGCGACAAGCCGAGCGGCGGTGCACATCTGGCGCTGGTGCACGGCGATATCGAGCCCGATCAGGAAACGCTGGTGCGGGTGCACCAACCGGTATCGATTCTCGATCTGCTGGAAACCAAGGCGACGACGCATTCGTGGAACATGGCGTCTGCGATGGCAGCGATCAAGCAGGCAAAACGCGGTGTGATGGTGCTGCTCAATTGCGAGGAATCGGCCGACGAGCTGTTTTCGCAATTTGAGGCGCTCGATAATCCCGCAGAAGCGCGTCCGCAACAGCGTGCCGCACGCATGGATTTGCGCACGTACGGAATCGGTGCGCAGATTCTCAAGAATCTGTCAGTAGGAAAAATGAAGTTGCTGGCGAATCCGCGCAAGATGCCGTCGATGGCTGGTTTCAATCTGGAAGTGACCGGTTATCAGGCAACGCCGGAAAATTGAATACTCGTTCCGCCTTGGCGGAATTTTCATCATCAAATCAATGCGGTATATTCGTCGTATTCATTGCTCGGCGGCCGGTTGAATCAGAAGCGCAAACGCGCACGAAGGAAACACCATGACAGTTGGCACCTACGACATGAACCTGACGGGTCAGGGTTTGCGTATCGGCATCGTGCAGGCACGTTTCAATGAAGACGTTTGCCATGGTTTGCTGGCAGCCTGTCTGGCCGAACTGAAGCATCTCGGTGTGGAGGATGAGGATGTCCTGCACGTGACCGTACCTGGCGCGCTGGAGATTCCACTGGCCTTGCGCAAGATGGCGGAAACGATGCAGTTCGACGCGCTGGTCGCAATCGGAGCGGTGATTCGCGGCGAGACTTATCACTTTGAACTGGTGTCGAACGAATCCGGCGCGGGCATCACGCGTGTCGGCCTCGAGTTCGGCATTCCGATCGCCAACGCAGTCCTGACCACCGACACGGACGAACAGGCGGAAGCGCGCATGGAAGAAAAAGGTACCGATGCGGCGCGTGTCGCGGTCGAGATGGCGAATCTGACGATTGCGCTGGAAGACCTGGCCGATGCGGCGGACGACGAGCAGTAATTTCCCTTTTGTTATTTCGCGACGCGTTCCGGTGAACGCGTCCTTCGTTTTTCAAGTAATTGTCAGTTTTCCCTGTAAGCCATGAACACAAAAACCGAGCACGCCAATCCGAACAAGAACCGCACGCCGCGTCATCGCGCACGTGAATTTGCGCTGCAGGGCCTGTACCAGTGGCTGCTGAACAATGAGGATGTACGCGCAATCGCGACGAACATTCGCCAGGCACATGGCTTCGACAAGGCCGATGCAGAGCATTTCGATGCGCTGCTGTACGGCACCGTCAAACAGGCCAACGAATTGCGCGCGGGTCTGTCGCCATTGATCGACCGCGAGATTTCGCAACTGTCGCCGGTCGAACACGCTGCATTGCTGATCGGTGCGTTCGAGTTGAAGAATCATGTCGAAATCCCGTACAAGGTAGTCATCAACGAAGCGGTCGAACTGACCAAATCGTTTGGCGGCATCGACGGACACAAATATGTCAATGGCGTACTCGACAAGTTCGCTGCCGACGCGCGCGAAACCGAGGTCAGCGCAGGGCGCAAGGGCTGATCCGGCGCGGTTGATTTCGATCACGGCTTTTGACGTCGCAGATTTTTCGCCACCCGCCTTTGCCGGTGGCGAATTTCATTGAGGAACTCGTTTTGACTTCGCATTTTGCCCAGCTTGCTGCACGTCTCGACAATATCGCGCCGTTCCATGTGATGGAGCTGGCAAAGATGGCGGCGGACCTGGAGCGTCAGGGGCGCAACATCATTCACATGGGTATCGGCGAGCCGGACTTTACGGCGGCGCAACCGGTGATCGATGCGGCTGCACGCGCCATGGCGGATGGTCGGTTGCAGTACACATCGGCTACCGGTTTGCCGGAATTACGCCTAGCGATTTCCAAACATTATCGTGACGTCTATGGCCTGGATGTGGCGGCGTCACGCATTGTCGTGACGGCCGGCGCGTCGGCTGCATTGCTGCTTGCTTGCGCGGCGCTGGTGGAAAAGAGTGCGGAAGTATTGATGTCCGATCCGTGCTATCCGTGCAATCGCCATTTTGTTGCCGCGTTCGATGGCGTAGCGAAGATGATCGTTTCCGGTCCGGAACATCGGTTCCAGTTGTCTGCCGAGATGGTGCGGGCCAACTGGTCCGCACAAACACGCGGCGTGCTGCTGGCATCGCCGTCGAATCCGACCGGCACCTCGATCGAGGAGGGCGAATTGCGTCGCATCGTCAATGTCGTGCGCGAGAACAAAGGCTTCACAATCGTCGACGAGATTTACAACGGCCTGCGCTATGACGCATCAGCGTTTTCGGCATTGTCGCTGGGCGACGACGTGATCGTGATCAACAGCTTCTCCAAATATTTCAACATGACGGGCTGGAGGCTGGGCTGGCTGGTCGTACCGGAACAACTGGTCGCGCCAATCGAGAAACTAGCGCAGAACCTGTTCATCTGCGCCTCCAGTCTCGCGCAGCATGCGGGCATTGCCTGCTTCACGCCGGAAGCACTTAGCATTTACGAAGCGCGCAAGGCGGAATTCAAGAGGCGTCGCGACTATATCGTGCCGGCACTGAAGAGTCTGGGATTCAAGGTGCCGGTGATGCCGGATGGCGCGTTTTATGTCTATGCCGACTGCTCCGATCTGTCTGACGATGCAGATGCACTGACGCGCAGCATGTTGAATGATGCTGGCGTCGTGATGGTGCCAGGACTGGATTTCGGGCCGTCGACGGCGCATCGTTACGTGCGCATCTCTTATGCGACTTCCATGGAGAATTTGCAGGAGGCAGTGGCACGCCTGCGGGTCTTCTTTGCGAACCGCGGCGCATAATTCGAATTTATTGTCGCTCGGTCTGGCAATAAAAAAAGGAGCCTGTCGGCTCCTTTTTTACTAGCTCGTTGACGCTTACAGTGCGGTGACCTTGTCGGCATTTTCCGGCTTGATCTGATCTTCCATTGCCGTCTTGGCATTGATCAGACCTGCCGCCGATTTGGTGCGATCCAGTGGATCCGGGATCGGCTGCACTTTCGGCGCGGAGCGGCTTGCCATCGAAGCATAGACCGACACGCGCTTACCGTTGGCGACTGCTTTCAGGCGATCGTATTCGCCCAGCACCTTCGCACCGTAACCGGCATCGGTTTCCATTTCTGCAGCACCGACGTAGCGTTTCAGTCCGGCTTCAACCGAACCACCGCGCGACACGTATTCCTTCAGGATCAGCGAGCCGACACGGATGTTGGCAACCGGATTGAGTGCAGCTTGCGCGCCACCCATCTCGGCGAACTTGTCATGATGGACCTTGGACATGACTTGCATCAGGCCTTGTGCACCAACAGGGCTTTCCGCAAACGGGTTGAAGCGCGATTCGATCGCCATCACAGCCAGGATCAGTAGCGGATCCAGATTGATCTCCTTGGCGGTCAGATAAGCGGCGGAAACCAGCATGTTCGTTGCATCGCCGGCGACGCGATAGCGCTTGGACAACCATTCGGTCACGCGCTTCTGCTGGATGTCGGTACCGAGCATCGGGCTGGGAGCAGCACTTGCCGTTGGAACGACGTCATCCGTGTCTGTTCCGGCAGGTTCATCCATCAGGTTGGCCATTGGCGGAATGTCGGCGCTTGGGGCGGTCGAGGCGACAGCCTGGGTGAACGGTGACAGTGCCTGCAACTGGTCAGCGACTTCCGGTTTGAAGAAGATCAGCGTCAGGGTAGCAAGGGCGATCAGGCCGAAGACCATCAATCCATGCTTGGCCGCGGCAATCATGCGGCTGGTGGTATCGCGCATCGAAATCGAATGCGCAATCGTTTTTTGGGCCGACTGGCTGGCGACTTTACGCATCGCCGTCGTAATTTGATTCAACATTTAAAACTCCTGGATTGACGCGGCAGGTGAAGGGCTCCACCGATACTGTCTGATGTAGAACCCTGAACATGCCGTGAATCAGAGAAATCGCCTGTCATCGCGTCCCGCGTATGGACAGGCGTCGGAGTTGGTTACTTATGGACGCTCTCTTGCGGCATCCTTGGCAAAGCAAACAACTATATTCGGGAGAAGGCAAATAGCCTTTTAATACGCTCCTGGATGCTGGGGTCCCGAGCCCCGTTGATATTGAAGATAGGTTTCTTTTCAACCCGATTTGGTGTTCAAATACGGGGCCTGCTCTTCAAGCTGCGCGAATTGTAGGAGTCGGTTTATATCAAGTCAATACTATAAAAAC
>NZ_DATMTD010000120.1:0-4203 GCF_035565035.1 Oxalicibacterium sp. | reverse complement strand
TCGTCTCAATAAACGCTCTCCGCGGTTCCACATCATCCCCCATCAACGTCGTGAAAATCTGATCCGCTGCGATGGCGTCTTCGATCTGCACTTTCAATAGGCGGCGTACAGTTGGGTCCATCGTTGTTTCCCACAGTTGTTCCGGGTTCATCTCGCCCAGACCTTTGTAGCGTTGCTTGCCGACGTTGCGTTCTGCTTCGCTGCGCAGCCAGCCCATCGCCTGGTGGAAGTCGCTGATGGCGCTGATCTTGGCTTTGTCGCCGAGGCCGCGCTGGATCATTGCGCCCGCGCCGATCAAACCCTTGAAGGTTGCGGCGGCGTTGGCGAGAACCATGTAATCCGGGCCGGTGACAAAGTCTGCGTCGAAGCCGGTGACCTTGACGTTACCGTGCTGCATGCGCTGGATACGCAATGCGTACTTGTCGGCCAGCTCATCGTGGACGACTGCGACCTTGACCGCCGGGTCGTTGATGCCTTGCTGCAGACGCGCGGCCGATCCGTCAGCTGCCTCTTGCGAGCTGAGGTCGAGCGTGACGCCGGTCATGATGGCGGTGAGCGCTGCGGAATCGATCACGCGCGTCAGGCGATTGATGATAGCGTTGGCGGTGTTGTACTGACGAACCAATTCGGACAGGGCATCACCGCTGATCGGTGCTGCGCCTTCCGACGGGATCAGTGCGGCGTCGTTCAGTGCGATTTGCATCATGTAGACGGCTTCTTCGACGTCGTCCTTCAGATAGCGCTCGTCCTTGCCGTGCTTGACCTTGTACAGCGGCGGTTGCGCGATGTAGACGTGGCCACGCTCGACCAGCAGCGGCATCTGGCGATACAGCAGCGTGAGCAACAGCGTGCGAATGTGGGCGCCGTCGACGTCCGCATCGGTCATGATGATGATGCGGTGATAACGCAACTTGTCGATATTGAATTCGTCCGCGCCGATGCTGGTACCCAACGTGGCGATCAGCGTGGTGATCTGTTCGCTGGAGAGCATTTTTTCAAAGCGGGCTTTTTCGACGTTGAGGACTTTACCGCGCAACGGCAGGATCGCCTGGAATTTGCGATCGCGACCTTGCTTGGCGGAGCCGCCTGCGGAGTCACCTTCGACCACGTACAGTTCGCACAGTGCCGGATCTTTTTCCTGGCAGTCGGCCAGTTTGGCGGACAGGCCGAGGCCGTCCATCACGCCCTTGCGACGGGTCAGGTCGCGCGCTTTGCGCGCGGCTTCGCGCGCACGTGCGGCTTCGACGATCTTGCCGCAGATGATCTTGGCGTCGTTCGGTTTCTCGGCGAGGAAGTCGGTCAACGTCTTGGCGACGATCTCTTCGACCGGGCCGCGCACTTCGCTCGATACGAGTTTGTCTTTGGTCTGCGAGCTGAATTTCGGCTCCGGCACTTTAACGGACAGCACGCAGGTCAGGCCTTCGCGCATGTCGTCGCCGGTGACTTCGACCTTGGCTTTTTTCGCAAATTCGTTTTCTTCAATGTACTTGTTGATGACGCGCGTCATCGCGGCGCGCAGGCCGGTCAAGTGGGTGCCGCCGTCACGTTGCGGAATGTTGTTGGTGAAGCAGAGCACCTGTTCGTTGTAGGCGTCGTTCCATTGCATGGAGACGTCGACCGTGATGTTGGTGCCCTGGTCCGACAAACGCTCACCGGTCGCCTGGAAAATCGTCGGGTGCAACACGCTCTTGGCCTTGTTGATGTATTCAACGAAGCCGCGCGTGCCGCCTTCAAACGCGAAGTCTTCTTCCTTGCCGGTGCGCTGATCGGTCAGCTTGATGTGCACGCCGTTGTTGAGGAAGGACAGTTCGCGGATGCGCTTGGCCAGAATGTCGTAGTGGAATTCGACATTGGTAAAAATCTCTTCGTCGGCCCAGAAGTGGACTTCCGTGCCGCGCTTGTCGGTATCGCCGACAACCTTGATCGGCGAGACAACCTGGCCGTCGATGGTTTCAATCTCGCGATTCTGTGGCACACCGCGCACGAATTCCATCTGGTGCACTTTGCCATCGCGACGGATCGTCAGCTTCAACAGTTTGGACAAACCGTTCACGCACGACACGCCTACGCCGTGCAGACCGCCGGACACCTTGTACGAGTTCTGGTCGAACTTGCCGCCGGCGTGCAGTTCGGTCATGACGATTTCTGCCGCGCTGCGTTTTGGTTCGTGCTTGTCGTCCCACTTGATGCCGGTCGGAATGCCGCGGCCGTTATCGGTGATCGAAATGGAATTATCGGAATGGATGGTGACGTGGATCTCGGTGCAATGACCCGCCAGCGATTCATCGATGGAGTTGTCCAGCACTTCGAACACGCAGTGATGCAGGCCGGTGCCGTCCGACGTATCGCCGATGTACATGCCGGGGCGTTTGCGGACTGCTTCCAGGCCTTCAAGAATCTGGATGGACGACGCACCGTAGTTGGCGGATTGCGATGGAGGGATGTTCTCGTTCGGGATCGCGGACATGGCTACCTTTAAATAACGTTACTGAATCGTTCGCATGCAATGGGAGTTCGACCCTTCTCTTCGGAATCGATGATCCGAAGACGGAAAAGCGGATGGCGGCCTGAATTCCTGATGGGATTCAAAGAGGTGGTCCATCCGGCTTTTTCCCTGAAGGAGAAAAGCGCTTGCCGACGCTGGTTTGCCGGCTGGCTTGACCTCACATCTGTTTGCGAAAAACTTCTGCAAAACGAACTGCGGGACTGCTTTTTTGCTGCTTGTCTTCGATACAAAATACACGTACCGACAGATGATTCATATGAGGGCAAGTTTCTGTTTTTAAAGCAGTTTTAACCCTCGGGCGGCAACGAAAAACAGGAATTTTTCGTTGCCGTTTTGACTCTTTTTAGCTCATCAAATACGCATCGGCATGACGACGTATTTGAAGTCCGGATTATCCGGCACCGTGATCAGCGCGGACGAATTGGCATCGCCAAGAGCGATGTTGATGCTGTCGCCCTTCAGGTTGTTCAATACGTCGAGCAGATAAGTGACGTTGAAGCCGATATCGACGCTATCGCCGCCGTAATCGATTTCGATTTCTTCGACCGCTTCTTCCTGGTCGGCATTGGTGGAACTGATCTTCATGCTGCCGGGGCTGACGATGCACCGCACGCCCTTGAACTTGTCCGACGTCATGATCGCGGCACGCTGCAACGAACGCAGCAAGGCATCGCGGCCAAGCGTGAAGTTGTTCTTGTAGCCCTTCGGCACGACGCGCGTGTAATCCGGGAACTTGCCTTCGACCAGTTTGGAAATCAGTTCGATGTCGCTGAACGTGAGCTTGACCTGGTTGTTGGCGATCTCCAGATCGACAGGCTGGTCGGTATCTTCCAGCAGGCGTTGCAGTTCGAGAATCGTCTTGCGCGGAATGATGACTTCCTGACGCGCGAATTCCTGTTCGGTTGCAACCTGGCAGAAGGCCAGACGGTGACCGTCGGTAGCAACCGCGATGACGTTCTTGCCGTCGACGACCAGCAACAGGCCGTTCAGGTAATAACGAATGTCCTGTTGCGCCATCGAGAAGTGCACCATATTAAAGAGGTGCTTCAATGTCTTCTGCGGCAGCGTGACCTTGGCGTTGTACTGCTCGGCTTGCGCAACTGTCGGGAATTCTTCAGCGGCCAGCGTCTGCAAAGCAAAACGCGATTTGCCCGACTGCACGGTCATGCGCTTGTTTGCCAGCGTCAGCGCCACGTCGCCGGAATCCGGCAGCGCACGGAGAATGTCGAGCAGCTTGCGTGCTGCAACAGTGGTCGACGTGACGTCGTTACCGCTGCCGACTTGCGCGTGCGTGGTGATCTGCACTTCGATGTCGGTCGACAGGAATGAAACACGCTCGCCATCCTTGCGAATGAGGATATTGGCCAGAATCGGCAATGTGTGCCGACGCTCGACAATACCACTCACAATCTGCAACGGACGCAACAGCGCATCTCGTTGGGTTTTGACCAATTGCATAGTTGGATCCTTATCGATAGATAGTTAAACAAATGCGCGAATGCGATATTCACTAAACCAATGCCGCGATGACTGTTCGCGCAACCGCGGCAAAACTTCATTCCGGCTTTTTTTCTTGTCGCTGTCGCTTGTCAGAAAAACTGTTATCCCCTGAATGACGACCGGCAGATTTTTATAAACCGGACGGCCCCGGCAAACCACTCCGTATTTTGACAGAAACGCCCGCCCAAAACCCGTTC
>NZ_DATMTD010000119.1:0-8088 GCF_035565035.1 Oxalicibacterium sp. | reverse complement strand
ACAACCCCAGAATCTCCATCAGCTCACCACGAATCGCTGCTAGCTGCGCGTTGTCCGCTGTGCCGCTGTCATGATCTGCGTCATCGTCCAGACGCCCCTCGAGAATCCGGCTGTCAAGCTTGTTACGTGCACCGCTGATCGTGAAGCCTTGTTCATACAGCAGTTCACGTATGCGACGAATCAACAGCACTTCATGATGCTGATAATAACGGCGATTGCCACGCCGCTTGACCGGTTTCAGTTGTGTGAACTCCTGTTCCCAGTAACGCAGGACGTGCGGTTTCACACCGCACAATTCACTTACCTCACCGATTGTGAAGTAACGCTTGGCTGGAATTGGCGGCAACGCAACCAATTCAGGTTTGGTGATCCGTTCGTTCATTTAGTCAGACGGTGCCGGCGAGCGTTTTTTGGCTTGAATCTTCGACCATGACCTTGAGTTTTTGACTCGCATGGAAAGTGACGACGCGACGTGCCGTAATCGGTATTTCCTCACCGGTCTTCGGATTGCGTCCCGGACGCTGAGGCTTGTCACGCAACTGGAAATTACCAAAACCGGACAGCTTGACCGACTCGCCGCGTTCCAGAGCATTGCGGATTTCGTCGAAAAAGGTCTCGACCATATCCTTGGCTTCGCGCTTGTTGAGGCCGACCTGTTCGAACAGCAGTTCGGCCAGTTCGGCTTTGGTCAGCGTTGGCAGGTCTTTTTCTGCCTGCGACCGTACCTTGGCCTCCAGCATGGCGCGGTTAAGGTCGGCAGCAAGTACGGACTGGAGTTCGGCGGAATTCACATCATTCATATTTGTCGTTCCCTGCCTATTCAAGTACGCAATCTGGCGCCATGATGTTTGCCGGCAGCAGCCACAAATGCGGCCATTGCAGCATCAACCAGATCGTCCTGCAGGGTCGATTGAGTATCTTGCAAGGTGAAGCGGAAAGCAAGGCTTTTTTCGTCAGATTCCAACCCCTTGCCGCGATATTCATCAAATAAAACAATCACTTGCAAAATATTGCATACAGGATTTGATTTCCTTTCAGCAACAAAAGAGTCGATTACGGATTGCATTTCGACCGTTTGTTTGACGACCAGCGCCAAGTCTCGTGTCACCGCCGGAAATTTCGAAATCTCCTTGTAGACAGGCACGTCGACGCGCTGCAATGCAGTCGCGTCAACTTCGAACAGCACCGGTGCCAACGGCAGATCGTATTTCTGCTGCCAGCGCGGATGCAGCTCGCCGATGATGCCGACTTCGTTGCCGTCAAGGATCACCTTGGCAGAACGGCCGGGATGCAGCGCTGGATGGTCCAGACGTGCAAAGGTTGGCTTCTTCGGTGCGAACAAGGCTTCCAGATCGGCTTTCACATCGAAATAATCGACGTTGCGCGTCGGCTGTCCCCATTGCTCTTCCATTGCCGGACCATAGGCGATTGCAGCAACACGCTTCGGCTGGTCGAAACCGGCGACCGACAACGGTCCATCCTGCTCTTCCTTGTTGCGCAGATAAACAGCGCCGATTTCGAACAGGCGAATACGACTGACCTTGCGGTTCAGGTTGTAACGAACGTTGGCAACCAGGTTGCCGATCATCGTCGAGCGCATCACGCTCATCTGGCTGGCAATCGGATTCAGCAACTTGATCGGATCGGCATTGCCGGCAAAATCGGTTTCCCATGCCTGCTCGACAAAACTGAAGTTGACGACCTCCTGATAGTCCGCATCGGCGAGTTGGCGACGAATCGTGAATGGCGACCGGACATTTTCCGGTGGAATGCGCATTGCGTTTGCCGCGATCGGCGGCAACGCAGGAATGTTTTCAAAACCGTAGACGCGCGCGATCTCCTCGATCAGGTCTTCCTCGATTTCGATATCGAAACGGTACGATGGTGGCGTCACCGAAAACACGCCATCCTTCTGCGTGAACTGCAAGCCGAGGCGCGTGAAAATATCGGAGATCTGCGTATCGGTAAAGGCAATGCCGATGACCTTGGCAGCGCGCGCAGTGCGTACACTGACCGGATCACGCTTCGGCAGATTGACGATGTGATCATCGATCGGGCCGACTGCCGTCTTGCCCGGTTGGCCGCAGATTTCCACGATCAGCGACGTAATGCGTTCGAGGTGCTCGACCGTCGTCGCAAAATCCACCCCGCGTTCGAAACGATGCGCAGCATCCGTAGAGAAATTGAAACGGCGTGCACGTCCCTGAATTGCATTCGGATACCAGAACGCTGCTTCCAGATAGATGTCCTGCGTGTCGAGCGTGACGCCGCTCGCATCGCCGCCCATGATGCCGGCCAGCGATTCGATTTCCTTGTCGTCGGCGATTACACCGATCCACTCATCGACTTCTACTGTGTTGCCGTTCAACAGTTTCAGCGATTCGCCTTTCTTGCCCCAGCGGATATCGAGGCCGCCATGAATCTTGTCGAGATCGAACACATGCGTCGGACGACCAAGTTCCAGCATCACGTAGTTGGAAATATCTACGAGTGCGGAAATCGGACGCTGGCCGCTGCGCTCCAGACGCTGTTTCATCCAGTCCGGTGTCGCCGCTTTCGCATTCAATCCGCGAATAACGCGTCCAGAAAAACGACCGCATAAATCAGGGGCCGAAACTTTCACCGGCAAGACATCCTTGATCGTCGCCCCAACGACTTGATAGGTCGGTATTTTCAACTGCGTACCGGTCAGAGCCGACACTTCACGCGCCACGCCTAATACCGACAGACAGTCCGCCTTGTTCGGCGTCAGCTTGATCGTGAATTTCAGATCGTTTAACTGATAGTAGTCACGGAAATTCTGACCGATCGGCGCATCCGACGGCAGATCCATCAAACCGCCCTGCTCGTCCGACAGCTTGAGTTCCTTTGCCGAGCACAGCATGCCCTGCGATTCCACACCGCGCAATTTACCGAGCTTGATTTCAAACGGCTTGCCGTCTTCACCCGGAGGCAACACCGCGCCGACCATTGCACATGCGACCTTCATTCCGGGGCGCACGTTTGGCGCGCCGCAGACGATGTTCAGTAAAGTGCCGGTACCGGCATCGACCTGACAGACATTCAAGCGATCGGCGTCCGGATGCTTGGCGACTTCGCGTACTTCTGCCACGACCACGCTGGAGAACGGCGGCGCAACCGGCTCGACCTCTTCGACTTCCAGACCAGACATCGTCAACAAATGCGCGAGTTCATCCGAAGTCATGTTCGGATCGACCATCGTACGCAGCCAGCTTTCGGAAAATTGCATGATTAAAACCCTATGCCACAGACATTACAAAATACGGGAACCGGCTCGTCGCGATTATTTCGACATCACGCGCCGATTGCATCGACCGTTAATTGAATTGCTTGAGAAAACGCAAGTCGCCTTCGTAGAACAGACGCAAATCGTTGATACCGTAACGCAGCATCGTCAGGCGCTCGAGGCCGGAGCCGAACGCAAAGCCGATGAACTGTTCCGGATCGAATCCCATGTTGCGCAATACGGTCGGATGTACCTGACCGGCGCCCGATACTTCAAGCCAGCGACCTTTCAACGGGCCGCTGCCAAATGCGATATCGATCTCTGCGGACGGTTCGGTAAACGGAAAATAGGAAGGCCGGAAACGCACCTGCAAATCATCGGTTTCGAAGAACGCACGAACAAAGTTGAGGTACACGCCTTTCAGATCGGCAAAACTGATGTTCTCGTCGATCCACAAGCCTTCGACCTGATGGAACATCGGCGAGTGTGTCGCATCACTGTCGACGCGATACGTGCGACCTGGCGCGATCACGCGAATCGGCGGCTTGTTCATGCGTGCATAGCGCACCTGCATCGGGCTCGTGTGTGTACGCAGCAGAAGCGGCTTGCCTTGCGTATCGTTGCCTTCGATGTAAAACGTATCCTGCATTGAACGCGCAGGATGATTCTCCGGGCTGTTCAATGCAGTGAAATTGGTCCAGTCGTTTTCGATTTCCGGGCCATCGGCAACATCGAAGCCGATCGAGCCAAAGATTTCCTCCACGCGCTGCCAGCTGCGCATGACCGGATGAATGCCGCCAGTTCCGCGACCGCGACCCGGCAATGTCACATCGATGGCCTCGGCATTGAGGCGCGCTTCCATTTGCGCATTCGACAATGCGTCGCGACGTGCTGTCAGTGCCTGTTCGATCTTTTCCTTGGCGGCGTTGATGACTGCGCCTTGCGTCTTGCGTTCTTCCGGTGCCAACTTGCCGAGGCTTTTCATCTGCTCGGTAATTTGTCCGGTTTTACCGAGATATTTCGCTTTCGCATTTTCCAGCGCTGCCGCATCGGCTGCCTCCGAAAAATCGGTCTGTGCTTGAATGACGAGTTGATCTAGGGGATTCATGCGGTTTGTTTTTCGTCCTTGAAAGGGAGCCGAAAGGTACAGAGAAAATAAAAGCGGGACATAGGTATGAAACCCTGCCCCGCTCGATATTGCTGCGCCGTCCAAAGACAGCACATACGATTCACAACTTAAGCAGCGATGTTTGCTTTCACCTGATTGACGATCGCGGCGAATGCCGGTTTGTCCATCACGGCCATATCTGCCAGAACCTTGCGGTCCAGTTCGATCGAAGCGCGCTTCAGACCGTTCATGAACACGCTGTAGGTCAGGCCATGCTCACGCGACGCTGCATTGATACGGGTGATCCACAGAGCGCGGAACACGCGTTTCTTGTTGCGACGATCGCGGTATGCATATTGACCAGCGCGCATGACTGCCTGCTTGGCAATACCGTAAACCTTGCTGCGACGACCACGATAGCCTTTGGCTTGGTCGAGGACTTTTTTATGACGGGCCCGTGCGGTAACCCCACGTTTTACTCTAGGCATGATTGCTCCTGATTATGTGAGTGAGGTTAAGCGGTCGGCATCATTGCGCGAACGGAATTCATGTTGGTGTCATGGACACCGACAGCACCGCGCAATTGACGTTTGTTTTTGGTGGTTTTCTTGGTCAGGATGTGGCGTTTGAACGCTTGACCACGCTTGACGGTACCACCCGGACGGACACGAAAGCGCTTTTTGGCGCTGCTTTTCGTTTTCATTTTTGGCATGACACACTCTGTCCTTTTAGGGACAGTTCCATTTTGTATGATTGCAGGTGGCAACAATTTCGTTGCACTTGGATGCCTACTCTCACTTGTTATGCAGTGAAATCGAGTTCACCGCTATTTGCAGCATCTGCCATTGCTGGCAGATAGTGCGAATTCTTACTTTTTCTTCTTCGGCCCCAGAATCATGATCATCTGGCGACCTTCCATCTTGGGAAACTGCTCGACCTGGCCGTACGGTTCCAGATCGGATTTCAATCGCTCCAGCATTCGCATGCCGATATCCTGATGAGCCATTTCGCGGCCGCGGAAACGCAACGTGATCTTCGTCTTGTCGCCTTCATCCAGAAACTTGATCAGGTTACGCAGCTTGATGCCGTAATCGCCATCATCGGTACCAGGACGGAATTTGACTTCCTTGACCTGAATAACCTTCTGCTTCAGCTTGGCTTCGTGCGCCTTTTTTTGTTCCTGATATTTGAACTTGCCGTAATCCATCAGGCGGGCGACCGGCGGTTGCGCAGTAGGCGCAATCTCAACCAGATCCACATTGGCTTCTTCCGCCAAACGGAAGGCTTCTGCCAGACTGACGATGCCGAGCGCTTCGTTCTCCACACCACTCAAACGCAATTCAGGCGCAGTAATTTCACCGTTGATCCGATGCGACTTGTCAGTAGCTATTGTAATTTCCTTTAAAAATCAAATAATTAAGCCGTGCTCCTGCGCTGCGGGATTAACCCTTCAGGCTTTGGTTTCGACCTCATTCTTGAGGCGCTCCACCAATAAATCGATGGGCATCGCACCCAGATCGACATTGCCCCGCGCTCGCACGGCCACCGTACCTGCGTCCCGCTCCTTGTCGCCAATCACAATGATATAAGGCAGCTTCTGAACGGAATGCTCGCGTATTTTATAGGTAATTTTCTCGTTACGCAAATCCAGATGTACCCTAAACCCTTGTTTTTTCAGGTTTTGTGCAACAGCTTGCGCATAATCCGCTTGCGCATCGGAGATGTTCAATATGGCAACCTGAACCGGCGCCAGCCATAACGGCAATGCACCGGCGTAATTTTCGATCAACATGCCGATGAAACGCTCCAGCGATCCGAGAATCGCCCTGTGCAACATGACCGGCACCTTCTTGGTGTTGTCTTCCGCGACATATTCGGCGCCAAGACGCGCCGGCATCGAGAAATCGACCTGAATCGTGCCGCATTGCCACATGCGACCGATGGCATCCTTCAGCGTGTATTCGATCTTGGGACCGTAAAACGCGCCCTCGCCCGGCGAAATTTCGTATGGATAGCCTGAACGGTCAAGCGAAGCGATCAACGCCTGCTCGGCCTTGTCCCACGCCTCATCCGAGCCGACACGTTTTTCCGGGCGCGTTGCCACTTTGTAAATCACATCGGTAAAGCCGAAATTACGGTAGACCTTTTGCAACAATGCGGTAAAGGCAACACATTCATCCAGAATCTGATCTTCGGTACAGAAGATGTGGCCATCGTCTTGTGTAAAGCCGCGCACGCGCATCATGCCGTGCAGCGAGCCGGATGGTTCGTTGCGATGGCACTGTCCGAATTCGCCGTAGCGCAATGGCAGTTCACGGTAGGAGCGCAGATCCGAATTAAAAATCTGCAAATGTCCCGGGCAGTTCATCGGCTTCAACGCATAGGCGCGATTTTCCGATTCTGTCGTGAACATGTTTTCCTTGTAATTCTCCCAATGCCCTGACTTTTCCCACAGGCTGCGGTCGAGAATCTGCGGCGCCTTCACTTCCTGATAGCCGTTGTCCTGATAGACATGACGCATGTACTGTTCAACCTGCTGCCAGACAGTCCAGCCTTTCGGGTGCCAGAAAATCAAGCCTGGCGCTTCTTCCTGAAAATGGAACAGATCAAGTGAGCGGCCCAGCTTGCGATGGTCGCGCTTCTCCGCCTCCTCCAGCATGTTCAGATAGGCTTCCTGCTCCTCCTTCTTCGCCCATGCCGTGCCGTAAATGCGCTGCAGCATTTCGTTCTTGGAATCGCCGCGCCAATAGGCGCCGGCCAGCTTCATCAGCTTGAATACCTTCAGCTTGCCGGTCGATGGCACGTGAGGGCCACGACACAGATCAGTGAACTTGCCTTCGGTGTAGAGCGACACGTCCTGATCAGCAGGAATCGATTGGATGATCTCGGCCTTGTACGCTTCGCCGATCGATTTGAAATACGCTACTGCGTCGTCACGTGGTAAAACCTTGCGGGTGACCGGCTCGTCTTTTTTCGCCAGTTCGACCATCTTTTTTTCGATCGCCTGCAAATCTTCCGGCGTGAACGGACGTTTGTACGAAAAGTCGTAGTAGAAGCCGTTGTCGATCACCGGACCGATTGTCACCTGCGCATCCGGGAACAGTTCCTTGACCGCATACGCCAGCAAATGCGCGGTCGAATGACGAATGACGTCAATACCTTCCGCATCCTTGTCTGTAATGATGGCCAGGTCGCTGTCCCGCTCGATCAGATACGACGTATCGACCACATCGCCGTTGACCTTGCCTGCCAGTGCGGCCTTGGCGAGACCGGTGCCGATGCTGGCGGCGACTTGCGCCACGGTGACAGGTGCATCGAATTGACGTTGCGAACCGTCGGGAAGTCGGACTGTAATCATTTTGCTCTCCGTTTCAGCCGGCAAGGCGGCTGACGCTAGATGGATCGATGTACAAAAATGCGGACGAAAAAAAACGCGGGCCAGCCGCGTTTTCTTCAAATGGTATTGACGAAAAAGATCCCGACTAGCGTCGCTTGGAAACCGATGTGGTTGTCGTTCGCGGTGTCATAACCGGGGATGCCTTTCTCGCTCTTACAGGTTTTACCAAATTTTCGTTGGTAGGCACGATTGGACTCGAACCAACGACCCCTACCATGTCAAGGTAGTGCTCTAACCAGCTGAGCTACGAGCCTAAAGAAGCGAAATTATAACGGCAATTCCGGACTTCCGCTAGTGCTTCGTTTGCCGCCAGGCCTGCAGCCAGCCGAGCCCTTC
>NZ_DATMTD010000118.1:0-10203 GCF_035565035.1 Oxalicibacterium sp. | reverse complement strand
AAATTTTCTTGCACAGTCGAACCAAGGTCCCGTCGACATCGCAGAAGTAAACAACAAACGCTTGAACTCCCGATAGCAACCATAGTCATAACGTAGCGTTCGCTATGACTGACGAATACATCATCTTCCTGATGTGTCGTCGCGCGAACCGCATCACACGGGGTTCAGCATGAGTGAAGATTCTTCTGCAACAACGTCATTCCGTGAAGACGGAACAACGGAACGTCTGACTGTCGACACCATCAATACGATACGCACGCTTGCGATCGATGCCGTCGAAAAAGCAAACTCCGGGCATCCCGGTACACCGATGGCGCTGGCGCCGGTCGGATATACGTTGTGGCGCGACTTCCTGCGCATCGATCCCGATGTACCCGACTGGCCGAATCGCGATCGCTTCGTTCTCTCTGTCGGACACGCATCCATGCTGCTGTACGCATTGCTGCATCTGGCACGCGTCAAGGAAATCGACGCCCACGGCAATCTGACCGGCTTGCCCGCAGTCAGCCTTGACGACATCAAGCAGTTCCGCCAGCTCGGATCGAAAACGCCCGGCCATCCCGAATACCGCATGACGACCGGTGTGGAAACGACCACTGGTCCGCTGGGTCAGGGTTGCGGCAACTCGGTCGGCATGGCCATTGCAGAACGCGCCCTCGCCGCACGCTTCAATCGCGACGGCTTCACACTGTTCGATCACGATGTGTATGTGCTGTGCGGCGACGGTGACATGATGGAAGGCATTTCCGGCGAAGCCGCTTCTGTCGCCGCACATCTGAAACTCTCCAATCTCTGCTGGATCTACGACAGCAATCACATCAGCATCGAAGGTTCGACCGAACTCGCCTTTACCGAAGACGTCGGCAAACGTTTCGAAGCATACGGCTGGAATGTGCTGCACGTGAACGATGCCAACGACACACATGCCATCACGCAGGTACTTGCGACGTTTCGCGAAACGAATGACAGGCCGACCTTCATCGTCGTGCATTCCGTCATCGGCTGGGGAAGTCCGCGTGCAGGCAGCGCGAAGGCGCACGGCGAAGCGCTCGGTGCCGACAATGTACGCGCCACGAAGAAGGCGTACGGCTGGCCGGAAGATGCGCAGTTTTTAGTGCCGGACGGCGTCGCCGACGCATTCCACGGTGTGATTTCCAAGCGCGGCAAGGCAGCGCGCGAAGCATGGCAGCGGGAATTCGAGCGTTATCGAAAAACATTTCCGAAAGAAGCCGCAGAGTTCGACCTGCTGCGCGAGGGAAAATTGCCGGACGGTTGGGATACCGACATTCCGGTTTTTCCGGCTGATGCCAAGGGCATTGCATCGCGTGATGCAGGCGGCAAGGTATTGAACGCCATCGCACCGCATGTGCCGATGCTGATCGGCGGCGCAGCCGATCTGGCGCCATCGACCAAGACGAACCTGACATTCGAAGGCGCCGGAGCATTCGAGGCAAATCGATACGACGGTCGCAACATGCATTTCGGCGTGCGCGAACACGCGATGGGCGCGATTGCCAACGGCATGGCACTCAGTTACCTGCGTTCGTACAGCGCGACCTTCCTGGTGTTTGCCGATTACATGCGCGCGCCGATCCGGCTCGCAGCCATCATGGAAGTGCCGGTGGTGTTCGTCTTCACGCACGATTCGATCGGCGTCGGCGAAGACGGTCCGACGCATCAGCCGATCGAACACCTGGCGACGCTGCGCGCAATCCCCGGCCTCGACACGATCCGTCCCGGCGATGCCAACGAAACCGCCGTGGCGTGGAAGGTCGCACTCAGTCACACGCACGAACCGACTGCGTTGATCCTGTCGCGCCAGGCGCTACCGACGATCGATCGCGGTAAATACGCATCGGCAGACGGCGTGCAACAAGGCGCGTACGTGCTGGCCGATTGCAAGGGTGAACCGCAACTCATCCTGATCGCAACCGGCAGTGAAGTGTCGCTCGCAATTTCCGCATACGAAAAACTGTCCGCCGACGGTATTCGCGCACGCGTCGTATCGATGCCGAGCTGGTATCTGTTCGAAAAGCAGGATCGCGCTTACCGCGATCAGGTCTTGCCGCCTGCCGTGAAAGCGCGGCTCGCCATCGAACAGGCCGGTTCGCTCGGCTGGGATCGCTATGTCGGCACGGATGGGGCAACCATCACCATGTCCACCTTCGGCGCATCGGCACCCCTGGCCAAGCTGCAGGAAAAGTTCGGCTTCACGATCGACAACGTCGTGAAGGTCGCGCACCAACTCATCAAGGCTCACTCATCATGAAAAATCCGTTACAGCATTTGCATGACGAAGGACAAGCCGTATGGCTTGATTTTCTCGATCGCACGTTCCTTGCCGAAGGCGGCTTGCGCAAACTGATCGACGAAGACGGACTGACCGGCGTCACTTCCAATCCGTCGATCTTCGAAAAAGCGATGGGACACGGCGATGCATACGACGAAGGCTTCAAGACATGGCTGAAAAAAGCCGGCGCAAACGCCGCTGCCAGCAATGCCACCGACGCTTACGAGGCGCAGGCCATCGACGACATCCGACACGCGGCGGACGATCTGCGCCCGGTCTATGACAAGCTGAACGGGAAGGATGGCTATGTCAGCCTGGAAGTGTCTCCGTATATTGCGAACGACACGCAGCAGACGATCGCCGAGGCGCGTCGCCTGTGGCAAGCAGTCGACCGTCCGAACCTGATGATCAAGGTGCCGGGCACCGCCACCGGCGTACCGGCCGTGCGGCAACTGATCGAGGACGGACTCAACATCAACATCACGCTGCTGTTCTCGCAGCAAGCGTATCAATCGGTGGCGGACGCGTTTTTTGCCGGCCTCGAAGCGCGTGTGAAGAAGAATGAATCGATCGACAGGATCGCAAGCGTCGCCAGCTTTTTCGTCAGTCGCATCGACGCGCAAATCGACAAGGCGATCGACCAGCGAATCAAGGACAGTGATGCCGAAAGCGCTGCGCTGCGCGCCTTGCGTGGCAAGGTCGCGATTGCCAACGCCAAACTCGCATATGTGCGATATCAGGAAATGATCGCCAGCGCACGCTGGGAGGCGCTGGCGAAAAAAGGCGCGATGCCGCAGCGTCTGTTGTGGGCATCGACCGGCACCAAGGACCCGGCCTATTCGCCAACGCTCTACATCGACACGCTGATCGGCCCCGATACCGTCAATACCATGCCGCCGAAAACGATGGATGCGTTTCGCGAACACGGCGTCGTCACGCGCAGCCTGACGCAGGACGTCGAAGACGCGCGACAGGTTCTGGCTGAAACCGAACGCCTGGGCTTGGATCTGGATGCAGTCACCGCCGCCCTGGTCGAGGATGGCGTCAAGCAGTTCACTGATGCGGCCGACAAATTACTGGCCGCCGTCGGTGCAAAACGCACGGCGCTAACCGGCAACACTTCCGTTCAATAACAGGAAAAATCATCATGCAGATTGGAATGATCGGCCTCGGCCGGATGGGCAGCAATCTTGCGCGACGTTTGATGCGCGGCGGCCACGATGTGGTGGTATTCGATCACAGCACAGAGGCAGTGGCAATGCTCGCCGGCGAAGGCGCGACGCCGACCGCCTCGCTGGAAGAAATGACCGGCACGCTCTCTTCCCCGCGTATCTTCTGGGTCATGCTGCCTGCCGGTGGTGCGACCGAGTCGACGATCACTGCATTGACCGCCTTGTGCTCGCCCGGCGACATCCTCATCGACGGCGGCAATTCGTTCTACAAGGACGATATCCGTCGTGCCGCATCCTGTCGCATGAAACAGTTGCACTATGTCGACGTCGGCACCTCCGGCGGCGTGTGGGGACTGGAGCGCGGTTATTGCATGATGATCGGCGGCCCTGAAGAAACAGTCGCGCAACTCGATCCGATATTCTCCACGCTGGCCCCCGGCTACGGCACCGTCGTGCGCACACCGGGCCGCGATGCAAAAGACGATCGCGCGGAACGCGGCTACATCCACGCCGGTCCGGCCGGCGCCGGCCACTTCGTCAAGATGGTGCACAACGGTATCGAATACGGCTTGATGGCCGCCTACGCGGAAGGTTTCGACATCCTGCGCAACAAGTCTTCCGATCGCCTGCCGGACGAGGAGCGCTTCGATCTCAACCTGCCCGACATTGCCGAAGTCTGGCGACGCGGCAGCGTGATTTCATCGTGGCTGCTCGACCTGTCGGCAGCAGCGCTGGCAAAGGATCACATGCTGGAGAAATATGCAGGTCAGGTCGGCGACAGCGGCGAAGGTCAATGGACCATCGATGCCGCGATGGAAGAAGCGGTGCCTGCTTACGTACTCTCGTCCGCGCTGTTCGCGCGTTACCGTAGTCGTGTGCACGATACCTTCGGCGACAAGCTATTGTCGGCAATGCGATTCGGCTTCGGCGGTCATGTCGAACTGCCGCTCGGCGAACCGGGTGAAAAATGATGCCGGCTTCGACGACAGTTTCAAAGGCTCCGCAGGCGCCGAAAGCGACGCTGGTGATCTTCGGCGCCACCGGCGATCTCAGTCATCGTCTGCTGATGCCGTCACTGATCAACCTGACTGCAAGCGGACTGGTCGGCGACGATCTTTCCATACTCGGCATCGGTCGCGCGGAAGGCGACGATGAATGGTTGCGTACCGGCTTCGAGGATTTTCAGCGCAGCAATTGCGGTGAAGGTGCGATCGACGCTGGCGACGATCGCGAGCGTGACGCATGGATGTCGCTACGTTCGCGCATTACCTATCTGCGCGGCGACATGACCGATGCGGCGCTGTACGATCAACTGCGCACGAAATTCGACCAGCTCGATATCGGCAATGCCGTGTTCTATTTGGCGACCGTTTCGCAATTGTTCGGTGATATTGCCGAACAACTCGGCAGAGTCGGGCTGCTCGACGAAAAAAAGGGGTTTCGTCGCCTCGCCATCGAAAAGCCGTTCGGTCACGATCACGCTTCCGCACGCGCATTGAACGAACGCCTGCTTGCGCTCGCAAGCGAAAAGCAGCTGTATCGCATCGATCATTTCCTCGGCAAGGAAACCGTGCAGAACGTCATGGTCACGCGTTTCGCCAACACCATGATCGAAGCGGTATGGAACAACAACTACATCGACCATGTGCAGATCACCGTGGCGGAAACCGTCGATGTCGGCACGCGCGGCAGTTTTTACGACGCTACCGGCGCCTTGCGCGACATGGTGCCGAATCATCTGTTCCAGATCCTCGCAATGATCGGCATGGAGCCGCCCAACTCCTTCGATGCCGAAGCGATCCGCAATGAAAAGGCAAAAGTCTTTCAGGCCATCCGCGGCCCTACCGCCGATAACGTCAACCGCGACGCAGTGCGCGGCGTCTACACCGCCGGCCGTATCGGCGACAAGGATGTCGGCGATTACCGTGCCGCACAGGACGTCGCGGCCGACAGCCGTACCGAAACCTATGTCGCGCTGAAACTCGGCATCGACAGCTGGCGCTGGGCAGGCGTGCCCTTCTACCTGCGCACCGGCAAGGCGCTGGCGCAACGCGATACCGAAATCGTGGTGGTCTTCAAGCCGGTGCCGTTCGCGCAATTCCACGACACCGGCGTGATGCAATTGCCTGCCAACAAACTCATCATCCAGATCCAGCCCGGTGAAGGCATGGGTATCGATTTCGTGGTGAAGCGACCCGGCCCTGCCATCGAGACCGCACCGGTGCGCATGAACTTCAGTTACGCCGATACGTTCGACATCGCGCATACGACCGGCTACGAAACGCTGATCTACGACATGCTGATGGGCGACCAGACACTGTTTCAGCGCGCCGATGGTGTGGAAGCCGCATGGCATGCACTGCAGCCGGTGCTCGACGCATGGGCGGCCGACGGCGAACCCGAACCGTACGTTGCAGGCAGCACCGGGCCGCGCGGCGCCGATGCCTTGATCGAACGTGACGGTCGCCGCTGGCATGGACTGGGCTCATGAATCACGCGTCGATTGGCAAGCCGGTCCACCTGTCGATCCGCCTCGTCGTCTGCGACATCGACGGCACACTGGTCCGGCATGACAAGTCGCTGCCGAATGCCAACATTCTCGCTGCACGGCAACTGACGGCGAGCGGCATACGCATGTCGCTGATCAGCGCCCGACCGATGAGCGGCATGCTGTGGCTTGCCGACGAACTTGAGCTGGACGGCCCGTTCGGCGCATTCAACGGCGGCACGCTGTTCAATCGCACCGGCGTGATCGGCCAGCCGCAACGGCTTGCGCCGGAAGTAGCGCGCACGATCCTGTCCATGCTCGACAAGGCCGGTGTCGATGCATGGCTGTTTGCCCATGAACGCTGGTATGCGCGCAATGCCGATAATCCGCATGTGCCGCGCGAAAAACTGTCTTCAGGGCTGGAGCCGACCTTGCGCGACGATTTCGACGCGCTGTGCAGCGAAGTCGACAAGATCGTCGGCGTCAGTGACGACAAGGTTTTACTGCGGCAACTCGAATCGGCGATGCAGCAAGCCACGCAAGGTCATGCGACCGTCGCCCTGTCGCAACCGTATTTTCTGGATGCCACGGCGCTGCTGGCGAACAAGGGGGATGGCGTGGTGGCGGTGGCGGCAGCGATGCAGACCCCGCTTGCGGAAGTTGCGGTGATCGGCGACATGCCGAACGATCTGCCGATGTTTGCGCGCGCCGGTCTGTCGATCGCGATGGGACAGGCGCCCGATGCCGTGCGTACGGCCGCCGACTGGACCACGACTTCGAACGAGGAAGACGGCGTAGCGCACGCCATCGAACGCCTGATCGGAGAACAGCGATGCGCGACGTGAAGATTGCGGCATCCGTGCTGGCGGCGGATTTCGCGCGCCTTGGAGAAGAAGTGCGTGCCGTCGATACGGCAGGCTCCGACTGGATCCACGTCGACATCATGGATGGACATTTCGTCCCTGATATCTCGTTCGGCCCCGCTGTCGTCAAGGCGATCCGGAAAAGTACGCAGAAGCCGCTCAACGTTCACCTGATGGTAGTCGAGCCAGAACGCATGCTCGAACGTTATCGCGACGCCGGCGCCGATCATCTGCTGGTGCAGGCCGAACCGGGTTCGACCATCCACCTGCACCGCGTGCTGAGCCGCGTGCGTGAACTCGGCTGCAAACCCGGCGTCGTCATCGATCCGGCCACGCCGATTGCATGGATCGAACATGTGCTGCACCTGGTCGACATCGTGCTGGTGATGACGGTCAATCCTGGATTCAGCGGACAGGCCTTTCTGCCCGAGATGCTGCCAAAGATTGCAGCCCTGCGCGCACGTTGTAATGAACGCGGATTGCATCCGCATATCGAAGTCGATGGCGGACAGAACCCGCATACCGTGCGGCAAAGCGTGGAAGCCGGTGCCGACGTCATCGTTGCCGGTACCGCACTCTTCAACCAGCCCGACTATGCGAAGGCGATCGATGCCATGCGCATGAATTGTTCATGATCTGCTGCCCATGAAAAAAACATCCGGAAAAATCGTCCGCAAGAAAGATCAGCCGAGTCGTCCGATCGAAGACTATGCGCTGATCGGCTCCACCAACAGTGGCGCACTGGTGCACAAGAACGGCGATATCGAATGGCTGTGTTTGCCCAGTTTCGATTCCGGCGCGATGTTTGCCAGCCTGCTCGGCGACGAGGGCAACGGTTGCTGGACGTTGCGGGCAAGAGACGCGAAGGCACGCGTCAGTCGTCGATATCTGCCCTGCACCATGGTGCTGCAAACCACGATCCGCACCAAAACCGGCACCGCAACCGTCACCGACTTCATGCCCAAACCGGCACCGGGCGGCACGCATGAAGTGGTGCGCATCGTCCACGGCGTACGCGGCCAGCTGGATTTGCATACCGAGCTGCGCATCCGTTTCAACTATGGCGAATGGTGTCCGTGGGTCAAACGTCAGGAAGGCGCAATCATCGCCGTGGCCGGACCGGATGCAGTGCGCGTCACATCGGGCGTGCCGCTGACCAGCAAAAATTTCTGCAGCTTTGCGAACTTCTCCATTTCGGCTGGACAATCCATCGCCTTCTGTCTGGAGTGGTATCCGTCGCATGAAGAACCGGCGATGCCGCGCAATCCCTATTCGCTGCTGGAACACAGCGTCGCCGAATGGACGCAGTGGAGCCAACAATGCACCTATGAAGGCGAGTATCACGACAGTGTGCTGCGCTCTCTGTTGACACTGAAGGCGCTGACCTACGAACCGACCGGCGGCATCGTCGCCGCGCCGACCACCTCGTTGCCGGAGCAATTGCAGGGCGAACGCAACTGGGATTACCGCTTTTGCTGGCTGCGCGACGCCGCGCTGACGCTGTATGCATTGATCGGCTCCGGCTATCTGCAGGAAGCCAGCGAATGGCGCTGGTGGTTGATGCGTGCCGTCGGCGGCTCGCCGAAGGAAATCCAGATCATGTACGGCCTGCGCGGCGAGCGCGCGCTGATGGAACGGGAGCTGCCATGGCTTTCCGGTTACGAGCAAAGCCGCCCGGTACGCGTCGGTAACGGCGCGCATGGGCAACGACAACTGGATGTCTTCGGCTCCGTCATCGCCGCCTTCTATGCCTCGCGTCGCGCAGGACTCGAAGGCATGGAAAAAACCTGGTCGCTGGAACGCACGATCGCGCGTCAACTGATGGACCTGTGGCGCGAGCCGGACAGCAGCCTGTGGGAAGTGCGCGGCGATCTGCGGCATTTCGTGCATTCCAAAATCATGTGCTGGCTGGCATTCGATCGCATGATCGCCAGCGCCGAAGAATTCGGACTGGAAGGCCCGGTGGAAGAATGGCGTCAGGTGCGCGACGCGATTCATGCCGATGTCTGCGAACGCGGCTACGACAAGGAAAGCAATTCCTTCGTGCAGTACTACGGCGCCAACACCGTCGATGCGGCGCTGTTGATGATGCCGTTGATCGGATTTTTGCCGATTCACGATCCGCGTGTCGAGGGAACCATCGCCCGCATCGAAAAGGAATTGCTGATCGATGGACTGATGTATCGCTATCGTACCGAGGAAGGTATCGACGGTCTGCATGGCAATGAAGGCGCCTTCCTCGCCTGCAGCTTCTGGCTGGTCAATGTCTACGTGACGATGGGAAAGATGCGCAAGGCAAAGGCTTTCTTCAATCGTCTGCTGGCACTGGGAAACGACCTCGGCCTGTATGCGGAAGAATACGATCCGAAGATGAAGCGGCAGCTCGGCAATTTCCCGCAGGCGTTTTCACACATCGGCTTGATCAATAGCGCCCACGCGTTCGCCTCGGTCGCCGGCGGTGCATGGGAACTGGCCGATTACGACGGCACGGCCATTTCATCGACGCCGGTGCTGGTGGTGATGATCGGCGTCTCCGCCTCCGGCAAATCGACCATCGGCAAGGCGCTGGCCGACCAGCTGGATTGTGCCTTCGAGGATGGCGACGATCTGCATCCGATGAAAAACGTGCGCAAGATGCAATCCGGCGAACCGTTGACCGACGCCGATCGCGCACCATGGCTGGATCGCGTCGCCGACTGGATCGGCAGTCAGGCAGCCGAAGGCAAGAATGGCGTGATCGCCTGCTCTGCGCTGAAGCGCGCCTATCGCGACCGCCTGCGAAAAGCCTACCCGAATATCATCTTCGTCCTTCTGGCACCGAGCGAGACCGAATTACGCAAACGTCTGCGCGCACGCAAAGGCCATTTCATGCCGCCATCGCTGCTGCGCAGTCAGCTGCGTACGCTGGAATATGCGCGAGGCCGCCGACGCCGGGAGCGCCCATCACCTGCTGCTGGGGCCCGACATCGGCTTGCCGCTCGACGCGGTGGCCCGGATGATCGCCTACCTGGAGCAGCATCCCGACGTCGGCCTGCTGGCGCCGCGCGTGCAGGGGATCGATGGGCGCCTGCAACCGCTGTGCAGCTTGCTGCCGGGACCGCTGGAAATGCTGCTGGGACGCTGCTTTCCGCTGCTGCACCGGTCCAGCGGCAGGCTGGCGCGCTACCAGTTGCACGCGAGCGGCTACAGCCGGGTGATGGAAGTGCCGGTGCCGCCCGCGTGCTGTCTGCTGATGCGGGTCGAGACCGTGCTGCGCGCCGGCATGTTCGACGAGCGCTTCCTGCTGCGTTTCGACACGGTGGACCTGGCGCGCCGCACCGCCCTCATCGCCCGCACGGTCTTCGTGCCGCACGTGACGGTGGTGCGTCATCCTGCGCGCGATGTCGCCCG
>NZ_DATMTD010000117.1:0-5576 GCF_035565035.1 Oxalicibacterium sp. | reverse complement strand
ATAATCTTTATTTGAAGTAAGTTATAGAATCATGCTGCGCCGTCAGGACTGAAGCGCCAGTGCCACGGTTCGTAAATAAAGCCAAGATCATTGTCGCGCGGATAGGAAAGCGTAAAGCCGAATCGGGCGGCATGGGTAATCAGCCAGCGGAACGCATCGGTGCGTTCGAATTCTTCTTCGGTCGCCATGCAACCAGGTGTGTTGATGTCGATCGCGCAACCGGTGTGATGTTCGCTGTAGCCGGGGGGCGCACTCAGCGTCAGGATGGTTTCCATCGGCATCTGGCGATCCAGCTTGTTGCGGATGATGTCGATCTGTCGCTCGATCGAACGAAATGCGGAAACGACTTCCAGGACCACGCCATCCTGCAATGCGGCCGCCTTCATCGCGCTCCATGCGTTGGCGGTGGCCGGCGTCATCATGAACTGGCGGCCTTCGGTATCTGTTTCCGCGGTGGTCAGATCCTGTGCCTCGCGATAGAAGGGCAGGTTTTTCTGCGCAATCAATTCCTGCGAAATGCCGAGTCTGGCGAGCTCGCGTTCAATGCGTTGTCGGTATTCCTGGTCGTCGTTGATCATGATTCAAATGCGGGTGGAAACCGGAGCAGCTTACGTGCTGCTGCCGAACTCTGCAAATGCTGCAAATGTTGCAAAGACCTGCGGCGCGAACTGCTATCATGCCGCCACATAAAAAAGAGGTGACACGTGAAATTGAAGATGGCAAAAAATTCGATTTTTGCAATATTGCTGCGCTCGCCCTGGTGGGTCAGCGGGCTGGTGGCGATTGCATTGGCATTGATCGGCATGGCGCTCATGCCGCCGGGCTACCGGATTTACGGCATGTTGACCGGGGTGCCGTTTACGGTCATTTGTGTTGCGGCATTGAAAAAGCAGTGGGGCACGCCGAGCAAGGCACGTACTGCGGCGATGATGGAAAAAATTCGCGCATTATCGTGGCGTGAGTTTGCCGACGAGATCGAAGTGGCGCTTCGCCGCGACGGTTTCGATGTGAAGCGGATCGACCTGCCGGAAGCGGATTTTGCCATCACCAGCGACGGTCGCACGGCATTGGTCAGTTGCCGCCGCTGGAAAGTCGCGAGTACCGGCGTCGAGCCATTGCGTGAACTGTGCAATGCGGTCGAACGCGGCGGGCTGTACGATGCCCTGTATGTGACAACCGGTGAATTCACGCAAACCGCGATGGAATTCGCCGTGGAAAAGAAGATACGTCTGATACGCGGTCCCGCCCTGGCGAAGCTGATGCGGGAGATGAAAACTGCCGGTGACAAATCGGGCAGAAAAACCTGATTCGATCGCGTGCGATTGTTGACGAAAACCCGGCTTCGGCCGGGTTTTTTTATTGTCGTTTTACTTTGGTCGTTTTACTTTATTTTCTCTCGGCGATTCGGGTCCTCCGAGGCGGGACGCAGAACGACCGCAGCAATGCGATCCTGAATATATATCATAACGTGATATTATTGCGTTTTCGTTTTTCCAGGCTGGCGTTGTCCGGCTGCCGCTCATGTCAAATTCTGCAATGCTGGAACAAGGCGATTTCGAAGCGCTTTCGGAGTTCCGTTATCAACTGCGCCGCTTTCTCAAGTTCAGTGAAGACGCCGCACAAAGCGTCGGTCTGACGCCGCTGCATTACCTGGTTCTGCTGCACATCAAGGGCTTCCCGGGACAGGATTGGGCGACGGTCGGTCAGCTCGCCGAACGGCTGCAGATTCGTCATCACGGCGCAGTCTCGCTGGTGTCGCGCTGCGAACAGGCGGGATTGGTTACGCGTACGCCGGGTCGCCAGGATCGTCGCCAGGTTCTGGTGCGACTGACTCCGCTGGGCGAAACGCAATTGCGTCATCTGGCCGAACTGCATCGCAACGAACTGCGTTCACTGTCGAAAGTGTTCAAGGTGGCGCGGATTTCGGCATTCAACGACAGCGAAGGCACGGCCTGATCGACGACAGGCGGTACGACGCAGGCATCCAGTACGATTCCTTTCCCGTTTTTTACAGGCTCTCCGGTTTCCTATGCACGCTCATCAACGCGATTTTTCTCCCGACATGCGGGTTGTTTTCATGTGTGCCATTGCGGTTGCAATCGGCGCCGTCAGCACGGTGGCGGCATTTGTCCTGCTGAACCTGATTCACTTTTTCACCAATCTTTTTTTCTTCCAGACGTTCTCGTTTGCGGACCGTTCGCCGGCCGGCCACACGCTGGGCCTGTGGGTGATTGCGGTACCGGTGATCGGCGGGTTGATCGCGGGGTTGATTGCGCGTTACGGTTCGGACAAGATCCGCGGACACGGCATTCCGGAAGCGATCGAATCGATCCTGTTCGGTAAAAGCCGGATGTCGCCCAAAGTTGCGATACTCAAGCCACTGACGTCCGGCATCGTGATCGGCAGCGGCGGCCCGTTCGGCGCCGAAGGTCCGATCATCATGACGGGCGGCGCCATCGGTTCGCTGATTGCGCAGAATTTCTCGGTAAGCGCGGCGGAGCGCAAGACCTTGCTGGTTGCCGGCGCGACGGCGGGCATGACGGCGGTATTCAGCACGCCGGTCGCCGCCGTGTTATTGGCGGTCGAACTGCTGCTGTTCGAATGGCGGCCGCGCAGTCTGTTGCCGGTCATCGTCGCCTGCGCGGTTGCGGCGTTTTGCCGACCGTTGCTGCTGGAGCCGGGCCCGTTGTTTCCGATGCATACGGAGCCGGTCGGCGTTGCATCCTTTGTCGTTTGCGTGGTTGCGGGTTTGTTGAGCGGCATGCTGTCGGCAGGCATGTCGGTTGCGCTGTATCGCGTTGAAGACTGGTTTCACAAACTGCCTGTGCACTGGATGTGGTGGCCGGCGATTGGCGCGCTGGCAGTCGGTATCGGCGGCTGGTTCCAGCCACGTGCGCTGGGTGTCGGCTATGACGTGATTGCCGATCTGCTGAACAATAATCTGGCCGTTTCCGTAGCGTTGTCGCTGCTGGTGGTGAAGGCGATCATCTGGGTAGTGGCGCTCGGTTCCGGTACGTCGGGCGGTGTGCTGGCACCGTTGCTGATGCTGGGTGCGGGATTGGGAACGATCATTTCCAGTCTGGTGCCGGGTACCGATGCGGCATTGTGGCCGCTGGTTTGCATGGCGGCGGTACTGGCAGGCGTGCTCGGCGCTCCGCTGACGGCGGCGGTCTTTGCGCTTGGACTGACCGGCGACTTCAATGCATTGCTGCCGCTGCTGCTGGCCACCGGCGTGTCTTACGGCTTCACGATCATGGTGATGCGTCGATCGATCATGACGGAAAAAATCGCACGCCGCGGGTTGCATATCTATCGCGAATACAGTGTCGATCCGCAGGAACGTTCGTTCGTCGGCGAAGTGATGACATCGGATGTGGTTACGATCGATTCGTCGCTGACATTGCGCGAGGTGGCACAACGGTATTTCGGCGCAGATCAAAAGCATCGTGCCTTTCCGGTCCTGAATCGCAAGGATGTGCTGATCGGCGTGGTCGATCGTGCAGCGCTGGAAGAGGGCATGCGGTCGCGCGGCGAGGACGGCACGATTGCGGAACTGTTCGACAACAGGACGCCGTCGGTCGCCTTTCCGGTGGAAACCTGTCAGGTCGTGGCGCGCCGGATGGCAAAGCATCATCTGGAACGCCTGCCGGTGGTGGACAGCCGCTCACGTCATCTGGTGGGCATCGTCAGCCGCAGCGATCTGGTCAAACCGTCGCAAAGAGCGTACGAAGAAGAACACGTGCGCGAGCGTTTTTTCGGGAATTGAATCGACAAGAAAATACGGCCTGACCGTTGTTGGCGGTCAGGCCGTAAAAGAAAACAGGAAGAAAACAACAAGAAAACCGGAATGAGGCTGAAGAATCAGGACGGGTGAGCGATCAGCCCTTTTCAGCCAGCGCCTTTTCCAGTTCGGCAATCTTCACGCGTTGCGCGCTTTCGCTGGCGTAACGCTCCGTGATGTCGCGCGCGATGGCCAGTGCACCCAGCACATTGCCGTCGTTGTCGCGCACCAGTCCAAAACTCATGTCGACATAAATACGGGTGCCGTCCTTGCGCATCGAACGCGTCGTCAGCACCTTGTTCACGTATTTCATCTCGCCTGTCGAAACCGCGTGGTTGAAGCCGTTGTTATGTGCCTGCTGCATGCGTTCCGGAACGATGATGTCGAGCGAACCGCCGATCACGTCCTCGGCCTTGTGACCGAAAATGTGTTCGGCACCGCTGTTCCATACGCGTACCAGACCGTCGCGATCGGCAAAGATGACGGCGTCGGTCGATTGCTCGACGATGCCCTTGTACAGCATGGTCATGTCGATTCCGCCATTGTCGATAGTATTCATGTGATTCTCCTTAATGTTCAAACGGCCGGACGCGGAAGTACGCGATCCGCCATTGTATTTTCAAACAGGGCGGCAATCAGATCGGTTTGCGAAATCAGGCCGACCAGACGCTCCTGGTCGTCGACGATCGGTACCTGATGCAATTCGTCGTCCGACATCAGCGGCACCAGTTCGACGATCGACTGGTTGGCGCGGGCGGTAACGACTTCCTTCGTCATGATCTGGCCGACGACTTCATGTTTGTCCGTATGCGTGACCTGCGACGGCATGATCAGATGGGCAAGACGCTTGCCGAGGCCTTCATGCATCTCGTCTTCCGCATGCTTCAGGTAATCGGCCTTGGTCACGATGCCGATTACGTGATTGCCGCGATCGACCACCGGCAGTGCGGTCAGGTCGTGCTGTTGCAGGCGTTGCCATGCGTCTGCCAGATCGGTTCCGAATTCCACGGTGACGACATCCTTCGACATGATGTCGGCGCAGCGCATTTCACCCAACTGGCGGCGGTATGCCTGCATTTCCGTTTTCAGCATGAGTTCTTCCAGATCGTCACGGCTGATGTCAATCACCTGGTTGTAGCGCTTGAGCACTTCGTCCAGATCGCTCGGTGTGATACCGGTGCGTTCGGTCGGCGGAAGATCTCCCGTGTTGTGCTTGGTGGCCGGGTCGGGTGCAGGCTTGTGCGGATAGCGGCGACCGGTGGCATTGTTATAGAACAGTGCCATCACCAGCAGAATCAGCGAATTGAGCAATACGGGCACCAAGACAAAGCTGTAACCCATTGCATGAATCGCCGGTCCGCCGAGGACTGCGGTCAGCGCGACCGCGCCACTTGGCGGGTGGATGCATTTGAGCATGAACATGCCGCCGATCGCCAGCGAAATGGCAACGCCCGCAGCCAGCATCGGTGTGCCGATCAGTTTGGCACAGGTGACGCCGATCAATGCCGCCACCAGATTGCCGCCGACCAGCGACCACGGTTGTGCCAGCGGGCTCGACGGTACCGCAAACAGAAGCACCGATGACGCGCCCATCGGCGCAATCAGCCATGCGGCATGGATGTCCTGGCCCAGAATCAGGTAGCTGAAGGCGCCGGTAAGAACAATGCCGAACAGCGCGCCGGCACAGGCGCGCATTCTTTCGTAACGGTCAACGAAACTCTGGGTGGGCAGAAAACGGGCTAGCCACTGCAATTGCGATTGACTCATGTTATTCCTGAATATATATGCGCAAGCC
>NZ_DATMTD010000116.1:0-47543 GCF_035565035.1 Oxalicibacterium sp. | reverse complement strand
CCTGCGACGCTTTAGCGAAATTTGTATACCGCCTCGCAAGTTGTCATTAACTCGGCGGGTAAAGCTGTGTGGTATTTTACGCGTCTTGAAAAAAAACGGCAAAACCTCTTGAAAAGGGGCCGCGCCGGACTCGCATGCTCGTCTCCCTTTTCCGTCTTTTCTCCCTGCTGCCGTTGCCGATGTTGCATGCAATCGGCGTCGCAATTGGCTGGATCGTCTATCTCGCTTCGCCACGTTATCGCCGCCGCCTGAAGGCCAATCTCGCACAGGCAAATTTCGGCGATCATCTGCATGCGGCCATCGGCGAAGCCGGCAAGAGCGCATTCGAACTGCCATTCATCTGGTGCGCATCGCCGGAACGCGTGCTGCAGAAAGTCCGTATCGAAAACTGGAAAGCGATTGATGATGCGCTGGCGGCCGGCAACGGCATCATTTTCCTGACGCCGCATCTGGGCTGTTTCGAAGTATCGGCACAAATCGCCGCCTCGCAATTACCACTCACCGTGCTGTATCGCCCACCGAAACAGGCCGCGCTGAAACCGTTGATCGAAGGCGCGCGTGCGCGTCACAACCTCACGCTGGCACCAGCCAATTTAAGTGGCGTGCGCAGCCTGTTCAAGGTATTGAAACGCAATGGAGCGATCGGTCTGCTGCCAGATCAGGTACCGCAACAGGGCGAAGGCGTGTGGGCGAATTTCTTCGGCAAACCGGCCTACACCATGACCTTGCCCGGCAAGCTGGCACAGATGACGCACGCGGCCATCGTGCTCGCTTTTGCCGAACGACTGCCGCGCGGCAAAGGCTATGTGCTGCACCTTTCCTCCTTCACCGTCGAAAAAGATCTTCCGCCGGAGTTGCAGGCGGTTGCCATCAACGGCGCGATGGAAAAACTGATCGCACGCTGCCCCGCCCAGTATTTCTGGAGCTACAACCATTACAAGAAACCGTCCGGCGTCGCCGCACCGCAAGCCGAAGCGCCGGCTGGAGAAAACACATGATGATGCGGCTGCTTGTTTTTCTGATGTGGCTGCTGCACTGGCTGCCACTGCCGCTGCTGGCGCGTCTGGGTGAAGTGATAGGCGATCTGCTGTTCGCCTTCAAGAAGTCCCGGCGACACATCACGCTGACCAACCTGCGGCTATGCTTTCCCGAATGGAGCGAAGCGCAGCGCCACACTGTCGCGAAACAGCATTTCCGTTCCTATGCGCGCAGCGTGCTGGAACGCGGCATCCTGTGGTGGGGATCGGAAGCCCGCCTGCGCAGACTGATTCGCATCGAGCCTGGCGTCCCGGTCGAAGAAATCGCCGCCAGCCCGACTATTCTGCTGTGCCCGCATTTCGTCGGACTCGATGTCGCCGGCGTCGCCGTCATGCTGGAGTCATCGTTGTGCTCGATCTACACAAAGCAGTTGAACGATGTCTTCGACGAAGTGTTGCGCAAAGGTCGTTCACGCTTTCGTCCGGTCAAACTGGTTACGCGCGAAGATGGCGTCAAACCCATCATTCGTGCAATGCGCGAAGGCCTGCCGTTCTTCATGCTGCCGGACATGGATTTCGGCATGCAGGACGCCGCCTTCGTTCCGTTCTTCGGCATTCCCGCCGCCACGCTGACGGCCCCGGCGCGCATCGCTGCGGCAACGCAAGGCAAGATCGTTCCTGTGATCGCGACGTATCTGCCGAATTATCAGGGCTGGGTCGTGCGCTTCTATCCGGCGTGGGAGAACTATCCAGGACCGGATATCGTCGAGGCCACACGCAGAATGAATGCCTTTATCGAAGAGCGCGCACGCGAAGCGCCGGCTGAATACTTCTGGACGCATAAGCGTTTCAAGACGCGACCTCCCGGCGAACCGGGCTTTTATTCCCGCAACGATCAGGAAGATACGCGCTTTATTGCTGATTGATCGCTGATTGATTGCCCACTGATTGCCGACTGACGAACAGCAAACGCGTCATGCATAAATACAGGCCGCCGCTATAATCTCGGCATGAAACTCAAATTCACCAAAATGCATGGCGCCGGTAACGATTTCATCGTGATCGATGCCGTCAATCAACACATCGACTTCACCGCCGAACAATGGAAATTGCTGGCCGATCGGCGGTTCGGGATCGGTGCCGATCAGATGCTGGTCGTCGAAAAGGCGCAAGGTGCCGATGTCGATTTCCGTTACCGCATCTACAACGCCGATGGTGGCGAAGTCGAACAATGCGGCAACGGCGCGCGCGCGTTCGTGCGTTTCGTTACCGAAAAAAAGTTGACCGATAAACGAGCAATTCGCGTCGAAACCATGTCCGGCATCATCGAACCGCGCCTTGAAGACAATGGCAACATTACCGTCGACATGGGCCCACCTGTGCTGACGCCACGCGATGTACCGTTCAATACCGAAGGATTGCTCGGCAAGGTCGAGGGCGAACAGACGCTGTGGCCGCTCGATATTTGCGGCACGACAGAATGGGTTGCCGCCATCTCGATGGGCAATCCGCATGCCGTACAGGTAGTTGTCGATGTCGATACAGCACCTGTAGGCGAACACGGCGCCCAGATCGAACGCCACGAACGTTTTCCGAAGCGCGTTAACGCCGGCTTCATGCAAATTGTCGGCCGCAATGAAATCAAGTTGCGCGTCTTCGAACGCGGCGCTGGCGAAACGCTGGCCTGCGGCACCGGTGCCTGTGCTGCCGTCGTTTCCGGCATCCGTCGCGGGCTGCTGGCTTCGCCGGTCAAGGTACACACGCGTGGCGGCGACCTGTCGATTGCATGGGCGGGGAATACGTCGCCCGTCATGATGTCCGGCCCGGCCGTCACTGTATTCGAAGGCGAAATCGAACTCTGACGAGGATGCGATTACCTGTTGGCAGCGCAGCTTGAAATCGTGCTGTTGTCGGTTAAAATCCCCGCACAAGCCGACAACGCTGCAAGTACGCAAGACGATGTTCGCCTTCTTCATTTAATAACGAAAAGACTTCTCATGGATTCCAACGCCGTTGCCGATTACCTGCTGGATCACCCGCAATTTTTTGAAGAGCATGCCGAATTGCTGTCGCAGGTGAGATTGTCCAGCGCGCTCGGCGGCCGCACGCTGTCGCTGCAGGAACGCCAGATGGATGTGCTGCGCGACAAGCTGAAAGTGATGGAATTACGACTGGCCGAACTGATGCGCATCGGCCAGGAAAACGACCAGATCACGCACAAGTTCCAGACGTGGACACGCGAACTGCTGCTCGCACGCAACGATGTCGATCTGCCGCATACCTTGACGGTCGGCCTGCAAAACACATTTAACGTGCCGCACGTAACGCTGCGTTTGTGGGGCGTGGCAGAGGAATTCGCGCACGCGTGGTTTGCGGCGCCCGTCTCCGACGATTCACGTCTGTTCACGAACAGCCTGACTTCACCTTTTTGCGGCGGCAACAACGACTTTGAAGCAACCTCGTGGCTGGAAGATGCGCCGTCGATTCAATCGGTCGCCCTGCTGCCGCTACGCCTCGACGACGCTCCGGAAGCGTTCGGCCTTCTGGTGCTGGGCTCGCCGGATGCAAGTCGCTTCACGTCTGACATGGCGACGGATTTTCTGACCAACATCAGTCAGACGGCCAGTGCCGCACTGTCGAGCCTGCTCGACTGATTTACCTCACATCATGAGCAACGCCGTCAATCAAGCAAGCATCGACGGCTATCTCGATAGCCTGATCAGCCAGCGGCAATTGTCGCCACTGACCGTTGATGGGTATCGACGCGACTTGCTTGAACTGACCGCACTCGCGACAGCGTCCAGTCAGGACGCATCGCTTGCCGACACCACGCATTTTCAGATTCGCAAGTTTGCCGCACAACTGCATGCGAAAGGATTGAACGCACGTTCGATCGCACGCAAGCTGTCTGCATGGCGCGGTTTCTTCAACTGGCTGTCGGAGCAGAATGCGATTACGGCAAATCCGGTCGATGGCATCAAGCCGCCGAAGCGCAACAAACCGTTGCCGAAAGCACTGGCCGCCGACGATGCGGTGCGCCTCGTTTCCGAAACCAGTCCGGGCAAGAACGCAGACTCTGCCACGCAGTTATGCAATCACGCGATGTTCGAACTGCTGTATTCGAGCGGGTTGCGTGTGTCCGAACTCGTCGGACTTGACGTGCGTTACGCGCGAGAGGACCGTTACGTCTCTGCCGGCTGGATCGATTTCGACGCGCATGAAGTGACCGTGACGGGCAAGGGCGGCAAGACGCGCAGCGTACCGATCGGCCAGGCGGCGATCGACGCGCTCAATGCATGGCTCGCTGTGCGTTCATCGCTGGTCAGGCTGGATCCGCATCCGCTGTTTCTCGGCGAACGCGGCACGCGCGTTTCGGCGCGCGTCGTGCAGTTGCGCTTGAAAGCGCACGGACAGGCGCTCGGCCTGCCAACCGGCGTCCATCCGCACGTATTGCGTCATTCGTTTGCATCGCACGTGCTGCAATCTTCCGGTGATCTGCGCGCCGTGCAGGAGATGCTGGGGCACGCATCGATTTCCGCAACGCAGATCTACACATCGCTCGACTTTCAGCGACTGGCGCAGGTTTATGATGCTGCGCATCCGCGCGCAAAAAAGAAATCGCCGACCTCCTCCTGATTCAAGCAATGGAACGATAAACGCGACAGACGATCTTCCCGGCGAAACACTTGTTGCAACTCAATTGCAAAATTACGGCATAATTCTTTTGTCGCAGGCACTTTGCGTTTGCCATTCATTGTCACAAAGCAATCTCATGAAAAAAACTGCTGCCCCGGATTTTCCGGCACTGGCCGAACACCAATTACGGGAATCCTCGTTGCGCGCCACCGATGCCCGCATCAAGGTGCTGTCTGCGTTGCTGGGCGCCCGTTATGCGCTGTCGCATCAGGATGTGCAGGACGAATTGATCGACATGGATCGCGTCACGCTGTATCGCGCGCTTGACTGTCTGACCGATGCGGGGCTCGCGCACAAGATTGCCGGTGACGACCGCGTGTTTCGCTACAACGCGGCTGTCGAACAGCACGACCACGGTAGCGCACATGCGCAACAGCATCAGCACGGCCATTTCAAGTGCACGCGTTGTGCCCGGGTTTTCTGCATTGAAAACGTCGATGAAAAACTGCTTTCAAGCGCCAGCACGAAAATCGGCGCCGATGCGTCGCAAAAATCGTTGAAGCAGCAACTGCAGAAAGTCATGCAAACCACTCTCGGAAAAGGTTTCCAGAGTCACGATATCGAACTCACCATCAAGGGCTGGTGTGCCGATTGTGCACTCAAGACCGAATAAGCAAAACCAGACAAGGTAAAGAACATGGCATTGATTCCCACCACCATCCTCACCGGCTTTCTCGGCGCGGGAAAAACCACGCTGCTCAACCGCATCCTGCAGGAGCCCCATGGTTTCAGGATTGCCGTCATCGAAAACGAATTCGGCCAGGAAAACATCGACAACGAAATCCTGGTGCAGGATGGCACCGAGCAGATCGTCGAAATGAACAACGGTTGCATCTGCTGCACGGTGCGTGGCGACCTGATCGTGGCATTGACCAATCTGGCGCAGCGTCGCAATGCCGGCGAACTGCAGTTCGATCGTGTCGTCATCGAAACCACCGGCCTCGCCAATCCGGGACCGGTTGCACAAACCTTTTTCATTGACGAGGAAGTCGCATCCGAATATCGCGTTGACGCCGTCATCACGGTGGTCGATGCCAAGCATGCAATGCACCAGCTCGATACCTATGAAGAAGCACAGCGCCAGATCGGTTTTGCCGATCGCATCCTGCTGTCAAAAACCGACCTGATCGCAGCACAGGAACTGCAAACACTGACAGAACGCATCAAGCGCATCAATCCGCGCGCGCCGATTGGCAAAACCGATTTCGGCAAGGTGGCGATTGCCGAAGTGCTGGACCTGCACGGCTTCAACCTGAACGACAAGCTCGACATCGACCCGGATTTCATCAAGGCGGAAGAACATGCGCACGATCATGACCATCATGATCACGACCACGCATGCGATGCACATTGCGATCATGAGCACGACCATCATCATGGTCATCACAGCGACAATATCGCGGCCTTCGTCTTTCATGCCGATCGTCCGTTCAACACAGCCAAGCTGGATGAATTCCTCGGCGGACTGGTTCAGGTTTACGGTCCGCGCATGCTGCGCTACAAGGGCGTACTGTGGATGGAAGGCGCCGATCGCAAGGTTGTTTTTCAGGGTGTGCACCAGTTGATGGGCACCGACATCGGCGGCAAATGGGGCGAAAACGAGACGCGTGGCAGCAAAATGGTGTTCATCGGGCAGAATTTGCCGAAAGACACGTTTATTCTCGGATTGAAACAATGTTTGGTATAAACTACCGTGGTTTTAAGCTCAGGAGGTAGCGGCCTGTAGATGCGAGGGAGGCAATCGCGCAAGGCCCGATGCGATCCGAATGTGGGAAGGTTCATCAAGGACAAGGGACTATGAACGCAACCGTCACAAAATCTGCTAAAAGCGCAAAAAAAACAGCTCCCAAGAACGCTGCAGTCGCACGCAATCCGGCCGCAAAAAAAACGCCGGCAAAATCGTCGGTGAAAGCCCTGGCCGGCAAGGTCGTCAAGGCACTGGCAAAGCCGTTGAAAGCCGCCGCAAAATCCGCCTCCTCCTCAGTAAAGAAAACACCCGCCAAGAGTGCGGTAAAATCAACGAAGCCGGTTGCAAAGACAACCAAGGCGAAGACACCGACGGCAAGCAGATCAAGCGCTGTCAAGACGGCAAAGCCGCCTGTCAAAGCCGCCGTGAAGGCAAAACCAGCCGGCAAGACGACAGCGAAACCTGCAGTAAAGGCCGCTGCCCCTGTCCGCAAACCAGCGGTAGCGATACCCGAAAAAAACGCATCCCGATCCGGGGCAACGAGCGGCAGCAAGACCGCCTCCGGACCGACGGATAAAATTGAACAATTCGTTTCAAAGGCAAGAGAAGTGGCAACCAAGACATCAAAAGCATCTCCGACCGCAATCGATGGCGCGCTGTTATCCGAAGAACAGATTCTGAAGATGAGCGACAAGGACTACATGAACGAGGCGCAACTCGCGTTTTTCCGGAATCGTCTGCAACAGCTTGAAAAGGATCTGCTGAAGAACGCAGATGAAACCACTGAACATCTGCGCGAAACCGTGCTCGTTCCGGATCCTGCCGATCGTGCCACGATCGAGGAAGAACATGCACTGGAACTGCGCACGCGCGATCGTGAACGCAAGCTGCTGAAAAAGGTACAGCAATCGATCGCTGCCATCGATGCCGGCGATTACGGCTGGTGCGAAGAAACCGGCGAACCGATTGGCGTGCCACGTCTGCTGGCCCGTCCGACCGCGACGCTGTCGCTCGAAGCACAGCAACGCCGCGAACTGAAGCAGAAACTGTACGGCGACTGATCGACCGGCCGGCATTCCCGGCTTGCTGTATCAGTCCTGCATCAACAACAAGCGCGCGGCCTCTATCCGCGCGCTTTGTTTTTTTGTAGAATGCAACCTTGTTGCAATAATCGCCTCCTGATATTCGTCATGCCGTACGGCCTGTTATCCGCAGACAAACGACATGACAATCCGGAGACAAGCCACAGGATCGTTCCTTGAAACCTGTCTTTCCATTCATGCGTCGTACTCACCGGCCCTGCTTCGCGGCAGTGCTGATTGCGCTCGTGCTGTTTGCGCAATGGATGGGATTGAAACACCGGATCGAGCATGCCGACCTGATCGACGGGCGCCATACCGTTCTGCATGTCGCAGCGCAAGCTGCCGGAGCCGATCTGCCGATCGAATATGCCGGCGAAAAAACGCACTCTTGTGCCTTGTACGACGGTGTGGCATTGGCCGATTCGGCACCGCCCCTGTTCTTCCTGCCCGTGCTGCAAGCCAGCACTCGGATTCTTGCCCTGTGGGTCGCCCATGCTTCATGGGATGCACCGCTACTCTGTCACTTCTCTTCTCGCGCGCCGCCGCGGGCGTAATCGACCTTCCCTCGCTTGCCGTATCCGGTTGCACTGCAACGATCCGGCCGTCTTCATTCGTTTTCAAGGAAGTATCAATGATTGCCCAACGCACCCTGCTGGCGAGCGCCGTTCTGTCCGCGCTTGCCTCACTGTCGCACTCCGCTTTTGCCCAAACGCCTCCGGATGCAACAACGTCCGACAGTACTGCCACCACCACGCTGCCTGCCGTCGTCGTTACCGCGACGCCTTTCGGCAATGATGAAAATTCCGAGATCCTCGCGCCGACGACCGTACTGAGCGGAGACGAACTGCGCAACAAACTCGGCAATTCCCTCGGCGATACGCTGTCGCACGAACTCGGTGTTTCCGCATCGGCCTTCGGTGCCGGCGCATCGCGTCCGATCATTCGCGGCATGGAAGGTCCGCGCGTGAAGATTCTGCAGAACGGCATGTCGATTCTCGACGCGTCCAGCCTGTCGAACGACCACGCCGTCGGCGGCGAAGCATCGACCGCGCGCCAGATTGAAATCCTGCGCGGCCCGGCATCGTTACTGTACGGTTCCGGCGCCATCGGCGGTGTCGTCAACATCGTCAACGACCGCATTCCAACCGTGCTGAATGCCAAGCCGACCGGCGATGCGGAAGTGCGCTACGGCACCGTCGACCACATGAAAAATACATCGCTGTCGATCGACGGCGCAGCCGGCGACATCGGCCTGCATATCGACGGCAACCTGCGCGATGCCGATGACTACAAGATCCCCGGCCACGCGGATGCCAACGATCCGGGCTCGGCCAGCGGCCGGCTGCCGACCTCGTTCGCACGCACCAACAGTCTCGGCGTTGGCGCGTCCTACATCCAGAGCTGGGGCCACATCGGCGCATCGGTTGGCGTCAACGACGATCGCTACGGTATCCCGACCGATGAGCGTTCCTACATTACGCTGAAACAAACGCGCATCGATCTCGACGGCCTGATCAAGGAACCATTCGGCGGCATGTTCGAATCGCTGCGCTTCAAGATCGGCAACACCGACTACAAGCACACCGAACATGAAGAAGACGGCACGCCCGCCACCGACTTCAAGAACGACGCGATTGAGAGCCGCTGGGAGCTGACACACAAGCCGATCAACGGCTGGCGCGGCACCTTCGGCATCCAGACCGAAAACTCGAAATTCTCTGCCCTCGCCGCGGATGGCAGCGGACCGGAGACCGTGCCGATCACCAAATCTGACTCGATCGCCGGCTTCATCGTCGAGGAACGCGACTTTGGTCCGTTCAAATTGACCGGCGGTGCACGCCTCGAAAGCGTCAAGCGCAAGCCGCAGGATGATGCGCTGGTCGATCGCGACTTTACGCTCGGTTCGTATTCGGTCGGCGGCCTGTGGACCTTCACGCCGGGTTATGCGCTTGGCCTGACCGGTTCGGTCGCGCAACGCGCACCGGCGATCGAGGAGCTGTATTCGAACGGACCGCATGAATCGACCGGCACGTTCGATATCGGCGACAGCAATCTACGCAAGGAAACGTCGCACAACATCGAATTGAGCCTGCAGAAAACGACCGGCCTGATTCGCTGGAAAGCCAACGTTTACGAGAATCACGTGAAGGATTACGTCTTCGGCCGCACCAACGGCACCGTCAACGAGGACGGCATTGCCGATCCGGCCGGCGAGTTTACCGAACGCTTCTGGTCGCAGGGCGACGCGACGATACGTGGTGCCGAAGCGGAGATCAGCTACAACCTCGACGGCCCCGGCCTGTCGTTGCGCGGCTTCACCGATACATCGCGTGGCCGTCTTGACAACATGGGCGACCTGCCACTTCAGCCGGTGACGCGTGTCGGCGGCGAGATCGGTTATCGCCAGGGCCCATGGCGCTCCGGCCTGTCGGTTGTGCATGCCGACAGCCAGGATAATCTGGCCCGCTTCGAAACCTTCGCCACGCCGTCCTACACGCAGGTCGACGCTAACCTGTCCTACACGCAAAATCCATCTTCGGCCATGCCGATCACGTGGTTCGCCATCGCCAAGAACCTGACGAACGACGATATCCGTCTGTCGACATCGGTCCTGAGCGATGTCGCCCCGCTGCCTGGCAGAAACCTGATCGTTGGTGTACGGACAAGTTTCTAAACCACGCATTTTCCGTATCGCGCAAGCCGTTTTTTTGGCTACACTAGTAAACCTGCCGTGACTGAAAAGTTACGGCAGGTTACTTTTTTTGGCGTCGAGCGTTATACGCTTTGTGTTACCTTTGCGGAACTTTCGTACCGCTCCGAACCGATCGATGACCGTTTTTACGACGTTCGGGGTGTCTTAACAACTTTGGCGCATTGCCGGCAACGGCAACTGCAAGCCGTTGCAGACCAGGACTGACGTGGGGATTTTTTCGCTATTCGGCAAGAAAGACGGCCAGCCGGCACGCAAACCGACTGAGTCCGACGCTTCACGCAAACGACGCGACACCAATACAAGCCGTCCGGTCAAAAGCGAAACCGAAGAAACACAACGCGTGCAACGCAAGGCCGCGGAGGCGACCGCGATGAAGATCGACGCGATCGAATCCGAGATGTCGTCCGAATTCGTCAAACCGCTGCCGTTCAGCGGCAACACGATGCCCGGTCCGCCAAGCCAGTTCCTCAATACCAATCTGCCGCGTCCGGATGCTCCGGCCACTCCGCAAAAGAAGCCGCAGGTTGCCGCCAAAGCGGAAACGCCCGCCGCAGACCAAGTTGACAATTCCGGCGCGCTGCCCGACATCATGGGCGCCAGCACCGCCTTCCTGCTCGGTGCCGAAACCGTTATCGGCCCTGTCGCGATTTCCGCATCGGAAGCCGCACCCGTCATCGAGGAAGCCGCCATCCTGTTCGCCAACGGCCAGACCGATCTGGTTGAACCAATCCTGCTCAATGCCATCGCCGAAGATGCGCTCGGCAGCACGCCGCTGACCGTGTGGGGCATGCTGTTCGACCTGTACCAGATCACCGGCCAGCACGACAAGTTTGAAAGTCTTTCGCTCGAATACGCCAACAAGTTCGAAATGTCGCCACCTGCGTGGGTTGAAAGCGGCAAGGTCGAACCGCAGGCCGCTGCGACGCCACGCTCCGGTTCCACACCCGGCGTCGCCTTCCCGGCAAGACTCGACGCCGGCATCGTCAAGCAACTGGAACGCGTCAAGAACATGGCCACGATGGGCAACGTACTGCGCCTCGAATTCGCCCGCGTGACGGAAGTCGATCCGATCGGTTGCGGCCTGTTGCTCAGCGTCCTGAAAAAATTGCAGAAATCCGGCCACAACCTGATTCTCGTCGGTGCCGCAGAACTGGCCGACAAGATTCGCTCGATCCTGGCCGTCGGTCGTCGCGACGAAACCGAAGCGCCATGGCTGCTGCTGCTCGAACTGCTGCGCCTGCTGAACCGCGAAACCGAATTCGAGGAAACCAGTATCGATTACTGCATCACCTTCGAAGTGTCACCGCCGGCTTTCGTCTCGCCACAGGACAAGGTCGTTACCGATTCGGAAGAAAAGGTCGAGCAGGAAGACAACACCGACCGTTTCATGATGCCGGTTGTGATCGATAGCCGCAACGAAACGCTGCTGCAGAACATCACCGCACACGTGCACAAGCACAATCCGGCCATTCTCGACTGCTCACGGCTGGCGCGCATGGATTTCGCCGTCGCCGGCTGGCTGTTCGGCGGCATGACGCCGCTGATCAACAGCGGCAAGGTCATCGAACTGCATAACGTCAACCATTTCGTCACCGCGCTATGCGGCGTGATGGGCATCAAGGACATCATCCGCGTTGTTCCGCGCAAGGCCTGACCGCCCGGAAACAGCGTACGACGCAGCACACGAAGCGACGCAAAAACGCAACGCAATACGACGACGCAATTGCCACTTGCAATTGCCCCGTCCGTCCCCATTTTTTCCTGCATTACGCAATCTTCATCAGCAACTTCAACACGGCTCTCCCAGCCGCTTCATTCAGAGGCCAGCATGGAACAATTTCACGGCACCACCATTCTGTCGGTGCGACGCGGCAACTCCGTCGCCCTTGGCGGCGACGGTCAGGTCACCCTCGGCAACATCGTCATGAAAGGCACGGCGCGCAAGGTGCGCAAGGTTTACAACGGCAAGGTACTGGTTGGCTTTGCCGGCGGTACGGCGGACGCCTTCACGTTGCTGGAACGTTTTGAAGCCAAGCTCGAAAAACATCAGGGCAATCTGATGCGCGCATCGGTCGAACTGGCAAAAGACTGGCGCACCGACCGCATGCTGCGCCGTCTCGAAGCGATGCTGCTGGTTGCCGATCACGAAACCACGCTGGTTATCACCGGCAACGGCGACGTGCTGGAACCGAACGACGGCATCGGCGCGATCGGCTCCGGCGGCAGCTACGCGCAATCGGCTGCCAAGGCGCTGCAGGAAAATACCGATCTGTCGCCGGCCGAAATCGTCAAGAAATCGCTGACCATCGCCGGCGAGTTGTGCATCTATACCAACCTGTCACACATCATCGAAACGCTGGATTAACCAGAACAAACACCGGACACTGAACGACGCATTGAGCGCATACACCATGAACATGACACCACAGGAAATCGTTTCGGAACTCGACAAGCACGTCGTCGGCCAGGGCAAGGCGAAACGCGCCGTCGCCATTGCATTGCGCAATCGCTGGCGCCGCCAGCAGGTCGAAGAACCACTGCGTCACGAAATCACGCCGAAAAATATTCTGATGATCGGCCCGACCGGCGTCGGCAAGACTGAAATCGCACGACGTCTCGCCAAACTGGCCGATGCCCCTTTCATCAAGATCGAAGCAACCAAATTCACCGAAGTCGGTTACGTCGGCCGCGATGTCGATACCATCATTCGCGACCTGATCGACATCGGCATCAAGCAGACGCGCGAAGCGGAAACCCGCAAGGTGCGCGCCCGTGCCGAAGATGCGGCGGAAGATCGCATTCTCGACATCCTGCTGCCGCCGGCGCGCGATTTCGGTTTCAGCTCGACGCCAGGCAGCACTGAAGCGAGCAAGGATAGTGGCAACACCACGCGCCAGACTTTCCGCAAGCGTTTGCGCGAAGGTTCGCTGGATGACAATGAAATCGAAATCGAATTATCCGAAGCCGGACCGACGATGGAAATCATGGCGCCGCCCGGCATGGAAGAAATGACCGAGCAGATCAAGTCGATGTTTTCCGGTGTGGGCGGCAGCCGCAAGAAAATGCGCAAGATCAAGATTCGCGAAGCGATGAAACTGCTGATCGACGAAGAAGCCGGCAAGCTCGTCAATGAAGATGAACTGAAACAGAAAGCGATTGCCAACGTCGAACAGAACGGCATTGTATTCCTCGACGAAATCGACAAGATCGCCACACGTTCCGAACACGGCGGCGCTGACGTGTCGCGCGCCGGGGTACAGCGTGATCTGTTGCCGCTGGTGGAAGGCACGACCGTCAATACCAAATACGGCATGATCAAGACCGATCACATTCTGTTCATTGCGTCCGGCGCTTTTCATCTGGCAAAGCCGTCAGACCTGATTCCGGAGCTGCAGGGACGTTTTCCGATTCGCGTCGAACTGGAATCGCTTTCGATCGCCGATTTCGAGCGTATCCTGACCGGCACGGACGCCTGCCTGACCAGACAGTACGAAGCACTGATCGGCACCGAAGACGTGAAGATCGACTTCACACCGGAAGGTATTCAGCGCATGGCGGAAATCGCCTATTCAGTCAACGAAAAAACCGAAAACATCGGTGCCCGTCGCCTGTACACGGTAATGGAGAAATTGCTGGAAGAGATATCGTTCTCCGCCACGGAAAGCACGGAGAAAACGCTGACAATCGATGCCGCCTATGTCGATGAAAGACTGGGCGCACTTTCGGTCGACGAGGATCTGTCACGCTACGTGCTGTAATTCCCAAAGGGAACTTGCAGCGTGCGTCGGCGTGCGCATTAACGAGCGAGGCAACATCATGGCCAACAAGTCGCTAGCCAAACGGCAGAAGCTGACCATTCGCATCGAGCCTTCGCAAAAGGCGCTGAAACCGCGCAATCCTCTGGTGACGGCGGCACGCCAACGTGTCGCCGGTCCGCATCAAAAGACGGTTTCTGCGCAACGACAGGAACAAAAACGCCTGCTGAACAAAAAACTGACAAAGCCGGAAGACGAATAAATCCTGATTTACGCGAGGCCCATCTTGCACGGTGCCCGCATTGCAATCCGTCATCAATTGATCGTCTTCGCTTTATTGTTATAAGCTTCATGTGGCCTCTCGGCCGAAAGCAACGCGCCGACGCATCGATGAACTGGAATCACGTTGAGGAGAACATGATGGCTCTACCGCACGCAACATCCGGGCAATTGATCGACATCCGGCCGCTTGGCACACGTATCGCGGCATCCACCTCCAATGCGCTGTTCAAAACGCCGCAACTGGAATTGATGCGCCTGGTTCTGCCGCGCGGCAAGGGTATGCCCGAACATTCGGTACACGGACCGGTGACGATTCAATGCATAGAAGGTGCGATCGAACTGCATGCGCATCAAACGACGCAAACAGTACGTGCAGGGGAACTGGTTTATCTGGCCGGTGGTGAGCCACATGCGCTGCAGGCGCTGGAAGATTCTTCGGTGCTGTTGACGATACTGCTGCCGCACTAGGATTGCGGTCGCATGGCGGCCGATGATATGTGTTTATCTGCGCGTTATTGACCCAACTGCGGCGGACCGATCACGAGCGACGCATCACGCCGCTTCGTCACGTGGATCGCGTGACAACAACCGCTCCACCAGATCGCGTGGCGAATCACCGTCGAACAATACAGCCGCAACGGCATGCGCGATCGGCATGTCGATACCGCGCTGCGCCGCAAGCGCACGAACCGTTTGCGCGCAGCGCACGCCTTCCGCGACATGCCCGAGCTCGGTCACAATTTGTTCCAGCTTCTTGCCTTGCGCCAAGCCAAGTCCGACACGACGATTGCGCGACAGATCGCCGGTACAGGTCAGGATCAGGTCTCCCATGCCGGTCAGGCCGGTGAATGTTTCGGCCCTGCCACCCAATGCGACGCCGAGGCGCATGATTTCCGCCAGACCACGGGTGATCAACGCAGCACGCGCATTCAAACCGAGGCCGAGGCCGTCGATAACGCCCGTTGCAATTGCCAGAATGTTTTTTACTGCGCCCCCGACTTCGACACCAATCACATCGTCCGTCGAATAGACGCGAATGTTACGGCCGTGCACCACACTTACCACGCGGTCGCGCAATGCTGCACTGTCGGATGCAATCGCCAGCGCGCATGGCAAACCGCGCGCAACTTCCTGCGCGAACGACGGGCCGGACAACACGCCCGCCGGGATGTCACGTCCCAGGACCTCGCGCACAACCTGGTGAGGCAGCAAATGCGTCTGCTCTTCGAATCCCTTGCACAGCCAGACAATATTCGGAATCTTGTGACCCTTCAGTTGCGCAGCAAGCGGGCGTAAACCCGACAGTGACGTCGCCACCAGCAGCAAGCCATCCGATTCGACATGCGCAACCGCTGCATCGAAATCCGCCGTCATCGAAACGGCATCCGGCAACGGAAAGCCCGGCAGGTAGGCCGTATTCTCCCGATGCTCCTGTGCTTTCTGCATGACATCGGCATCGCGCCCCCACAACACGACGGAATGCCGATCAGCCAGAGCAATCGCCAGCGCCGTGCCCCAGGCACCCGCGCCAAGTATGGTGATATTCATGCGATGGAGTGAGGATTCAAGTTAGTGAAACGGTGGAATGAAAAATAGGAAGGGCGCAGAAACGACGAGAAAAATGAACGAACGAGAAAGACGATGCATCCGTGCGAACCTCATTCGCCCCAGACTTCGCTCGTTTTGACAAAACCGCCGGTGCCATCCTGATGCCGTACCTTGACCCAGCCGGCAGCGGCAGGAGCAGCCAGTTCCAGCAACACATTCTTCTCGATCGTCGCAACCACGGCAGAAGCATCGGCCGCCGTGGCGTGCATTTTCGCGCTGGCGGCAGTCACCACTACCATGCGTTTGCTCGTCAGTCCCTTGCTATCCAGCCAGGACAGATCGCCGCCCGCGTCACGCACCTTGCTCCAGCCGTCCTGATTCAGCACAACCTCGACCGGCATGCCGCGCGGTGCGACAAATACCTTGCGACCGCGGTCGGACGGCGCGTTGTACATGACGAGCGGATCAGCGCCAACCGATTTGAAATCGGCGGCAAGTACCGATGCAGCGGACGCAGACAACAACAGGAAGACAAAGGCGGAAACGGATCTTTTCATGCAATCACTCCACGATTGGCTGGATTGCGTTACGCCCCGATCGACGCGCAACGCGGGAAAAATCAGTGTCGCGCCGCCGACCCGTCAGCCATGACGATGCCGGCGCCATTTTCCTTCTGTTGTTGCGCGAAGGCTTCCAGGCGCTGCTGGTAAAACACTTCGAAATTGATCTCGGCCAGATGAACAGGCGGGAAGCCGGCGCGCGTGATGACGTCGGCGATGTTGGCACGCAGGTAAGGATAGATCACATTCGGGCAGCCGATGCCGAGCAGCGGGTCGAGCTGTTCTTCCGGAATATTGCGTATTTCAAAAATGCCGGCCTGCTTGCCTTCAACGAGGAAGGCAACCTTGTCCTGGACCTTGGCGGTCACGGTAATGGTTACCGTCGATTCGATGATGCCCTCCGCGACCGGTTGTGCACCCACATCCACCGCGATCTCGATCGTCGGCGATTCCTGTTCCAGAAAAACAGCAGGGGAATTCGGTTGTTCCAGCGACATGTCCTTCAGGTAGACACGCTGGATCTGGAATACGGGTTGTTGGTTTTCGTCAGCCATGAGGCACTTTCATCGAGGATTGAAGAAAGCGGGCTCGCGCCCGCTTGAATTGAAATCAGTACTGCCGGCTCATGCGCCCTGCAGCAAGCTGTCCAGCTTGCCGGCGCGCTCCAGCGCGTTCAGGTCGTCGAAACCGCCAACATGCGTATCGCCAATGTAAATCTGCGGTACCGTGCGGCGACCGGTTTTCTGCATCATGGTGACGCGTTGCTCCGGCTCCAGATCGACGCGAATCTTCTCGATCGCATCGACACCTTTTGCCTTCAGCAGCCTTTCGGCCATCATGCAATAAGGGCAAACGCCCGTGCTGTACATCGTTACATGCGCAGTCATCATCAATCCTTATTTGGCAAGCGGCAGGCTTTGCGATTGCCATTCGTCCATGCCGCCCAACAGGCTCACGGCTTCCCCGAAGCCTTCCTTTTTCAACATTGAGGTTGCCTTGGTCGATTGCAAGCCCTTGTTGCAGACGACAATGACAGGACGCGCCTTGAATTTTTCCAGTTCGGCGATGCGGCCCTTGAGTTCTTTTAATGGAATGTTCTTCGCATCCCGAATATGACCGGCCGCAAAATCTTCCGTTGAACGTACGTCGAGAACCAGCGTCTTACCCTGGTTGATCAACTGCGTTGCTTGCAACGCGGTAACTTTCGCACCGATGCCGCGCATCGTATGGACGATCAGCGCGCCGCCGGATAACAGTGCAATGGCGATCAGAAAAATATTATCAATGATGAATTTCACGGTGTTCCACTGGGTTGAATGAATGCCGGCATTATAAAATAGAAGACAAATAGAAGACCGAATACAATTCGGATTCGGCATTTTGCATCAAAAAACCATTACTTACCTATTAGAACCATGTACAAAATCGTATTGATGCGCCACGGCGAGTCCACATGGAATCTCGATAATCGCTTCACCGGCTGGGCAGATGTCGATTTGACGCAGAAAGGCTGCGCGGAAGCAAAACGCGCCGGCGAACTGCTGCGGGAAGCTGGTTTTACATTCGACCTGGCGTATTCGTCGATGCTCAAGCGCGCGATACGCACGCTGTGGATCGCCCTGGATGAAATGGACCTGATGTGGATTCCGGTCGTCTGCCACTGGCGCCTCAACGAGCGTCACTACGGCGCGCTGCAAGGCATGAACAAGGCGGAAACGGCCGCCCAATACGGCGAAGACAAGGTGATGCAGTGGCGCCGCAGTTTCGACATCCCACCGAAATTGCTGGAGCAGGACGATCCGCGCGCATCATATGACGATCCGCGTTATGCAGATCTCGCACGCAGCGACATTCCGATGGGCGAATGCCTGAAGGACACCGTAGAGCGCGTCATCCCTTACTGGAACGACACGATCGCGCCGCAAATCCGCTCCGGCAAGAACGTCATCATTTCCGCGCACGGCAACAGCCTGCGCGCATTGATCAAGGTGCTGGACAACATCAGCGACAAGGACATCGTGACGCTGAACATTCCGAACGGTCGTCCCATCGTCTACGAACTCGATGCCGACCTCAAGCCGATTCGTCACTACTATCTCGGCGAACCGGCCGCAACGCCAACACCAATCGCACAGGCCAGATAAGCTCCGTGCCGATATCGATTGTTTCGCGCCTCGGATTGACGATGCGTCCGCTGCTTTCTCTGATCCTGCCGCTTGCTCTGGCAGTTGCGCTGCCGACTGCACACGCGCAAAAAGAGACGGATCGCAGCAAGCAGAAGAAAATTGCCGAAACCGAACGCGCCGATCTGCGGCAGAAGCTCACAGCACTCAAGCGCAGCATCAACAAGACGGAAAGCGCGAAAAGCAGCGCAGCCGATGCGCTAGCGGAATCGGAAGCTGCCATTTCCGACGCCAAGCGCAATCTGCGCGATCTGGCCGACGAGCAGAAGCAGACCGAAGCCAAGCTTAACGAACTGTCGAGGCAAATGGCAGAGCTGCAAAAAATCGTCGATGCCCAGCAGAAGCAACTCGCCACGCTGTTGCGCGATCAATATGTCGCCGGCAACGAAGACCGCATCAAGCTGCTGCTGTCCGGCGACAACCCGAATCGCATCAATCGCGAGCTGCAATACATGGGCTACGTGTCGCGTGCGCAAGCCACGCTGATCGAATCGCTGCGCACCAACCTGCACACGCTGGAAGAAAATCAGGCCGAGGTGCAGAACGCCAAGGCCGAGCTGGATGAAATCGCCGATGAAGCACGCGGCCAGCACGCCATCCTGCAAAAGGAAAAGGCACAGCGAGCCGCACTGCTGTCGCAACTGTCGAACAAGCTTGCGGCCCAGCGTAAGGAAGCCGGCAACATCGAACGCAATGAACAACGCTTGTCGACACTGGTCGACAAACTTGGCGTATTGATTGCAGAGCAGCGCAGGAAGGAAGCCGCGGCAGCCGAAAAACGCCGTCAGGAACGTCTTGCACGTGCCAAGGCGGAACGCGAACGCAAGCTGGCACAACAAAACGCCAAACCGGGCAAAACCGGCAAGCCGGATAATCCGGACGCCATCGAGGATGACGAACCGCCACCGGCCACTACACTGGCGCGCAACGAGTTGACGCCGGATGCCGGCATGCCTGACGGCGCCTTTGCTGCCCTGCGTGGTCGCTTGCGTCTGCCGATTGCGGGTGACCTGATCGCCCGTTACGGCAGCAAGCGCGGCGACGGCCCGTCATGGAAAGGCTTGTTCATTCGCGCGTCGGAAGGAACGGAAGTCAAGGCTGTTGCCGGCGGTCGCGTGGTATTTGCCGACTGGCTGCGCGGATTCGGCAACCTGATCATCATCGATCACGGCAACCAGTATCTGACCATTTACGGAAATAACCAGTCGGTGCTGAAACACGCCGGCGATATCGTCAAATCCGGTGATGTCATTGCCAGCACAGGGAATAGCGGCGGCAATGACCAATCAGGTTTATACTTTGAAATGCGGCACAATGGCCGCGCGTTCGACCCGCTCGGTTGGGTAATTATCAGGTGAACATGGGAACGAAACTCAAGAATATCGCACTGGTCGGTCTGGGCATGATTGCCGGCGCGGTCGGGATGGGCACGCAACTCGATGCCATGGCGCAGAAAAATGCCAGTTCGGCATTGCCGCTCGAAGAACTGCGCCAGCTGGCCGACGTCTTCGGCCTGATCAAATCGGATTATGTCGAGCCGGTCGACGACAAGAAGCTGCTGACGGAAGCCATTTCCGGCATGGTGTCGTCGCTCGATCCGCACTCCGCCTATCTTGATAAAAAGGCATTCAAGGAACTGCGCGAAGGCACGCAGGGCAAGTTCGTCGGTCTCGGCATCGAAGTCGGCATGGAAGACGGCTACGTCAAGGTGATTTCGCCGATCGAGGATTCACCTGCGTATCGCGCCGGCATCAAGGCTGGCGACCTGATCACGCGCCTGGATGCCACGCCGGTCAAAGGCCTGACGCTGGATGAAGCGGTCAAGAAAATGCGCGGCGAACCGAATACCAAGATCACGCTGACCATCGCACGCAAGGATGAAGACAAGCCAATCGTGGTCAACATCGTGCGTCAGGAAATCCGCGTGCAAAGTGTGAAGTCGAAAATGGTCGAACCCGGCTATGCCTGGTTGCGTATCTCGCAGTTCCAGGAACCGACCGTCGATGACATGACGAAGAAAATCGCCGCACTCTACGCCGAAGATCCGAACCTGAAAGGCCTGGTACTCGATCTGCGCAACGATCCGGGTGGTGTGTTGCCGGGCGCAATCGGTGTCGCGGCAGCCTTCCTGCCGAAGGATGTCGTCATCACCTCGACCAACGGCCAGCTCGCCGATTCGAAGCAGACCTTCTATGCACGCCGCGAGTTTTATGCAACCCGCACCGTCGGCGATCCACTGGCCAAACTGCCGGATGCCATCAAGAAGGTGCCGATGGTCGTGCTGGTCAATTCCGGCTCCGCATCCGCTTCGGAAATCGTCTCGGGCGCATTGCAAGATTACAAGCGCGCCACCATCATGGGCACACAAACCTTCGGCAAGGGCTCTGTCCAGACGATTCGCCAGTTGTCGCCGGATACCGCTGTCAAGCTGACCACCGCACGTTACTACACGCCGAACGGCCGCTCGATTCAGGCGCGCGGCATCGTGCCGGATCTGCTGGTGGACGAGACTGCGGAAGGCGATGGTCTGAATGGCCTGCGTCTGCGTGAAGCCGACCTGCAGAAGCATCTGATCAATGACAAGGACAAGGGACCGGAAGTCCATGCTGAAGTCGATCCGCTGGAAGAAGAGCAACGACTGATCGCACTGGAGAAGAAGCGCAAGCCACTGGAATTCGGCAGCAAGGATGACTTCCAGTTAACGCAGGCGTTGAATCAGCTGAAGGGCCTGCCGGTTGCATTGTCGAAGTCGCCAAAAGTCGAAACCAAGAAGGAGCCGAGCATCAACGATCCGAAGAATGGCGACAAGGGCAGCGAAAAAGATAGCGACAAGCACGACACCAAAGGCAACGACAAAGGCGACAAGAAATAATCGCAAACGCCGATGAAAAGAGCCGCAGCGATGCGGCTCTTTTTGATTGATGTACCGGTTTGCCGAATCATGGTGACCGACCGAATACTCAAGCGAATGATTTATGAACGACCAACAGCTGCTGCGCTATTCACGCCATATCCTGCTTGATGAAATCGATATTCCCGGACAGGAAAAACTGCTGGCCGGACATGCGCTGATCATTGGCGCCGGCGGTCTCGGTTCGCCTGCGGCGCTGTATCTGGCCTCTGCCGGCATCGGCACCATCACGCTGGTCGATGACGATACTGTCGATCTGACCAACCTGCAGCGCCAGATCCTGCACACGACCGAGCGTGTCGGGCAGACCAAAGTCTCTTCCGGACAGCTGACGCTTGCCGCCATCAATCCGGGAACCAATGTCATCGCGTTGAAGGAACGCGTTTCCGGCGAACGCCTGAACGAACTGGTACGCGCCGCATCCGTCGTGCTCGATTGCAGTGACAACTTCGCTACGCGCCATGCAGTCAATCGCGCCTGTGTTGCCAATCGTGTGCCATTGGTGTCGGGCGCAGCCATCAAGTTCGACGGCCAGATCAGCGTGTTCGATTCACGCAGTGATGCGCCGTGTTACGCCTGTCTGTTTCCGGAAGATCAGGAATTCGAGGAAGTGAACTGCGCAACAATGGGCGTCTTCTCGCCGCTGGTCGGCATCATCGGCAGCATGCAGGCGGCAGAAGCGCTCAAGCTGGTTGCCGGTATCGGCGAATCATTGGCAGGACGCCTGTTGCTGCTGGATGCGCGCACGATGGAATGGAGCAGCATCAGGATCAGCCGCAACGTCAGTTGCAGCGTCTGCGGCAAGGCACACTAATTTTTTCCGCGACTTCAACAACTCGTAGCTCCGATCGCACACGAATTGCATTCGTCCACCTGAAAACGACCATGTATTCATCGACCTTCATCTTTGCGACAAGGCAGTTCGACGAAGAGTTTCATCTTCTGGATCAGGCGATCGCGGAAATGGCCAGGTCGATTCCCGGCTATATCGGCGAAGAAACGTGGGAGAACGCCGCCACAGGTCTGGTTTCAAACGTGTACTACTGGGAATCCCTGGAGTCGTTGCAAATATTGATGCAACATCCAAAGCATCTCGCAGCCAAGGCGAACCAGGATAAATGGCTGGATGGCTATCAGGTCGTCATCTCGCAGGTTTTGAGAACCTATGGCGATGCAAAGATCAGCCATCCGCTTGCGTCAACATCACACGACTGATCCCCACGCACCCCGCATGCAACTGACGTCAGGTCAGTTGTTCGTACATGCCGGTAATCCGGTCCATCGTCTCCAGAATCCGCTCGCTGGTCGTTGCGACATTGGTCGCAAAGCGCATCTTGTCCTTGATATCGACGATGCTGCTTTTCAGCGCCTGATCGAAGAATAGCCATTGCTGTTGCGCCAATGCCAGTTCGGCGTTGATCGCGGGCGAATTCTTCGGCGATGCCGTCAGCTCGGCCATCGCTTTCAAAAACTCATCTCGCGCCGTGGTCAGCTTGACCAACGCGTCTGACGACGCCGCACTCCAGTTGATCGCCTGATAGAACTTCGCCATGCGTTGCGACAGCATGCGCTGCCGTCCTGAAATATTGACCAGATGTCCGGTCGCCGTTCCCGACAATCCTTCCAGTTGCACGGTCGCGGTCTGCGCAAGCGCGAGTACTTCATCACTGAGCGACATGACGGTTCGCGCATCGCGCGGATTCGGCTTGCTGCCGGTCAGGCTTTCGCGATAGCGCAACCAGGTTTTTTTCAGATCGGACAGCGTTGCGCGATTTTCCGGCGTCGGCGCAAACGACTGCAATTCCGCCAGTTGCCGCTCGAACAGCGACATCGAATCCGTGAATATTCTGTTCGAGCGTACCGGATCGATACCCTGACCAATCTGCAGATAGCTTTTCGCCAATCGTTGCGACAGCATCCGCTGGCGGCCGGACTTGTTGATCGCGTCGTAGAAGTGGAGGATTTCTGCACGAGCGGGCAAGAGACCGAGCGTACAGCAACCGACTGCCGCGCTGACATGGATAAAACGACGCCTGTCCATTTTTTTGTTCCTTGTTGTTCAGCCATGCCAATACCGGCATTCGCATCAAGGCTGATTTGCAAGACGCATGCCAACAATTGCACATCATCATCGCGACCAGTCGCACCGGATACGGTCTTGTAACCCGCATAGTTGCTCCGCTCCGACCAGTCGTCAACAATCGCACGCCAATCTGGTGCGTGCGGTGTGCATGTGGTGCGCAGGTGGCGCAGGTGGCGTACGTGCGGTGGTGCATGCATCGTGCCAACAAGTCGTTACCGTCCTTTACACAACTTTACCGATCGCAAGCGTTCCGGCAACAGAGCGCGCCTAAAGTACCTCCATGCCCGCACAACACAGCGAGCACCACCCGATACAAGGAGCTTTCATGAACAAGCAAATTACCACCATCCGCACGACAACGCCTTCACGCGGTCGCCGCATGATCATCGCCAGCGCCACGGCTGCCATTGTCGGTACGTTGTCGCTGGTCGGCATCAGCCACGCCGATGAAACCAAAACGCCGCAAGCCGCAACCCAGCAACACACCGGCAAGCACAAGAACATGACGCCAGAACAGGCCGAGAAATGGGCCGAAAAACGCACCGAGCGCATGATCACCCGTCTGGTACCGGATGCCACGCCGGAACAGAAAACCAAACTGACAACCATCGCCAAGGCAACATTCAGTGAATTGCATCCGCTGAATCAGAAATTCCGTGCGGCCCGCGCCGAAAGGATGAAGCTGCTGTCGCAGCCGACGATCGATCGCAACGCACTGGAACAGGCTCGCCAGACGCAACAGCAACTGGCCGATCAGCGTTCGCGTCTGGTTACCAAAGCGTATGCCGATGCAGCTGAAGTGCTGACACCGGCACAACGTGTGGAAGTCGCCAAGAAACTGGCGAAGAAGCGTCATCACTTCCGTCATGGCCACGGCGACCACGGGCAACGCCACCATGACAATGCAAAAGACGGCGCAGCCGCACCAGCGGTCAAACCGGCCCAGTAAGCACGACATGTCCGAACCGCATCGCCCTCCCTGCATGAAATCGCAGGAAGACGATGCGGGTCCGGAGCGCGCTACACTACGCCCATGAACCAACGCCTATTGATGATTGAAGACGACCAGCGCCTTGCGGCGATGGTCGCTACCTATTTGAACCAGAACGGTTTCGACGTGCAGCATAGCGGCACTGCCGCCGACGGCCTGCAGCAACTGCAGCACGCCGCACAACCGTTTGCTGTCGTGCTGCTGGACCTGATGCTGCCGGACGCCAACGGACTCGACGTCTGCCGCCAGATTCGCTCCTTTCCGACTCCGCTGAATGCGATGCCGATCGTCATGCTGACCGCCAAAGGCGACCCGATGGATCGCGTAATCGGCCTCGAACTCGGCGCGGACGACTATGTTCCCAAACCGTTCGAACCGCGCGAACTGCTGGCGCGTCTGCGCGCCGTTTTGCGACGTCAGCAAGGTGCTCCTGCCGCCAGTAATGATGCCGAACGCGTCTTGCGTTTCGGCCGGCTGGAAATCGATCTCGATGCACGCACGATCCGCCTCGACGAGCTGGATCGTCCTGTGACCTCTTACCAGTTCAACCTGCTGGCCGCGATGGCCGAGCGCGCCGGTCGCGTACTGTCGCGTGAACAATTGATGGATGCCGTCAAGGGCGAACCGCTGGAAGCCTTCGACCGTTCGATCGACGTCCACATCGGTCGCCTGCGCGCCGCCATCGAGGACGATCCCAAACAGCCGAAACGCATCATCACCGTACGCGGTGCCGGCTACGTATTCGCCAAGGCGCAGGATGTCTGACGGCACCACCGCCATGCACACGGCACGCACCAGGTCCTTCTGGCAGAACCGCCTGTACATCCGCATCTATGCCGCGGTGCTGATCAGCATCGTCGTCGCCGCCATGCTGTTTGCGTGGGCCTGGCGTCTGAACACGGAATCCCGCCAGATCGGCCCGAATCTCGAATCCTTCGCGGCCATTGCAGCGGATGTCCTGCCGCCCGCCGATGCCGACAATACGACCCAGCAGGAAGCGCTGCAGCGCTGGCGCACCCGCATGCGCGCCGACCTCACTCTGTATTCAGCCAAGCGCGAACAGATCGCCTCCGTCGGCCGCGACCTGCCGCCACTCGATCCTTCGCAAGTCGCCAGCGGCTGGGTGGATGGCGGCCCGCCGGTATTCGCCGTGAAGTTGCCGGACGATCGCTGGCTGGTCGGTCAGTTACGCGGCCGACGCGGTCCGCCGATCAACCTGTTTGCCGCACTCGCAATCATCTGTCTCGCCACCGGGATCGGCGCCTATCCGATCGTGCGTCGCCTGACACGCCGGCTCGAACGTTTGCAAACCAGCGTGGAAGCATTAGGCGCCGGTCAGTTGTCAACGCGCATCACAGTGGAAGGTGAGGACGAAGTCGGACGCCTTGCCGCCAGCTTCAACCGTTCAGCTGCGCGCATCGAGGAACTGGTCAACGCACAGAAAGCCCTGCTGGCAAATGCCTCGCACGAACTGCGCTCGCCGCTGGCCCGTATCCGCATGGCGGTCGAACTGACATCCGCATCCGTGCAACCCGAAATGCGTGAAGAGCTGGCGCGCAACATTGCCGAACTCGATCAGTTGATCGATGAAATCCTGCTTGCCAGCCGACTCGATGCGACCACGGAAGCAACCACGATTTTTGAAAAGATCGACCTGACGGCTCTGGTCGCAGAAGAATGCGCGCGGGTCGGCGCGCAACTTGATTCCGTAGTTGATGCGCAACCGGTCGAAATCAATGGCGACGCCCGATTGCTGCGCCGCATGGTGCGCAATCTGCTGGAAAACGCACGACGCTATGGCAACGGCACGCCGATCAGCGCTTCACTTTCAGCCGTGCCTGGACAAAGGATTTCGCTGCAAGTTTGCGACGGGGGACCGGGTGTGCCGGAAGCCGAGCGTGAAAAGATTTTCGAACCCTTCTACCGCCTGCCTGGCGCCAGCGAACGCGAAGGCGGCGTCGGCCTTGGTCTGAGCCTGGTGCGTCAGATTGCACGCCGTCATGGGGGCGATGTGGTGTGTGCGGGGCGAAGTGAACCGGGAAGCTGTTTCAAGGTGACGCTGCCGGCGTGACCTTCATCGAGCTATTTCGCCGCCGCGTCATGGAAGTCTAGACGATCGTCGCCGGCATCACGCCGCGCAATGCGTTGCAGAAAACGATTTCCTCGGCACGCTGCAGATCGGCGTGCGTCAATGTTCTTTCACGTGCATTCCATGCCGGATCATCCAACAGCACTGCGCGCATCACACCCGGCAGCACGCCGGCCGACAACGGCGGTGTGTACCAGTTGCCGTCCAGCTTGACGAACACGGTACTGCGTCCACCTTCCGTCAACTCGCCACGCGTATTGCAGAACAGCTTGTCGAAAGCGCCCTGCTTTTCCGCATCGCGCCACGCCGCATCGTAGGCCGTGCGTATGGTCGTCTTGTGGAGCAGGAACAGATCGGCTGAATCGGTGGTCTGCTCCGTCAGCAGAATGTTGACCGGCAACGTCAACGCGCCAAGCGGTGCAACCTGCAAGTCAATTTTTCCATCCTGCTGCAACGCGAGTCGCATACGACGGGCAGCATCGTCGTCGAACTGCGCAATCGTCTTCTTCACCGTCGCACGAATTGCGTCTTCATCAAAGACAAACCCGAAATAACGCGCAGAGCGTTGCAGGCGTTGCAGATGTCGTTCCAGATAACGGCATCCTTGCATGCGCGTTGCATGCATCGTCTCGAACAACGAAAAATCCGCCGGCATGCCGGTCAGAAAACGCGCCTTCAACAAACATTCTTCGTACTCCTGCGCTGCCACACTGTCGTGCACGATGCCGGCACCAACCCCCATTTCGCCAGGACGAATGCCGTTGCTGTTCTGCGCCTGCAACTGCAAGGTACGAATCGGCACCGAAAGGCAGAAATCACCGACGCTCTGTTCATCCACAGGTGGATCGAACCAACCGATCGCACCGGTGTATATGCCGCGCGGCGCCGTTTCCAGTTCGCGAATGATCTGCATTGTCCGATGCTTGGGTGCGCCGGTGATCGAGCCGCACGGATACAGCGCATCGAAAATATCGTTCAGCCTCGCGCCGTCGCGCAATCGGGCGCGCACAGTCGATGTCATCTGCAGCACACTGCTGAAGCGCTGCACGTCGAACAGTTTTTCCACTTCGACCGAACCGGTTGTTGCAATGCGTCCCAGATCGTTCCGCAGCAGATCGACGATCATCAGATTTTCTGCGCGATTCTTCGGGTCGGACGCAAGCGCGTTGGCCGCCAGCGCATCCTGCTGCAGGTTGTCGCTGGCCGCAGCGGTTCCCTTCATCGGCCGCACCGTCAGTCGGCCCGCATCATGACGCACGAACAATTCCGGCGACAAAGACAATACTGCCGCGCCATCCGGCAATCCGATCAGCGCCCCGTACGGCACAGGCTGACGTGCACGCAGTTGCCGATAGAGCGACGGCAAGAAACCGTACGCGTCGAAGCGCAGACGATAGGTGTAATTGACCTGATATGTGTCGCCCGCTTCGATGTATGCATGGATACGCTTCATCGCGGCATCGAATGCGACGCGATCGGTATCGGCATGCACGTTGGCGAACCCTGCCGGCGCGGATGATGCATTCTTGTCCAGCCATGCTGCCACCTGCTCCGAGGCAAGTTTTTCGCAGCAGTCGAACAGCAGGATCTCCGCCAATGGACGGGATGATTCATCCGGCTGGAAGGAGTGCGGCGCAATGTCGTGCATCGCCGCACCTAGTTCATAGGAAAAAAGACCGACGGCAAATTTTCCCTGTACCAGACAGCGCTGCATTTCATTCAGCAGCGCGGGCAACTGTTCAGCGCTGCGACATGACAGCGTGCCGACGTAACAGGTATACAGGCGCGAACGTCGCTCCACGCCAACTGCGTCGGCATCGTCGAGCAGTGCAAAGCATTGTGCGGCGTGATCGCAAGAATCGGCGGGAACGAACAGAGACATGAAACCAGCGTGGAAGAATGAAGGCAGTCGTTATTGTACGGCTGAAGAGAAGATCACCGCCGTCGATGAAGCCGATGGTATCGATGTCGATCCTGATTCGGCGGTTTACGCAATCACCGGATCAACCCAGCAGCATCGCAATCTGCGCCTGCGCATTGACTGACGGTCCCTGCTTGAAGCCGGTTTTTGCGTAACGATGCCAGTGACCGAGCACGGCGCTGGCAATCAGGTTGGCGCGCACGGCCACCTCTGCCTCGTCCGCCTGTCCCTGCGAGGCAGCGACGCGCAAAGACTGTTTCAACGCCAGTTCAATGCGTTCGATGAACTGGTTCATGCGCGCCTGCAGCCTTTCATCCTCGTTGACCAGCGCATCGCCGATCATCACGCGCGTCATGCCCGGGTTGCGTTCGGCAAAATTGAGCAACATGGCAACGATTGCCTGCACCTGCGACAAGCCGTTTTCCTGCTGCTCGGTGATTTTATTGATGAGTCCGAATACCGTCGATTCGATGAATTCGATCAGGCCTTCGAACATCTGCGCCTTGCTGGCGAAATGTCGGTACAACGCCGCCTCCGATACATCGACCCGGGCCGCCAGCGCTGCGGTCGTGATCTTCTCTCCCTTGGGCTGCTCCAGCATCGTCGCCAGTGTCTGGAGTATCTGCAGCTTGCGTTCGCCTGGTTTGGTAGTTGCCATGATTTTTATGATGGATGAGCAATCTGAAACAGCCGCAATCTAACGCAATTGGTGCAACCTTCTGAATAGTTGCCCTACGGATTTTACTTTGACATCCACATAAATGGGGCGTTTTGTGGCGGCGGCCGTTGCGCCGCTGCCCGGATGCACATGGCGCATCACCGCCGCATCCAGATACTGCGTGATCCACGCCGTGTGCAGGCCGAGCGCCTTGGCCGATTTCAAATTGATAACGGTGTCCTCCACCAGAATGCAGCGTCGCGCGACCAACCCCTCGCGGGCGAGCAACCGGCGCAACATCAGTTTTGACGGTTTTGGCCGCAGGCGTCCATGCACACGCATCGCCTCGATCGGCACGTGCTGTGCAAAATGACGATGCAGGCCGAGATGCCGCAACACGTCGCGCGAATAACGACGCGGCGCATTCGTCAAAAGAATCTTGCGGCCGGGCAGTTTGTTCAGTACGCGGGCCAGTCCGCGTTCGGCGCGAATCATCGTCTGCAGATCGTCGAAGCGATGCGCTTCGCGCAGAAAGTCGTCCGGCCGCACCTGATGATGATTTACCATACCGAGCAGCGTCGCACCGTAACGCTGCCAGTAGGCGATGCGTTCGGCATTCACTGCATCGGCATCGCATTGCAGTCCGCGTTCGCGCAACACCTGCGCGATGTAAGCGTTCATGTTCAGGTTGATCGCAGGGAAAATCGCATGCGACGCATTGTGCAGCGTATTGTCGAGATCGAACAGCCAGATCGGCATGTTGTGCCTCTTGCGCGTCTTGTGCATTCGTATCAGTCAGAAATCAAATCAGGAAATTGCATGCGCCGTCTTGTTGCCCTCATCGCTGCGACCATTGTGACCGGTCTTTTCAGCCTTTATACCCCATTCGCCGTCGCCGACAAGACCGTTGCAACCACAAGGTCGGCCGCAACGGACAAGGCGTCCGCTCCGTTGCGCGGCACACTGTACCGGGTCGACCATCACGGTCGCAGCAGCTATCTGTTCGGCACCATCCATGTCGGACAGGCTGCATTCTACCCACTCGAACCGCAGGTCATGCGCGCGCTGCACGCCGCCGACAGGCTGGTACTGGAACTCGACATCCGCGACGCCGCGGCCTTCCAGCAAGCCATCGTCAAGCACGCGCTCTACCCGGACGGACAAACCATTGCGGCACATCTGCCCGCAGATCAACTCGCGTCGCTGAAAGCCGGGTTGCAACGGGCCGGCATTCCGTTCGACAACGTTGCGCGCATGCGACCGTGGATGATTGCCAACCTGTTGATCGTGCAAACAATGGAACGCAACGGTTATCCCGCTGAAGAAGGTCTGGAACGCTACTTCCTGGCAATCGCTGAAAAGGAAGGAAAAACCGTGCAGGAACTGGAAAGCGTCGATTACCAGCTCGCGCTATTCGATCAGTTGAATGACAAACAGCAGCAAGACTATCTGGCAGAAACCCTGCGCGGTCTGGCCGATGGTTCGGAACTTGAACAAAGCGTGGCCTTGCTCGACGCCTGGAGTCGCGCCGACAGCGCAAAGCTGCGGTCATTGAAACAGGCGATGCTGACCGACGAATCCGTCACCTCGCGCTTCCTCGAGGAAATCCTGCTCAACCGCCGCAATCCCGGCATGACCGACAAGATCGAGGCGCTGCTGAACAGCGACAAGAAAATATTCGTCGCCATCGGTGCCTTGCACCTGATTGGCGCAGGCAGCGTGCCGGCCCTCTTGAAGCAGCGCGGCTTTCGCGTCAAGAAAATTTACTGACATGCTGCCACTGCCGATCCGTTCCGCGCGAGAGGACGACATCGACGCCATCATGACGCTGGAAGCACACGGCTTTCACGCCCCGATACGCGAAAGCCGCGACGTCATGAGGAAACGCCTGCGGCATTTTCCCGAAGGATTTCTTGTCCTCGAAAATATCGCTGGTGAGGCGATCGGTTATCTGTGCTCGGAAATATGGACTGGCATGGCGCCGGACCACCGTCACTTCGCCCTCGGGCACGATATCGCACAAACCCATCACCCCGACGGACATTGCCTGTACATTTCGTCGATGACCGTTCATCCCCAACAGCGCGGTAGCGGACTCGGCAGGCGATTCTTTCAGCAATCCGTCGCGCTGATCCGCGACCGGCGGCCGCATCTGCAGGATTCCATTCTGCTGCTGAGCGCGGAATGGATCGGCGCGCACCGCATTTATCAAGCCTGCGGATACGCCGAAGTTGCGCGACTGCCGGGATTCTTTACCGCTATCGCACAACAGAATGCCGAAGCGATTGTCATGAAACTGACATTTATCGACGGCGACGCATAAACGATTCCGGACTCCCCTGGTGGTTCAAGCTGCTGCTGTTTACATCAATCGTTTGCGTTGGCAATTCCATCATGGCAACATGCTGCTAGCCGAAAGCATGCTTGTCGTTGCAATGCATTCGACGTTTTCCAGGACAACCGATATGCGCCATCGAAGGAGTACTCAATGAACACGACGCGCTTGTTCGAATGGCTCAGTCTGCACATGCGAACCATCCGCATCGCGATGGTGCCGATACTCGTCCTGCTGGTGTTCGGCGTCAGCGCACTCGTCTATGTCACCGGCGGCGTCAAGTTCTCCTACCTGCATGCGATGTACCTGCCGATCCTGATGGCAGGTTTCGTCTTCGGCATTCGCGGCGGGCTGCTCATCGGCCTTCTGGGCGGCATTGCAATCGGTCCGTTCACGCCGATCAACATCGTCACCGGCGAAATGCAGGCGACCCTCAACTGGCTCTACCGCACCGGCTTCTTCATGCTGGTCGGCCTGTTCAGCGGCGCGGTCAGCGACAGTGTGCGGTCCTACCTGCGTCACCTGAAATGGATTGCACGGCACGACGCCGTTACGCAGTTGCCGAACCGTACCGCGCTGCTGCATTCGCTGTCCGCCCTCTCTGCCGGGAAGGATGAGCCGCATTCTTTCGTTCTTGCCGTGATCTCGCTGCAGAATGCAATGGAGCTGAAATGTGCATTCGGCTTTGACGTCATCGAAGACATCATCCGGCAATCTGCCACGCGTTATGAAAACATCCTGCAGCACAGAACGCAGGTCTACCGCATCGACGCCGAGCAGATCGGCATCCTGATCGAAAACCGCAGCGCGCAAAGTATCGATACGCTGCTTGCGCAACTGATCGAAGGCGCACGCCAGCCGTTCCAGTTCAACGACATTCCGGTCCATGCCGATTCGCGGCTCGGCTACGTCACCTTCAATGAAGTGATCCATGCGCCCGGCGTTTACCTGCAAAGAGCGGAAGCTGCGCTGGTTGCCGCCCATGAAACCGGACAGGACTGCATCGCCTACAGTCCCGAAATCAGTACACTCTCGAAAGAAAACCTGTCCGTGCTCGGCAGCCTGATGAATGCCATTCGCGAAGGCCAGCTGTCGATGCACTATCAACCCAAGATCGATATCCGCACCGGCGAGATTCACAGCGTGGAAGCGTTGATTCGCTGGAATCATCCGGAACGCGGCAACATCCCTCCTGTCGTGTTCATTCCGCGAGCAGAACAGAGCACCCTGATCAACCTGATCACGGAATTCGCGCTGGAACAGGCGATGGAGCAGATCGTGAAGTGGCGTGAATGCGGCGTTGATATTCCGATCGCCGTCAACATCTCGCCGCGCAACCTGCTGTGGGAGGGCTTCACCGATCTGGTCCTGCAGCTTCTGCAGCGGCATGGCGTCCATGGGCAATCGCTGGAACTGGAAGTCACCGAAGGTGCATTGATGACCGACATGGCGCGCACCATCGTGGAGCTGACGCGACTGGCCGATGCCAAGATCACGATCTCGATCGACGATTTCGGCACCGGCTATTCATCGTTGCAGTATCTGCACCAGTTACCGATTTCACTGATCAAGATCGATCAATCCTTCGTGCGTCGCCTGCCGAACGACCAGGGCGCATTGCATATCGTCGAAGCGGCCGTCACGCTGGCGCACAAGATGGGCATGAAAACCATCGCCGAAGGTGTGGAAAGCGAGGAAGTCTACAAATTGCTGGCCGATATCGGCTGCGACATCGCGCAGGGATTTGCCATCTCGCGTCCATTGCCTGCGGCGGAATTCGAGAAATGGTATCTGCAGCGTGAAGGAAAATTTCTTTGCTCGACGGTGTGAGAAATTGAAAAAAAACGCCGAGTAAGAACAAAACTTCGTTCCAGCATGAAAAAAGCGCATTGACCTCACGGGCAATGCGCTTTTTCTTTGCGTGATGCAATCAGTGCGAACGAATCATCGTCCCGAACGCCTGTTCCGTCAGCACCTCCAGCAACAGCGAATGCTCGATGCGACCGTCGATGATGTGCACGGTATTGACACCCGATTTTGCCGCGTCCAGCGCCGAGGAAATCTTCGGCAGCATGCCGCCGGAAATCGTGCCGTCGTCGAACATCTCGTCGATCTCGCGTGCCGACAAATCGGTCAGCAGATTGCCCTGCTTGTCCTGCACGCCGGCGATGTTGGTCATCATGATCAGCTTTTCGGCTTTCAGGATTTCCGCAATCTTGCCTGCCACCACGTCGGCATTGATGTTGTACGCCTGACCGTCGTCGCCGAAGCCGATTGGTGAAATGATCGGGATGAAGGCGTCGTCCTGCAGCGCTTTCACGACCGCCGGATTGATGGCCTCGATGTCGCCCACAAAACCGATGTCGAGGAACTCGCCGGGTTTTTCCTTGTTCGGCATTTTCATCTTGCGCGCACGGATCAGGCCGCCGTCCTTGCCGGTCAGACCGACTGCCTGGCCGCCGTAATGATTGATCAGCATGACGATGTCCTGCTGGACTTCGCCGCCGAGCACCCATTCGACGACTTCCATCGTTTCTTCATCAGTGATGCGCATGCCTTGCACGAACGTGCCCTGCTTGCCGATTTTCTTCAATGCGTTGTCGATCTGCGGACCGCCGCCGTGGACGACGACCGGATTCATGCCGACCAGTTTCAGCAGAATCACGTCGCGCGCGAATCCGTGCTTCAGGTGTTCTTCGGTCATCGCATTGCCGCCGTATTTGACGACGATCGTCTTGCCGTGGAATTTGCGGATATACGGCAGCGCTTCGGCCAGGATTTGCGCCTGAATTTTGGACGAAACTACAGTAAGATCGGCGTTCGAATCGGTCATGACGGGTCCTGAAAAAGATTGATCGCGATTTTACAGGGAATGCCGGATGTTTTTCCGGAGCCCACGTGAAAATTCGACGAATAACGCGCAGGCCTGTTGCGCAAATGACATAGAGGCAATCGAAGACTTCTTGCCATGCTTCTCGCCATCCTTCCCATCGTCGCCAGATCGTCGCCATTCCAGCTCAAACGCACCATTCCAATGCACTTTACATTCCGACAATCGCACAATTCCGCCAGCAACAAAAAGGGGAAGCGATGAGCCGATGTGCGCAATGCAGCGCCGAATTCCTGTGCGGCGTGGCGGATGGCAACAAAATGGGCGAGGCGGAACAATGCTGGTGCATGGCGTTACCGCGTCTGCCGTCGACCGGATCGCTGCTGCGCGACAGCGAAGGCAATGCGAAAACCTGCCTCTGCCCGGGTTGCCTGCGCGCCTTGCGCATGCAGCGCATGACTGCCGGCTGATAACAAACTACCGCCCCGGTTCGGGCCGCATTTCAGTATTTGAAGAACTTATGCGCAGTCGCGCAGTTGCTGGCGCGGGAAATCCTCACGGATCTTGTCGAGACTGTTTTTCGTCGCGGCATCGATACCGCGCATCTGGAAGGCAACGCGATTGCCGCCGAGGCCGACCTTGGCGCTGCGCACGCCTTTCTTGTTCAACGCTGCCAGATGATTGCGTGCTGCCTCGTCCGTTTTGAAGACGCCAAGTGAAATTCCCCATTGCAGTGGAGAATTGTCTTGGATGACGAAGAAATCCTCGATGCCGAACTGGCGCAGTTCGGCTGCCTTTTTCTCCGCCGCCTCCTTGCTTGCCAGCGGCGGGATATAAACGATATGCCGCGTGTTGTCCGGAACTGTCCGGCGCGTCAGGCGCTCGCCCAGCGACAGCGATGCCAGTCTGCTTTCAAAACGCTGTGCTTCAGCCGCATCGAAGTTGCCGACTTCGGTACAGGACGCTGCGGCTGCCGCCGATGGCTCGCTTACTGTCGCGGATGGCGCGGCCGGTACACCGGCCGGGAGTGGCGTTGTCGCCGGCCTGTTTTCAGACAGCGCAACCAGTGTCAACTGTTCCGGATGCAGCTGCTGCGTCATGCGCGACGGTTCGCGACTTGCCGGCAACAACGTATCCAGCCAGCCTTGCTGAAAGGCGATCAAACCGCCGTTGATTGCCAATAACAGGCCGAACAGAATCTTTAACATGATGAAGTGAGTCCCAATGCAACCGTTTGCAAACCGAGCAGCACCAGATTGTCGACGCGTTGATGCGCAATCGACAGGTGCGGCGCAACCAAGTCTGCCGCGCCACCCGCCAGAATGCAAGTGACGTCGTCTTTCCGGTTCGCCTGTACGTGCGCTGCAACAGCACGCTCAATGGCACCGGCCTGTGCGGCCAGGCAACCGCTGACAATGGCGGCATCCGTGTTGTCGGCGAACGGCTGCAGTGAACTGGCCTGCAGCGCCATCTGCGACGCGACCTCCGGCAATTGTGCGGTGTTTTTTGCCAGCGAAGAAGCCATCAAGCCAAGCCCGGGCAGGATCATGCCGCCAATGAAATCGCCGTTGGCACTGACCGCATCGATCGTCGTGGCGGTGCCGCAGGTTGCGACCACCAGCGCACGTTGCGGGAACAGCGCACGTGCACCGATCGCCGCGGCAAGACGGTCGCAGCCAAGTTGCGACGGCGTGCGATAAAGATTACGGACGCCGCCGAATTCAGCGACCGATGCGAACCACTCGATCGCGACCGGCTTGCTGCCCAGCGCACGCAGCACGATGCGCTCCAGTTCATCGCGCAACCCGTCACCCGCCACGTTCGACAACAACACGCGACCGATGCGCAATGCGCGCCAAATCTGCACCAGTTGCTCGGCGTCCGCGCGCGCCACGCTGCCGGCCGCGTGCCAGACGCCGGGCACCGGATGTGCAACCGAACGATCGACCAGCGCCCATTTGATTCTTGTATTTCCTGCATCGACCAGCAACAGCATCGCGTCATTCCTCCCTGATTCGCAACGAAACATCACCCGCCGCAATCGCGACCCGCCCTTGTGCGGTATCGAGCTGCAGACAACCGCTGTCATCGACGCCGCGTGCGATGCCGTGCTGCACGATGTTTCCCTGATCGACGATATTGACGGCGGCATTCGCATACGCATCGCACCGGTTCCATGCTGCAGCAAATGCGGCAAAACCCTCTTTTTCGAATATCGACAACGATTCAGTCAGGCCGCTCAGCAGATCAGCCATCAATCGTTCGCGATCCTGATCCAGTTCAGCAGCATCGGCCACGGTTCGGCCGATTTGCGCGCGCAATGACTCCGATTGCGCGAGATTGATGCCGACACCGATGATCGCCCAGATCGTCTGGCGCGCGCGCTTATCCGTCGCTGTTTCGATCAGGATGCCGGCGAGCTTGTCACCGTTCTTCAGAATGTCGTTCGGCCATTTGAGTTGAACCGGCACGCCCAGCGACGCAAGCGTCTGTGCGATAGAGACGCCGACCGCCAGCGGCAGTCCTGTCAATGCGTGCGGCGGCAACGTGAACTTCCATGCCAGCGAAAAGGTCAGCGTCGCTTCGATGGATGAATGCCAGCTGCGACCGGCGCGCCCTTTGCCAGCAGTCTGGCTTTGCGCCCACAGCAACGTCGGGCCGTTCAGCCCGCCGACCGACTGCGCATCGGTCGCCGTATCTTTCGGCGCATGTTTCGCAAGATTGGCGCCGGAAACACGCGCCAGCAGATCGGCATTGGTCGAACCGGTTTCGGCGATGATTTCCAGCGCGATGTCACGAGCGGCCGGTCCGCATAGTGCGGCCAGTCTTTTTGCGGAAGGAAGCGAGGTCATGTCGGCATTGTAGCGGCAGGTTTGTAGGAAAGGGAGCAGGTCGACTATACGATCTACGGTAATGGCGGCGTCGCGGTTTCTCCCTTACACTTGGGGCATGCCTACCCCCGCCTCACCTACCATCGTCAGCCAGAACGACAGTGCGACCGTCGCCGGAACGTGGCAGGTGCGCGCACTGGCCGACCGGCAGGCGATGGAAAAAATCACCGCGACCCTGCACGCGATCCGCGACGCAAAAAAGCTGCACTGGAACCTTTCGCAGGTCGAGGCACTCGATTACATCGGTGCACAATTGTTGTGGAATGCATGGGGCAGACAACGGCCGGCGCAACTGACACTGGCGCCACAGCATGAGGATTTTTTCCGGCGGCTGGAAGAAACCGGCAAGCTGGAAATAAAAAAACTGCCGCACAAGCACTGGTATTCGATGGATGTGCTGATCGGCTGGAAGCACAAACTGCTCGATCACCTGATCGGCTTCATCACACTGATCGGCCAGCTGGTCATGGATCTGATCCGTTTTGCGCAGCAACCGCAGCGTGGGCCATGGAAGGAAATTTCCGCCAGCATCTTTCATACCGGTTATCAGGCGCTCGGCATCACCGCACTGGTCGGCTTCCTGATCGGCATCGTGCTGTCGTATCTGTCAGCGCAGCAATTGCATCAGTTCGGCGGCGACATTTTTCTCGTCAATATTCTCGGCATGAGCGTGATTCGCGAACTGGGTCCGTTGCTGGCGGCGATTCTGGTCGCAGGCCGTTCCGGCTCGGCGATTACCGCGCAGCTCGGCGTGATGCGCGTGACGGAAGAACTCGATGCGATGCTGGTCATGGGCCTGCCGCACGGTTACCGGCTGATCATGCCACGCGTGATTGCATTGGCGATTGCGATGCCGCTCCTGGTGGTATGGACCGATGCGATGGCACTGCTCGGCGGCATGGTCGCGGCGAATATCGAACTGGGCCTGTCGTTCAAGTACTTCATCCGCGAGTTGCCGGATGCGGTGCCGTTATCCAATTACTGGATCGGGCTCGGCAAGGGCGTTGTGTTTGGGGGGTTGATCGCGCTGGTCGCCTGCCATTTCGGCCTGCGCATCGAACCGAACACGGAAAGCCTGGGTGAAGGCACCACAATTTCCGTCGTCAGCGCGATCACGATCGTGATCCTGGCCGATGCGGTTTTTGCGATCATTTTCAGCGGGGTGGGGTTTTGAACGAGTGCGACCCGAGCCAACCGGAAGCGGACAGGCAGCCGATCATCCAGATCGAGCACCTGCGCACGCAATTCGGCGAGACGGTGGTGCACGACGAGGTGAACCTGACGATCAATCGCGGCGAAATCGTGTCGCTGGTCGGTGGTTCCGGATCAGGAAAAACGGTTTTGCTGCGGCAGATGCTGGGGCTGACGCAACCGTCAAAAGGCACGGTGCGCATATTCGGCGAAGACATCAATCGCATCGGCAGTGATCAATTGCAGACCTTGCGCAATCGCTGGGGCATGCTGTTCCAGCATGGCGCGTTGTTCTCTGCGCTGACCGTACTCGACAATGTGGCGCAACCATTGCGTGAATTGCGCACGTTGCCGAAACAGGTGATACGCGATGCCGCACTGTTGAAATTGCAGATGGCCGGCATCGGCCCGGAACATGCACGCAAGATGCCGGCCGATCTTTCCGGTGGCATGATCAAGCGTGTGGCGCTGGCCCGTGCGCTGGCGCTGGATCCGGAACTGGTGTTTCTCGACGAACCGACTGCGGGGCTGGACCCGAACGCGTCGGACAGTTTCGTCGATCTGATTCGCCGACTGCACGATGAAATGAAACTGACGGTAGTGATGGTGACGCACGATCTGGATACACTGTTTGCGCTGTCGTCGCGCGTTGCCGTGCTGGCGGACAGACACATCATCGCCTATTGCGCGCCGGACAAGGTAGTCGAATTCAAGCATCCTTTCATCGAAACGTTTTTCCGTGGCGAACGCGGTCTGCGCGCGATCGAAGCCATGCCGGATGAATAGAAGGAATCGGATCATGAGATCAACGATGGAAACGCATTATGGAAAATAAATCGCATGCATTGATGGCGGGCATCTTCACGATCGTGCTGCTGATTGCCGCCGTGTTGATCGCACTCTGGTTCAATCGCGATCGTGTCGAACGCATTCCGTACGAAATCGCCACCACGCTGTCGGTACCCGGACTGAATCCGCAGGCCGGCGTCCGTTACCGCGGACTCGATGTCGGCCGCGTCGATGCCGTACTGTTCGATCCACAGAAGCCGGGTCAGATCCTGATTCGCTTCAGCGTCATCAAGGACACGCCGATCACCCGCTCGACTTTCGCTACGCTCAGCTATCAGGGCGTCACCGGCCTGGCCTATGTGCAGCTCGATGACGATGGCGAGAACCCGACGCTGATGCCGTCTTCGAAGAAGAATCCGGCCCGCATCGAACTGCGTCCCGGCCTGCTGGATACACTGCAACTGCGCGGACTCGCGATCCTGAAACAGACCGAGGAACTGGCGGTACGTGCCAATAAATTGCTCTCCGATGAAAACATCAAGACCGCGACATCCGCGCTTAACGATGTCGGCAAGGCCGCCAACAAACTGGCCGAGATACCTGACAAACTGCAGCCGACACTGGATCAGTTGCCGGCACTGGCGACGAGCGCCAATAAAACCCTGTCATCGCTGAACAAGCTGTCTGACGATGCATCCGTACTGACGCACAATCTGAACGATGTCGCCGCGAAACTGAATTCGGATACCGGTCCGCTCGCCGGTTTCAGCAGCACGGTCGACAACGTCGGTTCCGCAGCATCGACGGTGGAATACGAACTGGTGCCGATGATCAGCGAAACCCGCAGCACCATGCGCTCGCTGAACCGCACGCTGGAAACATTCAACCAGCGTCCGCAAAGCATCCTGTTCGGTGCTGCACCGACGCAGCCGGGACCCGGCGAACCGGGTTTCAGCGCACCGACTCCGTAAGTTCATGGTGAAAGTCATCCTTCAAGGCATCCAATGACTACTTTTCTGACTGTTCCATTTTTTCGCACCGCCGCGGTCGTCGCTCTTGCCGGCGCACTGCTTGCCGGTTGCGCGAGTGAATCGCCATCGTCAATGACGCTGTACGATCTCGGCCCTCTGCGTTCATCAGGAACGCAAGCTGTCGCGTTGTCAGGATCGTTACCCGCCATCAGCGTGGCAGATATCCAGTCGCCCGCCTGGATGGACAGCCAGCGGATGTATTACCGACTCAGCTATGCAAACGACCTGCAGCCGCGTCCTTATTCGACCAGCAAATGGACGATGCCGCCGGCGCAATTGTTTGCGCAAAGGCTGAAGTCCGGACTGGCACGCGCGGGCGGTGTTGTGGTCTCCGCATCGGATGGCGCAATCAATTTGCCGATCCTGCATCTGGAAGCCGACGATTTTTCGCAGACATTTGAAAGCGCGGGTCAAAGCACGGCACACGTAGCCATCCGCGCTTCACTGTTCGATGGCCGCGTACTGCGTGCGCAAAAACTGTTCGTGAAACAGGTGCCTGCCGCCAGTGCCGATGCGCAAGGCGGGGCCGCCGCTCTGGCAGCTGCCAGCGACGCCATCATCAATGAGGTCGGTGCATGGCTGGCAACGCTGCCCCCGAAAAAATAATTCCGCAATTGCCACCGGCACCGGCGCCTGAAGCGTCGGTGGTGTCGCGCGGCGCGCTGCTCGCGTGGCTGCTGCTGATCATCTATGCCAGCCTGTATCCGTTTACCGGCTGGCAGCACGTCGGCCTGCCGTTGCAGGCGTATCTGTTTGCCGGCATGCCGCAGTACTGGACGGGCTTCGACGCGACGATCAATGTGCTCGGCTACATTCCGCTCGGCATTCTCGCGGTCTATGCGCTGCATCCGCGTATCCGCAACATTACCGCCATGCTGCTGGCGCTGCTGCTGGGCATTACGGTCTCCGGCACGATGGAAACGCTGCAAACCTTTCTGCCGAATCGCGTTGCGTCCAATCTGGATTTCCTCACCAACAGTCTCGGCGCATTGATCGGTGCCGTGATCGGCAGTCGCAGCAGCCACCTGGTACTGGAACGCAGCCGTTTGCGCCGTCTGCGCCATCGCTGGTTTACGTCCGAAGCAAGTCGCGGCCTGATCATTCTTGCACTATGGCCGCTGGCGCAGATTTATCCGCAAAGCTATCTGTTCGGGAACGGACAATGTCTTCCTGTTCTGTCGGAATGGCTGTCGGCGTGGCTGGATACGCCGATTGACCTTGGCGATCTGCTGCGCAGCGGTGCGCAACTATCGGTCGAACAATACTGGCTGGTGGAGACCGTCATCACCGCCAGCAGTACGTCCGCCGTACTGCTCGCATTGTTCTACATGCTGCGCGAAAAAGCGCCGCGCGCATTTCTGCTCTCTGCCCTGCTGATTGCCGCGCTTGCGGTCAAGACGCTCGCCTCTGCGCTTCTGTTCATGCCGCAGAACGCATTCGCATGGGTCACGGCCGGTGCCGCAGGTGGTTTGCTGGTCGGCATCGCCCTGCTGACCGGACTCGTGTTTTTGCCTGCATTGCAGCAACGGCGTGTTGCGGTATTGCTGCTGGCGCTGTCGCTGGCAACCATCAATATCGCACCGGCCAACCCGTATTTCGTTGCCACGCTGGAAACGTGGGTGCAGGGAAAATTCCTCAACTTCAATGGCGCCGCACAGTTCCTTTCGCTGCTGTGGCCGTTTTCCGCGCTCTGGTTTTTGCTGCATTCGACCCATCGCCGCAGACACAAATAAACGCTCGTCGATGCGAAAAATGATGCGGGTGTATCATTTCATTCTTTGATTCCCGCCTCGACGCTGCACGCAATGACTGAAAACAAACAGCACTTTGGACAGCACCTGTTCATCTGCATGAACAAGCGTGACGACGGCCGCGAATGCTGCGCCGACAAGGGCGCACAGGCCGCGCAGAAACATCTGAAGGAACGCGTCAAGGAACTCGGCCTCAGCCGCAGCGGCGATGTACGCATCAATCAGGCCGGCTGTCTCGGTCGTTGCGAAGAAGGTCCGGTCATCGTCATCTACCCGCAAGGCACCTGGTATACCTACGTCGACAAGGAAGACATCGACGAAATCATCGACGAACATCTGGTCGGCGGCAAGATCGTCGAACGACTCGTCATCTGATCCTTATCGAAAATCATCGAAAAATCAGCCGCGAAATCAGCCGTACAATCCGTCGCAAAGCATTCGCAGAAACCATCATGAAAACACAGCCATTCACGCTCGAAGGCGCAGCCGGTCCGCTCGAATGCGCGCTCGACGTTCCCGACAACCAGACGCCGCGCGGTCTGGCGCTGGTTGCCCATCCGCATCCGCTGTTCGGCGGCACGATGGAAAACAAGGTCGTCACCACACTGATGCGCACCTTCGTCTCTCTCGGCTACGCCACGGTTCGCATGAATTTCCGCGGCGTCGGCGCTTCCGGCGGCGCCTACGATGAAGGTCGCGGCGAAACCGACGACATGGCGCAACTGCTGGACCACATGCGCCAACAATATCCGGATCTGCCGTTCGTGCTGGCCGGCTTCTCGTTCGGCACCTTTGTGCAGACGCAATTGCAGAAACGCCTCGAAGAACAGGGCACACCGGCCGAGCGGCTGGTGCTGTGTGGCGCTGCGCCCGGAAAATGGCCGCTGCCGACCGTGCCGGCCGATACCATCGTGATCCACGGCGAACTCGACGACACGATTCCGCTGGCAAATGTGTTCGACTGGGCACGTCCGCAAGACCTGCCGGTTATCGTCGTGCCGGGTTCCGATCATTTTTTCAACCGCAAGCTGCAACATATCAAGCGATTCGTGGTCGAAATGTGGCCGCGTTGAATGTGACGAGTTTGATCGCGTATCATGTTGCGCAGCGCAATCCGATTCATTTTTTCTCAATCCGCGTACGCCGCACCACGGCAAGCGCCAGTGTTCAGCCCCTGATTCAGTCCCCATGAAAAATCTATTCGCGGCCGTTGCCGCCACCCTGCTCTCCCTCTCCTGCGCTTTCGCCCAAACCACCATTCCGTCGCCGACCATCAATGCCAAATCCTGGCTGCTGTTCGACGCGTCCAGCAACCAGATTCTGGCGTCGAACGAACCGGACATGCGCATCGAGCCGGCATCGCTGACCAAGCTGATGACCGCCTATGTCGTGTTCGATGCGATTCAGGAAAAACGCCTGGACATGAACCAGATGGTGACCGTTTCCACCAAGGCATGGAAGGTCGATGCGGAAAGCTCGAAGATGTTCATCGAGCCGCGCGTACCGGTCAGCGTGCACGATCTGGTCTACGGCCTGATCGTGCAGTCAGGTAACGATGCCGCGGTCGCCCTGGCGGAAACCGTCGCCGGCACCGAAGATGCTTTTGTCGCGATGATGAACCGCGAAGCCGAACGCATCGGCATGAAGGCGACCCACTTCGCCAATTCGCACGGCTTGCCGAGCCCGGACAACTACTCGACCGCACGCGATCTGGCGATTCTCGCCTCGCATCTGGCAGTCGATCATCCTGAGCTGTACAAGATCTATTCGACCCGCGAATTCACCTACAACAACATCCGCCAATCGAACCGCAATCGCCTGCTGTGGCTTGACCCAACCGTGGACGGCATGAAAACCGGCCATACCGAAAACGCCGGCTACTGCCTGATCTCGACCGCCAAGCGTCCGAACGGCAAGAACGGCGATCGTCGCCTGATCTCGGTCGTGCTCGGCACCTCGTCCGACCAGATGCGCACGCAGGAAAGCCAGAAGCTGCTGAACTGGGGCTTCCTGAATTTCGATGCCGTCCGTCTGTATGCGAAGAACCAGGCAATCGATACGCCGAACGTCTGGAAAGGTTCGCAAAACAGTCTGAAGATCGGCTTCAATCACGATCTCTACGTAACCGTTCCGAAAGGCACCGCCGACAAGATCAAGACGTCGCTGACGCGCAAGGATCCGCTGGTCGCGCCAATCGACAAGAACAGTACGGTCGGCACGCTGAAAGTCACGGCTGACGGCAAGACGATTGTCGAGTTGCCAGTGCTGGCGCTGGAACAGGTCGGCCAGGCCGGCATGTTCGGCCGCGCGTTCGATTCGCTTCGCCTGCTGCTGCACTGATCGCAAGGGAAGGCACAGAACATCGTACCGACCAAAACGGCAAGATCGATCCATCTTCGATCTTGCCGTTTTTGTTTTCAGGGATTGCACTCCGGCATCGCGTGACGCAAACCGTACGAACCGGCGATGTTTATGCCAGAATTATTTCCTCAATCATTGAACTGAATCGACCCGAACCACCATGGACGACCCCTTCGTATATCTGAACGGCACCATGACCCCGCTTTCCGAAGCCAGGATTTCGGTGCTGGATCGCGGCTTCATTTTCGGCGACGGTATCTACGAAGTGATTCCAGTGTATCGGCGCAAACCGTTTCGCCCGGTGCAGCACCTGGCGCGCTTCTTCCGCGGCATCGAATCGGTCGGCATCCGCAATCCGTACAGCGAAGAAAAATGGTTGTCGCTGATCGACGAGATCGTCCGTAACGCGCCGACCGAAGATCAGCTCGCCTATCTGCAAATGACACGCGGCGTCGCACCACGCACGCATGCATTCCCCGCGAAGGAACCGGTGCCGACCGTCTTCATCATGTCGAATCCGCTGATTCCGCCGACGGCAGAAATGCTGGAAAAAGGCGTCGCCTGCGTCACGATGGAAGACAAGCGCTGGCTGCGTTGCGAGATCAAATCGATTTCGCTGCTGGGCAATGTATTGGCCGCACAAAATGCGGCCGAACATGCTGCCAACGAAACCATCCAGTTTCGCGACGGCAGCCTGACAGAGGGTTCGTCATCGAACGTCTGGATCGTCAGGGACGGCACGCTGTTCGGTCCGCCGAAAGACAACCTGATTCTCGAAGGCATCCGTTATCATCTGATCGAGGAATTGTGCGCGGAGGACAATATTCCCTTTGTCAGCAAGCGCATCACGCGCGACGAGGTCTTCTCCGCCGATGAAGTGTTGCTGTCGTCGGCCGCCAAGGAAATCACACCCGTCGTCACCATCGACGGCAATACCGTTGGAAACGGCAGACCCGGCCCCATATTTAAAAAATTGCAGGCAGCGTATCAAGTTGCCAAATACGCCTGATTACACCCACATTGCGCGCCCTCGCGTGATGTTCACGAAAACGAATTGCGCCATGACAGAACCAACCGAAAGCCTGATCGAATATCCGAGCGATTTCCCCATCAAGGTGGTCGGCATCATGCACGACGAATTCGCACAAACCATTGTCGAAGTGGTGACCGTGCACGACCCGGATTTTCACGCGGGCAAAGTGGAAATGCGCCCCTCGTCGGCAGGGAAATATCTGTCGCTGACACTGACCGTGCGCGCCACCAGCCGCGAACAGCTCGACAATCTGTATCGCGAACTGTCGTCGCATCCGATGGTGAAGTTCGTGCTGTAAACACCAACACGCAACGTTCATTCATCTGCATGTCCGCACTCTCCAGCCCCGTTATTCGCCAGCGCGGTCGCGAAGCCTACGGCATCACGTTCGATGCGATGCGTGCATTCACCGATGCGCGCACGGAACGCACCGATGACGAATTGTGGGTCGTCGAACATCCGCCGGTCTTCACGCTCGGCCTCGCCGCCGATCCGTCGCATGTCCATGACGCCCACGGCATTCCGGTCGTGCAGACCGATCGCGGTGGCGAAGTCACTTTCCACGGTCCCGGCCAGGTTGTCGTTTATCTTCTGCTCGACCTGCGACGCAGGCAATCCGATTCACGACTGTTTGCGCGTGAGCTTGTGAGCAAGATCGAGCAGGCTGTGATCGACACGCTGGCGGCGTATAATCTGGACGGTGAACGCAAGCCCGGCGCACCCGGCATTTACCTGTCGAGCGGCCTGCAGCAAGGCGCGAAAATCGCCGCACTGGGGCTGAAGATTCGCGGCAGCGGCCACACGTATCATGGCGTGTCATTGAATGTAGCGATGGATCTGACGCCTTTTGACTGGATCAATCCCTGCGGTTACGAAGGACTGGCCACCGTCGACATGCGCAGTCTCGGCGCGCAGGCGACGCTGGCCGAAGTGCAGCAGACATTGATCGCGCAGTTGATCGCGCAACTGAATGCGCCCGGAAACACATAGAGTCAACGAACAATTTACCGACGCTTCTTTTACTGAAGATTATTCATCGTGGCAACGACAACCTCTGCGCCATGCGTTCTTCATGCAAGACCTTACCCGGCCTGACATGATGGCAACCCACCACAAGCGACCAGCTCAATGACGACCGAAACAAATCCAGCGAAAAATTCAGCGACTGCGGCGGCCCCCGCCTACAACCCGAGCGAAAAACAGAAGGGCGCGGCCAAAACCATCCGCATCCCGATCAAGGTGGTGCAAGCCGAACGGTTGCCGAAACCCGACTGGATTCGCGTCAAGGCTGCGTCGCCATCGACCCGCTTCTACGAAATCAAGGACATCCTGCGCGCCAACAATCTGGTGACGGTGTGCGAGGAAGCGAGCTGTCCGAACATCGGCGAATGCTTCGGAAAAGGCACGGCGACCTTCATGATCATGGGCGACAAGTGCACGCGTCGCTGCCCGTTCTGCGATGTCGGCCACGGCCGTCCCGACCCGCTCGACGTCAACGAGCCGGAAAACCTGGCGAAGACCATCGCCGCACTGCGGCTGAATTACGTGGTCATTACGTCGGTCGATCGCGACGATCTGCGCGACGGCGGCGCGGGTCACTTTGCCGAATGCATCCGTCGTGTGCGCGAACTGTCGCCGAACACACGCATCGAGATTCTCGTGCCGGATTTTCGCGGCCGCATGGACCGTGCGCTGGAAATCCTCAACGCCGCTCCGCCGGACGTGATGAACCACAATCTCGAAACGGCACCGCGCCTGTACAAGGAAGCGCGTCCGGGTTCCGACTATGCCTATTCATTGAATCTGCTGAAGCGCTTCAAGGCCTTGCACCCGCACGTGCCGACCAAGTCCGGCATCATGGTCGGCCTTGGCGAAACCGATGAAGAAGTGCTGCAAGTCATGCGCGACATGCGCGGACACGATGTCGACATGCTGACCATCGGCCAGTACCTGATGCCGAGTGGCGATCATCTCCCGGTGCGTCGTTACGTGCATCCGGATACGTTCAAGATGTATGAGGAAGAAGCCTACAAGATGGGTTTTGCACACGCCGCCGTCGGCGCGATGGTGCGCAGTTCCTATCACGCCGATCAACAGGCGCATGGCATCACAACCGGTGTGCTGCCAGTTCAGGCGGTTTAAAACTCTTCCGTCCGATAGCAAGTAAAAGCCCCGCTGATCGATTATCAGCGGGG
>NZ_DATMTD010000115.1:0-73835 GCF_035565035.1 Oxalicibacterium sp. | reverse complement strand
ATCCCGCAGTAAAAAACAGCTTTGTAGAATCGTATAAACGCGCCCTGATACAAAAGGGATATGAAGTAAAACTATTACCGGCGAATGCGTCCCTTATTGAATGTCCGATTACGTCTACTTACACGGCAAACTGGCAATGGGACCTTGCTCTGTATATGGCGTATGCACAAGTGATTGTTTATAACAACGCCAAACCTGTAGGTAGCGCTAGTTACGATGCGAGACGCGGTGGTGGAAATATGAACAAATTCATTGATGCGGATAAAAAGATCCATGAACTAGTGAATCAGCTTTTCCCTAGCGGAGCCGGTTCTTGAACAAGTAACGAAGTCGTTATCAAATCTTTCTTATCTAATCAAAAAGCGGCCTTTGCAGGCCGCTTTTATTTTGAGCATTAAGCCGCTTTCTGCTCCAGCACCTGCATATTCCCGGCAACGCCATCAATCGCGATCTTCCGCGGTTTCAATGCTTCAGGAATCTCGCGCTGCAGTTCGATATTCAGCAAACCGTTATCCAGTTTGGCACCGACGACGCGGACGTGATCGGCCAGACGGAAGCTGTGCTCGAAATTGCGGGAGGCGATGCCGCGATGCAGGAAGTTGCGTGTGCCTTCTTCACGCGCCTTGCGACCCGTGATTTTCAGCGTATCGCGCTCGGTTTCAATATCGATCTCGGAACGATCGAAACCGGCCACGGCCATCGTGATCTGGTATTTGTCCTCGCCGATCAGTTCGATGTTGTACGGCGGATACGCCGGCTGCGATTCCGCGCGGGCTGCGTCGTCGAATAGCTGGGCCAGGCGATCGAACCCGATGGCGGAACGATAGAGAGGAGCAAAGTCAAAAGTACGCATGGTTATATCCTTTCAAGAAATCAAGCGATAAGGTTTGGGCGGACCTCCATTGAGCATCCGCTGAACCGGATATAGGCGCTTCTAAATTCTTTTCAAGACCTCGCTGGAACCTGATCCGCAATTTAATTATTTCTTTTAGGAAATTATTTCCTAACAAAATCCTTACATTTCCGTCATCTTGCAATCATTTGTTCCTAAATCCAACAAATGCTAAAAGTTAATTGTAGTGAGAATAATTCGTATTTATAATTCTGCTCCGCGTGGCTAGTCGGCCAACGCATTTATAGTGCGCCATTTATTGGCCGCTGATCGTTTTGTCTGAGGATTACATGAACCGTCACACCCCGTTGACGGCAGCTTTGCTCGCTGCCTTTTCCACCGCAACATTCGCACAATCCACTTCCGCTGAAGCCACGCTTCCTGCGGTGACAGTACAAGCAGAACAACCGACCTACAATGCGACTACCGCTACTTCTGCAACCAAAATCAACGCGCCTTTGCGCGACATTCCGCAGACCGTGAATGTCATTACACAAGAGTTGATGCGCGACAAGGGCGTACGCTCAATGGAAGACGCCGTGAAATCCGTTCCCGGCGTTAGTCTCGTACATGGCGATGGTCAACGCGATCAGGTTTTCATTCGGGGCTTTAATTCATTGGGCGACCAGTTTATTGATGGGATACGTGACGACGCCATGTACTTTCGCGATATGTCGAACATTGAACAAATCGAGGTCGTCAAAGGACCCGCATCCGTGCTTTACGGTCGCGGCTCCTCCGGCGGGATGATCAACCGCATCACAAAAAAGCCAGGCATCGACAAAAGTGAAGCATCCCTTGAGGTGGGAAGCTGGAATCAACGGCGCGGCGAATTTGATATCGCTCGTAATGTAAAGGACAGCAATGTCTCCTTCCGGATGACAGGTGCCATCGAACGTGCCGACAGCTTTCGCGATCAGCAATTTCTTGAGCGCGAAGCATTCGCACCATCAGTAATGTTCAATATCAGTTCCGATACCAGCTTGTTGCTGCAAGCCGAGTATTTGCATGACAAACGCGTCACCGACTTCGGCATTCCGTCGTTCAATGGACGACCTATCAAGGTAGACCCCAGCACTTATTACGGCTCGGCCAACGCTCGCGACGCTGACACAGCAGAAGCGACTGTCGCTGCTGGCAGCATGACGCTGGATCATCGCTTCAATGGTGAATGGTCAATTCGCAATGCTTTCCGTTACTACCAGTACGAGCTAGATCGTTTTAACGTCGTTCCAGGAGCAGTAACGGCCAACGCGGCGTTCCCTTCGGGCTATCAGGTAGCCCGTACAAGAGGAGGAATCGCTCGCGATGAACACGGCTTCTTCAATCAAACGGAGTTGACGCAAAATACAACGTTGGGCGGCATGACACATCAGATTCTGTACGGGGTCGAGTTCGGCGTTCAGGATAGAACCCAACTTAACCGTTCTGGGTCAGCCGCGCCAGTCGATGCCTTTCATCCAAATGCCGCAAGCGGGAGCACAACAAACCTGACAGTCAATCCCGGTAGTTCAAATAGTGGTAGCAGCACGGTAGCCGGCGCTTACGTACAAGATTTGATTTCTCTGTCTGACAAATGGAAAGCATTGTTCGGCATTCGTTACGACTCATTCAAACAAGAGGTCAATGTCGCCGCTATACCTGATCGTACGGATACGGCGTGGAGCCCCCGTGCCGGCGTAGTGTATCAACCGACTACGACCCAGTCCTACTATGCGTCGGTCAGCAAATCATTCCAGCCGTCCGCAGAAAACTTTAATCTCACTGCTGGTAATGCTATTTTTGACCCGCAAGAAACCACCAGCAAGGAAATCGGAACCAAACTAGACCTGTTTGATGGCAAAGCGAGCGCAACGGCGTCGTTGTTCAATCTAGAGCGCACCAATATAACGACAACGGATCCGTTCGGCATTACCACTGCAGTCGGCACACAGCGCACCAATGGACTTGAATTGACGTTTGCGGGCGACTTGTCCGATGGATGGAGAATCTCGACCGGATATGCTTATCTGGATGCAAAAGTCAGCAAGTCAAATACTGTCACCGCTGGCATCGCTGTCGAGGGAAAGAAAGCAACCGTGACTCCCGAGCACAGCGCCAATGTCTGGCTAACCAAAGCACTCACACCAGCTTGGACTGCTGGCGCGGGAATCAACTATGTCGGCGATCGCTTTGCCGACCCGACCAACACGGTAACGTTGCCAAGCTACACCACGATGGATGCCATGGTGTCATATAAAATCAAGGGGGTCGATTTGCAATTGAATATCTACAATCTCTTCGACAAAGAATATATTGCGTCGGCACATAGTGGCTTGGCAAATTCCTTGCTGCCCGGCACACCCCGTTCGGCTATGCTCACCGCACGTTATGCGTTCTAATAACGTGCATCCCACCACCTATGCGGTGGTGGGGCTCTATGTTCGGCGTCATGAAGTTATCGAATAGTGCTACAACGCCATATACAACAATCATCTCAACCAATCTATTACCTGACGCTTAATATGTCTACGTCGCGAATGTGTTAGGCGAGAAGTCGATAACCAATGGAATACGTTCCGGGACGTATTGAAACCTGCCTTAGTTGCGACGACGCCACCACAACCAGATTCCTGTAATCCCCAGCATACCGAGTGCAAGCCCGCTAAGGAAAGTAACTGCTTCCAGCATTGGCCCGCCTAACTCGCCCGTATGCAATGGATAAATCACCGAGTTCATTCGCGCGCCGACGTCGAGCTCATCCCAGCGGTGGACGGCAAGAATCTCGCCGCTTTGTGGATGAATATAAACCGCGGTACGCCCGTTTGGATGTGGATCGTCGTGCAGCCGCATCCGCACCCGAACCGGCTGATCCGGCTTGGCAGGGATCTGGATATAGCCAATCGGTTCGTTTGGAAATTGCGCCTGCGCGCGCGCAACCATGTCATCCAGTGTGGGCCGAACTGACGCCGGCGTAGAAACCGGATGCATCTTCGGTGGCTTGACGACCTTTTCGCCGGCAATCGTTGTAATGAATTGCCCGAGCGGGCGCCATGCCATGTAAGCGCCGGTCGCGACCGAGACGGCGATCACCGATCCGAGGACCGCACCGCCGATGCGGTGCATGTCGAACAAACCGCGCAACAAACCTTTTCGCAATTCGATCTTCAGTGAAGGTGGCCAGCGCTTCGGCCACCAAAGGATCAATCCTGTTATCAGCAGAACCAGATAGGCCAGCGCGATCCATGCAAGGATTGCCTTGCCCGTATCCTTGAGCATGAGCGAACTGTGGAGCTTGAACAGGAAGTTGACGACACCATCGCCATCTTTACGCCGCCCCTGCTCTTCACCTGTGTGCGGATTCAGAAACACCACACCATTCCATTTACCGCGCACCAGTGCCTGAATTGTTTCGCTTTCATCACGCGGCGGACGTAGCGTAAAAGAAGATTGATGGTCGAACTTTTCCATCAATTTCTCATGTACTTCCTGAACTGAAATGTTCGCGCCGGGCGTTACTTGCTGTACCTTGAACAGCTGCGGATGCGTCCATTCATCCAGCGGTTGCGCGACTACGAGAATTGCGCCAGTCAAACCCACCAGAGCCAGTACCCATCCGACGCTCAGCGCAAGCCATCGATGCACTTTGAGCCAGACGCGTCGCATATTGATCGTACGCGAAGAAATTGTTTGCTGTGCGGATGTCATGGTCATCAGAAAAGACAAGGCCGGTCATTGACCGGCCGATTGATTTTGAACTTCAGCGTGATTAGAAAGCGTAGCGACCCTGGATATAAATCGTGCGAGGTGCACCGACCAACCTACCACCGCTACCACCTGTAATCCGCGTGTAGTACTGCTTATCGGTCAAGTTATTAATACCGGCAAGAATATCAAACCCTTTTTGGTTGGGCACTTTCCAGCCAACTTGCGCGTTCAGAACACGATAACCGGGGATCACACCATTATTTCCGTTAGCGCTTTCCACCACTGTATTTTTTTCATCTGCGTATTGGCGGCTTTGATGCGTGCTCGACAGATTCAAAGTCCAAGGCCCTGTTTGATAGCGAGCCCCGATCGTGTCCGTATTCCGTGAATAGAACGGCAAATCATTACCGTCTGTCGCATCATCGTTTTCTAATGATGCATGCGTATATGTGTAATTCGCATAGACATTCCAGCCTTTTAAGATACTTGCATCGTCGAACGCATAATCAATGGCCGTCTCAATACCTTGATGTTTAGTTTTACCTAAATTACGATAGGTAAGATCTACTCCTGTGCCTTCCGAATCGATTTGGTTGTCAAAGTCGATATTAAATATCGTCGCCTCTGCAGAGAGGTTGCGACTTTGCCAGCGCGCACCGAGTTCCGTTGTTGTCGCAGTTTCCGGTTCTAGTGGATTACCGGCAGAATTCTGATTCAATTGTGTATTTTGAACCGGACCAAATGATTTTCCGTAATTGCTAAATACCGTCAATTCTTGCGTCAACAAGTACGCAATGTTCAATTGCGGTAGGGCCTTATTGTTTTTGCGATCAAAACTTTCGCCGGTCAATGCATTTTCGCGCTGCGAATCGATGCGCTCGTAACGTACACCCGGTGTTATACGCCAAGAACCTATCGTAATCTTGTCGTCTATATATACGGCATGCGCGTCCGTAGCATTATTGAATCGATTAAAACCGGTAATCGTCCCTGTTGCCAGATTTTCGATATAACCGTTTGTGCCGGGATCGTTTCCTCGTTCGCTGAGATATCGATACCCAACTGTTACATCATGGGTAGTGGAGGCTAGCGCAAAACGTTGCGTGTATCGAGGCTCAATGCCAAACACGCGATACTCGCGGGGCGAATGCGTTACGCTCGTCGGATTACTTCCTATCGTCGTTGCCAACGTGCTTTGGCGGAAGCTTTCATTGAAGAAGCTTCGAATTTCGAATTCCTGCGTGTCCGATATGTTGTTGATGTAACCAATATCGATGCCCTTGCGATCACCACTCCAATAGTCCCGTGGACGCGTGTTCTGATACGGATTAGCCGCATATTGCGTAGGTGTCAACGCACCCGGCGTATTCGACTTGACGTCGTAATACGACAGCTTGCCGTAGATCTCGGAAGTCGGCGTCAATTCATAACGCAACTTCAGTGCGAAATCGTTGACCGATTGGTCGCTGTTTTCGCGCCAGCCCGAACCACTGGAACCGGAATACAGCAACGCGATGCCCAGACCATTATCCAGTTGGCCGCCAACGAAAGTGCTGTATTGCGTGTTCGATCCACCTTCGCCGTAATCGATTTGACGCACGGTAGCATCACCTGTCATGCCCGGCGTAGTTGGAATTGCACGTGTACGGAAGTTGATAATGCCGCCAACGTTTTGCGGACCGTAACGTACCGCTCCGCCACCGCGAACGACGTCGATTGTTTCGATATTGGCCAGGCTGATCGGCGCAAACGACAATTGCGGTTGACCATACGGTGCAAACGACATCGGCACGCCATCGAGCAAGACGGTTGAACGTGGCGAATAACGGCCGGTCAATCCGCGCACGCCGATGTTCAGCGAAACAGGCGTGCCGGCAGTCGCGGCATTTTCAGTTACCTGTACACCCGGGATGCGGCGCATGACGTCGGTGATGCTGGATGCGCCGCTATTTTCAATCTGCTCCTTCTTGACGACGGTGCGCGCACCTGCGTACGTCTTGACGCTGTTTTGGAGTCCGCTACCCAACCAATCACTGCTTACCCGAATCGCATCGAGCGTAGTATCGGTACTTGCCGTCGTAGTCGTAGCTTCTACCTGCTGCGCCTGCGCGACGCCTGACATGGACATGACAGCAAGTGCGACGGCGGATGAACACGCCAGTTGACGGACGATAATGGGATTACGGCTCTGGATAGCGGCCATGGGCGAATCTCCGGAATGATGATGTGTGTTTGCGCTAGCTAGTCTGCAACTGGCGCGACATCTGGTCGGGCAGAGAGATCCAAGGCAGCAAATCGGACAGATTGTCCTAATGCGAAATAATAATAATTCTCGTTTATTGAGTCAATTAAAAACCTTGTATGTGAGTTAAAACCACACACTCGGCCTCAATAGCACGACCCCTTTTTGAGAAACAGTTTGTTCTTCAATCAACTGACTGTCTCGATCAAGGCACTTTTAATTGAGCGTAGTCAGGATTGCCCGGCGGATAATCGGGCTTAAGGCGATGCAAGGTCTCCAGGACAATCGAGGCGATTGCAAGATTTCGGTGCGTTTTCGAATCGGCGGGAATGACATACCAAGGCGCATGATCGGCGTCCGTTTCCCTGATCGCTTTTTCATAAAGCCGCTGATACGCACGCCAATACTGCCGTTCCTTCAAATCGTCCGGATCGAATTTCCAGTGCTTCTGGGGATCGGCGATGCGTTCTTCCAATCGTGATTTTTGTTCCTTGCTCGAAATGTGCAGGAAGAATTTCAGGATGACAGTGCCCGTTTCCGCCAGCATCCGCTCGAAGTCGCGGATATGCGCATAACGCCGTTTGCATTCGGCGTTATCAATCCAGTCATGCACACGCGTGATCAAGACATCTTCATAATGGCTGCGGTTGAAGATGGTCAACTCTCCTTGTGCAGGTACATGCTGATGAACGCGCCACAGGAAATCATGACTTTTCTCTTCGAGAGTCGGGGCCTTGAAGGCAACGCTGTTGACGCCGAGCGGATCGATCTTGCCGAACACGCCGCGCACCGTGCCATCCTTGCCAGACGTATCCATTCCCTGTAGCACGATCAGAATCTTGTGCTTGCGTTGTGCATACAGAATTTCCTGCAAATCGGAAATTTGTTTTGCGAGATCTTCGACCAGCAATTTATCCTGTGCCTTGTCGCCACCGGAAAGTGGGCGGGCCGCCGCTGCGTCATCGTTCACTTTTTGCGATGAGGTCGCACGCAATAACTGTCGCACTGGTTGCATGATCTATTCTCGTCGTTTCACAATGCCAGCCATTTTTCGTGTTCGATTTTTGTGCAACGATCTGCCACTACATCGAGACCCGCTGCATGTGCCTTGTGGATGGCAACTTGATTGAACACGCCTAATTGCAGCCACAGCCCATTGGCGCGAATCGCAACGGCCTCATCGGCGATTGGCTCTACCAGTTCCGATTTCCGGAATACGTCGACCAGATGAATACGTAGCTGCTGTTCAGCCAGTGCAGCAGCGGCCAATGTCAGCGTGGCATAACAATGCTCGTTCAGAATCTCTGTCCCGGCAGCGACAGGATTGACGGGAATAATGCGGTACCCATGGCGCTGCAGATAGGCCGCGACTTCATGACTGGGCCGATCCGGATTCGGTGACAAGCCGACAACGGCAATGATGCGTGATTCCGCAAGTAGTTTGGTAATAACGTCCGAGTATGGGTCCATGGCTTTTTCAGAAAACAAAAAGGGCAGCCTGAGCTGCCCTTTATTGTATGCGGGAATTGCGAATCAGCGTTTTTGACGCAGTCTCTGAATTGCCGCCAGTTGCGCTACGGCGCTGGCCAGTTCGGCCTGAGCCTGTGCGTAATCAATCGACGAATCCTTGTTGACTAATGCTTCTTCAGCCAGTTGCTTCGCTTCTGCTGCCTTGGCTTCGTCCAGATCGGCACCGCGAATTGCCGTGTCGGCCAGGACCGTCACCGCGTTCGGCTGCACTTCGAGAATACCGCCTGCGACAAACACGAACTCGTCATCTGCGCGGCCGGAAATCTTGATGCGCACTGCACCAGGACGGATACGTGTGATCAGGGGCGTATGTCCCGGCAGAATGCCGAGCTCGCCCGATTCACCCGGCAGCGCAACGAACTCTGCCTCGCCGGAGAAAATTTCTTCTTCGGCGGAGACGACGTCTACGCGCATTGTGTGTGCCATGTTAGAACCTTTTCATTCGTCCAAAGATCGGTAATGGTACCGATACGAACTGCCGGCTGCGTGAATTGCTTCGCACGAGCCGGCTCAACGATTAGTTGATTTTCTTCGCTTTTTCGATTGCTTCTTCGATCGTGCCAACCATGTAGAACGCTTGTTCAGGCAGGTGATCGAGTTCGCCGGATGCGATCATCTTGAAGCCCTTGATCGTGTCTTTCAGCGAAACGTATTTACCAGGCGCGCCGGTAAACACTTCAGCAACGTGGAACGGCTGCGACAGGAAACGTTGCATCTTACGTGCGCGGGAAACCAGCAATTTGTCTTCCGGTGCCAGTTCGTCCATGCCCAGAATCGCGATAATGTCGCGCAATTCCTTGTAGCGTTGCAGCGTGCCCTGAACAGCGCGTGCGGTTTCGTAGTGTTCCTGACCAACGACTTGCGGATCCAGCTGACGCGAGCTCGAATCGAGTGGGTCAATCGCCGGGTAAATACCGAGCGAAGCGATGTCACGCGACAGAACGACGGTCGAGTCCAAGTGAGCAAACGTGGTTGCCGGCGATGGATCGGTCAAGTCATCCGCTGGAACGTAGACGGCCTGGATCGACGTGATCGAACCGACTTTGGTCGACGTAATACGTTCTTGCAGTTTGCCCATTTCTTCAGCCAGCGTCGGTTGATAACCCACGGCGGAAGGCATACGGCCCAGCAGAGCGGATACTTCGGTACCAGCCAGCGTGAAACGGTAGATGTTGTCGACGAAGAACAGAACGTCACGACCTTCGTCACGGAATGCTTCAGCCATCGTCAAACCGGTCAACGCAACGCGCAGACGGTTGCCTGGTGGTTCATTCATCTGACCGTAGACCATCGCGACTTTGGAGTTTTCCGGATTTTCCAGATCGACCACTTTCGCGTCAGCCATCTCGTGATAGAAGTCATTACCTTCACGAGTACGTTCACCGACACCGGCAAACACAGACAAGCCGCTGTGTGCTTTAGCGATGTTGTTGATCAGTTCCATCATGTTGACGGTCTTGCCCACACCCGCACCGCCGAACAGACCGACTTTACCGCCTTTGGCAAACGGGCAAACCAGGTCAATAACCTTGATGCCGGTTTCCAGCAGATCGGTCGAAGGCGACAGCTCGTCATACGCTGGCGCTTTGCGGTGGATCGATGCCGTGCGTTCGTTGCTGACAGGACCGCATTCGTCGATCGGGTTACCCAGCACGTCCATGATGCGGCCGAGCGTTGCCTTGCCGACTGGAACAGTGATCGGGTTGCCGGTGTTTTGAATCGTCATGCCGCGGCGCAAACCGTCGGAGGTACCGAGTGCAATGGTACGGACCACGCCGTCGCCCAGCTGTTGCTGAACTTCCAGCGTCAGTTCGGAGCCTGCCATCTTCAAGGCATCGTAAATCTTAGGCATCGCATTGCGCGGGAATTCAACGTCCACCACAGCGCCGATACACTGAACGATTTTGCCATCAGCCATTTTCGTTCCTTCAATAATTAAAATTTAAAATCTGGTTGTTGAGAGCAGCGCATCGTTTCCGCTGACACCGCTCTGCAATCGCATTAAACCGCAGCCGCACCGGCAACGATTTCCGACAGTTCCTTCGTGATCGCAGCCTGACGCGTCTTGTTGTAGACGAGCTTCAGTTCACCAATCACGCTGCCGGCATTGTCGCTTGCCGACTTCATCGCCACCATGCGAGCCGATTGCTCGGACGCGAGGTTTTCGGCCACTGCCTGGAAAATCAGCGCTTCAACGTAGCGCACCAGCAGTTCATCGATCACGGTTTGTGCGTCCGGCTCGTAGATGTAATCCCATGCCAGCGAATCTGCATCTGCCGTCAACTTGTCAGCAGCCAATGGCAGCAACTGCTCCATCATCGGCTCCTGCTTCATCGTGTTGATGAACTTGGTATACACGAGGTACACCGCATCCAGCTTGCCGTCCTGGTACGCATCGAGCATCACCTTGACCGGGCCAATCAGCTTGTCCAGGTGCGGGGTGTCACCGATTTGCACCGCATGCGACACGACACGCGCGCCGATACGGTTCAGGAAACCCAGACCCTTGTTGCCGATTGCAACGGTTTCGACTTTCTTGCCTTGCGCTTCCAGCTCACGCAGTTTGCTGGTCACGATGCGCAACGAGTTCGTGTTCATGCCGCCACACAAACCCTTGTCGGTCGTCACGATGATGAAACCCACCGTTTTCGACAGGTCCGATTTCACCAGGAACGGATGCGTGTATTCCGGATTGGCTTGCGACAGGTTGGCAGTGATATTGCGAATCTTGTCGCTGTATGGACGAGCCGCATGCATCCGGTCCTGCGCCTTGCGCATTTTGGATGCAGCGACCATTTCCATCGCCTTGGTGATCTTCTTCGTATTTTCTACGCTCTTGATCTTGCCACGTATCTCTTTGCCTGAAGCCATGAGTTGTTACTCCTTATAGCCCCAAAGATCAGAACGATTTTTTGAAATCAGCAATCGCGGCAGCCAATGCAGCTTCGTCGTCTTTCTCGAGCTTCTTGGTGTCTTCGATCTTCTGCAGCAATGCTGCGTGGCTGGACTTCATGAAACCGTGCAGACCCGATTCAAACGCGAGCACTTTCTTGACTTCGATGTCATCGAAGTAGCCCTTGTTGACGGCGAACAGCGAAACAGCCATCAGCGAAATCGACAACGGTGCGTACTGACCTTGCTTCAGCAGTTCGGTCACACGTGCACCACGATCCAGCTGCTTGCGGGTTGCTGCATCCAAATCGGAAGCAAACTGCGCAAATGCTGCCAGTTCACGGTACTGCGCCAAGTCGGTACGGATACCGCCGGACAGGCCTTTGATGACCTTGGTCTGAGCAGCACCACCAACGCGCGACACCGAGATACCTGCGTTAATTGCAGGACGGATACCGGAGTTGAACAGGTTGGTTTCCAGGAAGATCTGACCGTCGGTAATCGAAATCACGTTGGTCGGAACGAATGCGGAAACGTCGCCGGCTTGCGTTTCGATGATCGGCAGTGCGGTCAGCGAACCGGTTTTGCCTTTGACTTCACCTTTGGTGAAAGCTTCGACGTAATCGGCGTTGACGCGTGCTGCGCGTTCGAGCAGACGGCTGTGGAGATAGAACACGTCGCCAGGGAACGCTTCACGGCCTGGTGGACGGCGCAGCAGCAGCGAAACCTGACGGTACGCAACGGCTTGCTTCGACAGATCGTCATAGACGATCAGCGCGTCTTCACCGCGGTCGCGGAAGTATTCGCCCATTGCGCAACCGGAGTAGGCGGAGACGAACTGCATTGCAGCCGATTCCGATGCCGATGCTGCAACGACGATCGTGTATTCCATCGCGCCGTGCTGTTCCAGTGAACGCACGATGTTCTTGATCGACGAAGCTTTCTGACCGATTGCAACGTAGATACAGGTAACGCCCTGGCCTTTTTGGTTGATGATCGCATCAACGGCCACAGCGGATTTACCGGTTTGACGATCGCCAATGATCAGTTCGCGCTGACCGCGACCGATCGGCACCATGGCGTCAATTGCCTTGATACCGGTTTGCATTGGCTGGTCAACGGATTGACGTGCAATAACGCCCGGTGCGATTTTCTCGATCGGTGCGCTCAACTTGGCATTGACAGGACCTTTGCCGTCGATAGGCTGACCCAGCGCATTAACCACACGGCCGCGCAGTTCAGGACCGACCGGCACTTCCAGAATGCGGCCGGTGCACTTGACCGTATCGCCTTCGGAAATGTGCTCGTATTCACCCAGAATAACGGCGCCGACGGAGTCGCGTTCCAGGTTCAGCGCGAGGCCGAACGTGTTACCCGGGAATTCCAGCATCTCGCCTTGCATGACGTCGGACAGACCGTGAATGCGGCAGATACCGTCGGACACGGAGATGACCGTGCCCTGATTGCGAATCTCAGCGTTGTCGCCGAGCCCTTGAATCCGGCTCTTGATCAGTTCGCTGATTTCAGACGGGTTGAGTTGCATATAAACTCCTAAAATTTTCTCTGTAGCTTGAGGGCACGGACGATTATGCGGTCAGCGCAACATGCATCTGTTGCAGCTTCGCGCGCACCGAGGTATCGAGCACTTCATCGCCGACAACGACGCGCACGCCACCGATCAATGCGCTGTCTACAGCGACGGTCGGATTAAGCTTGCGGCCGAATTTCTTTTCCAGCGTCGCGACCAACTCCGTGACTTGCGACGGCGACATTTCGAAGGCGCTCGTGATGTCGGCATCGGCGGCACCTTCCTGCGCATTTTTCAATGCGTGGAATTGCTCGGCGATTTCCGGCAGCAACGTCAGGCGATCGTTCTGTACCAGCATGTCGATGAAGTTTTTCGCTTCTGAGCCAACGGGGGATTTCAACGCAGACACAAACGTGGTGCTGACATCCTTGTCCGAGACTTTAGGGTTGTGCGCCAATGCGTAAACATCGGGATGCGCAGCAACCTGAGCCATTTCGGAAACAAGGGTCGACCATGCGTTCAGATCGGCGGATTTCGCCACGCGGAACAGGGCTTCGGCGTAAGGACGGGCAATCGTTGCAAGTTCGGCCATGATTACAGCTCGGCTTTCAGTTGGTTCAACAGATCGGCGTGGACCGCAGCATTGACTTCGCGCTTCAGAATCTGCTCGGCACCCTTGACTGCCAGGGTGGCGACCTGGTCACGCAATGCTTCACGCACCTGGGTGACTTGCTGATCTGCGTCTGCCTTTGCAGCAGCGATGATGCGGGCAGCTTCTTCGGCAGCGGTTTTCTTCGCTTCCTCGATGATGCCCAGACCGCGCTTTTCGGCGTCGCTGATACGCTTCTGTCCGGCTTCCTGCGCAGAAGTCAGTTCTGCCTGCGCGCGCTTTTCAGCGGCAGCCAGATCCGACTTGCCACGTTCGGCAGCAGCCAAACCGTCCGCGATCTTCTTGGCGCGCTCATCGAGCGCATTCATCAGCGGAGGCCACACGAATTTCATCGTGAAGCCGGCGAGGATGAAGAAGACCACGAACTGCGCAATCAGGGTTGCATTTAAGTTCATGGTTATTTCCTTCTCAAATTAACGTGTCTGCCGAAATCGTGTTTCAGCGTGAAACCGGTAACGAGAACCGAATTAGCCAGCAACGAATGGGTTTGCGAATGCGAACAACATTGCGATACCAACACCGATCAGGAACGCAGCATCGATCAGACCAGCCAGCAGGAACATCTTGGTTTGCAGGGTGTTCATCAATTCTGGTTGACGTGCGGAAGCCTCAAGATATTTGCCGCCCATGATTGCGATACCGATACAAGCGCCGATCGCGCCCAGACCAATAATCAAACCACAAGCCAGTGCAACAAATGAGAGGTCGGTCATGACAATTCCTTCAAAGTTAAGTTAAATCAAAAGTTAAAACCAAAACTGCAATTACTGCATTTCAAAAATCTTAGTGGCCTTCGTGCGCCTGGCCGATGTACACCAGCGTCAGCATCATGAAAATGAATGCCTGCAGGAAAACGATCAGGATGTGGAAGATTGCCCACAACGAACCTGCCAGCACATGGCCGAAGAAGCCGAACGCGGTCGCGGTCGAACCCAGCAATGCGATCAACAGGAACAGCAATTCGCCAGCGTACATGTTGCCGAAAAGTCGCATCGCGAGCGATACGGTTTTTGCTGCGAATTCGATGATGTTCAACAACAGGTTGAACGGCGCCAGCCAGATACCGAACGGTGCGGCGAACAGCTCGTGAATGAAGCCGCCGGCACCCTTGATCTTGAAGTTGTAATAGATCATCAGCGCGAACACGCCGAGCGCAATGCCCATCGTGCCGTTCAGGTCGGCCGTCGGCACGACACGGTGATGCGAGATCACGCTGTCCAGACCAACTGCATGGAAAAATGCGGAGAACATGTCAACCGGCAGGAAGTCCAGCGAGTTCATCAATGCAACCCAGACGAAAACCGTCAGAGCCAGTGGTGCGATAAAGGTACGGTCGCCGTGAACAATCGATTTGGCCTGGTTGTCGACCATTTCAACCACCATTTCGACAGCAGCCTGGAAACGGCCCGGCACGCCGGACGTCGCCTTGCGGGCAGCGCAGTACATCAGGAAGCAGCCAACCACACCGGCAAAAATGGACCAGAACAACGTATCAATATTGATGATCGAAAAATCGACGATCTTGTCTTGATGATGGGTCGAAAAATGCCCAAGATGGTGGACGATATATTCGGAAGCGGTCGGTGCGTGGTGCTCCGCACCTGCTGTAGCCATTTCAGTCGCCATGTTCAGTGCCTAAATAATAAGATGATGTAACTTTTCAATGCCACGGCGAATGCGGCGATCAGCGCAAACACATTCAGATCGTGGTACAACCGGACGACTGCCCACAACAAGGCAATCGTCAAAGCAATCTTGACAAATTCACCGATGAAAAATGTCATCGGGTTGACGGACTTGGATTTTTGCGCAGCGGAAAATAGGCGTAGCGCAAACAGACCGTTCGGCACCACGCAGCACAACCCACCCAACAGCGCCGAATAAAATGCCGGCATTCCAGCAATCAAACCTGCAATCAGACTCGTGATCACAGTAGCCGCGAGTTGCAGGAGGACGACGGGCAGCATACGTTCCAGATGGTGCAGCTCCAGGCGATCTTGTTTCGATCGGGCCGTTTCGGAGCCGGGGTGAATACTAACTAAGTCGTGCGTTCCATGAAGCCACGGGATTATAAGGGCTTTATTAAGGAAGCGTCAAACGGTTTGGTTCCTGAAATCCCGATGAATATTTCGGGTTTTCCCGCATCGACAAACGGATTGTTTTGCTTTATAAATTCATCTGCAACGTTGCAACGGGATTGACTTGGTCGAATGCTTTCGTTTTGACAACATACCGACCGCCCCTAATAAAAACGCAGGTCAGGCAGCACGCAATCTGGCAATCACCCCGTCAAGTGCATCGAGATCGGCGAAATCGATGATCAATTGACCACGATTTTTTGCGCCGAGTTTGATGGCAACCTGGGTGGCCAGCGTATCCGACAACTCTTCTTCCAGCCGGGCAATATCACGTGACTTTTCCTTGCCGGCTTTCGGTTTGGCACCGCCCTGGTCCAGCGTCGAGCGCACGACGAGTTTTTCGGCTTCGCGGACCGACATACGTTTGGCAACGATCTGGTTGGCCAGCGAAATCTGCGTTGCGGAATCCACCGACAGCAACGCACGCGCATGGCCCATATCGATATCGCCTGCCATTAACATGGTCTGGACCGGTTTCGCCAGATTCAGCAGACGCAACAAATTGGAAACGGCGCTGCGCGAACGACCGACGGCCGTGGCAGCCTGTTCATGCGTGAAATTGAAGTCGGCGATCAGGCGGTGAATGCCTTGCGCTTCTTCCAGAGGGTTCAGATCTTCGCGCTGGATATTTTCAATCAGCGCCATCGCGGCCGTGGCTTCGTCGTCGACCTCTTTCACCAGCACCGGCACTTCTGTCAGACCGGCGATCTGGGCGGCGCGGAAGCGACGTTCACCGGCGATGATTTCATAACGCGGCTTGCCGTTGACCGGCGCAATAGGACGCACAAGAATTGCCTGCAGCAAACCCTGCGCCTTGATCGACGCAGCGAGTTCATTCAACGCACCTTCATCCATGCGCGTGCGCGGCTGATATTTACCGGCCTGCATGTCGGCCACCTGCAACGTCGTCGGTGCGCCGGGAATCGCGGCAACGGCTTCATTGAAATCGCTGGAACCGCCGAGCAATGCATCCAGGCCGCGGCCCAGGCCTTTTTGTTTTTTCGTAACCATGTTTCGCTTATTGCCTATCGATTGGTGACATGCGACTTCGCCGCACACCACACATTTGTTTTCAAATCGCCTTGATGCGTTCGACCATTTCGGCGCCGAACGCCAGATAGGCCTGCGCACCCTTGGACGCCGGATCGAAATTGATTCCCGGCATGCCGTATGACGGCGCTTCGGCCAGTCGCACATTGCGCGGGATGATCGTCTTGAATACCTTGTCGCCGAAATGCTGTTCCAGTTGCAGCGACACTTGCTGTGACAAGGTCATGCGCGGATCGAACATCACGCGCAACAGGCCGATGATCTTCAGGTCCGGATTCAGCTTTGCATGCACTTTCTTGATCGTGTTGACGAGATCGGACAAGCCCTCCAGCGCATAGTATTCGCACTGCATCGGAATGATCACGCCGTGCGCTGCACACAGTCCGTTCAGCGTCAGCATCGACAACGCTGGGGGACAATCGATCAGCATGAAATCGTAACCGGCATCGACCGCGGACAACGCATCCTTCAGACGATTTTCGCGATTCTCGAGTTCCACCATTTCCACCTCGGCGCCTGCGAGTTCGCGGTTTGCCGGCAACACGTCGAACTTGCCGGTCTCCGATGTCACGCGCGCGGCAGTCACATCCGCCATGCCGAGCATCACTTCATAGATCGACGATTTCAGTTCGGCCTTGTTGATGCCCGCACCCATTGTTGCATTGCCCTGCGGATCGAGATCGACCAGCAAGACACGCTGATTCAATTGTGCCAAACCCGCTGCCAGATTGACTGCCGTAGTGGTCTTGCCGACGCCTCCCTTTTGATTCGCGACGCAGAAAATTTTTGCCATGTTCTCGTTTTAGTTGGTGGTCGGTTCGGCATTGCGCCGATCATGAAAATAATGACTCAGGGCGTCTGTCTGGTCTTGACCAGTTTTGCCGTATCGAAGCCCTGCTCGGTCAGGCGATTGACGATTGCCGCGTATGTGGCATCCGACATCGTCGGTGTGCGCGACAGAATCCACAAATACTCGCGTGACGATTCGCCAACGGCTGCATACGTGTAATCGTCCGCAAGATCGATAATCCAGTAATCCGCCCAGACGAAAGGAATCCAGCCGAGCCAGTCGGGTGCAAAACGTACCTTCAAGCGCGCGTTGGTGATGGCATCGACGATACGTCCGCGGCCGATCGCTTCCTCCAATGTACCGTCGCTCTTCTTGCAGCGATTGACGACCTCGATTTCACCGTCGGTACGCTTGCTGTATTCGGCAGTGACATTGCCGCTGCACTGATCCTGGAAACGATTGGGAAAGCGCGCAATTTCGTACCAGCCACCGACATAACGATCGAGATCAACCTTGGCAACCGGCCGCACATCCTGAGCAAGTGCCGAATTGAACAGACAAGCCGCACAGAGTGCACCAAGCATCAAGATTCTGTTCATGCTGCCTCCCTTTCGATAAAAACCAGATGGCGTTCCGCATTCAATGTCGGCACATGGAGCTGAAGTATTTCGCTGACGCGCCAGCCTTCGGCCAGACGCCCCGCCTCTTCACCCGGCGCCACGCCCTTGAGCGCGATAAAACGTCCACGTTCATCCAGCAGGTGCTGCGACCATGTAACGAAATCATTGAGCTCCGCAAACGCGCGCGAAGTAATCACGTCAAACATTTGCGGTGCCTGCCACTGTTCGACGCGACCGGTTTGCACGCTGACATTATGCAGATCAAGCTCTGCTTTCACCTGCGTCAGGAACGCGGTCTTCTTGTGCACCGTATCGATCATGGTCAATCGAAGTTCGGGTTGCGCTTCTTCGGCCCAGATCGCCAGCACGATTCCAGGCAAGCCACCGCCGGCACCAACGTCAAGCACAAACCGCGCACCGTCAAATGCCGTGACTGCCGCCAGGGAGTCCAGCAAATGCTGCACCACCATCTGCGATGGGTCGCGTACGGCGGTCAGGTTGTAAACCGCGTTCCACTTGAGCATCAAGGCCAGATAGTCGATCAGCTTGTCACATTGCGCTTCGCTCAACGAAACAGACAAGGCGCGCGCGCCATCAGTCAGTTGGGCGGTCAACGCCGCTCGATCAAAGGACTTCATGCTGCCGCTTCGGATGCCGGCGGCACCGTAGCAAATTCCTTGAAGCCGCCCTTCTTCAGGTGCACCAGCAACAACGAGATTGCAGCCGGCGTGACGCCCGAAATGCGCGATGCCTGTCCCAAGGTTTCAGGCTTGTGCTTGCACAATTTCTGCCGCACTTCGAACGACAGGCCCTTGACCTCCATGTAGTCAAAGGCCCCTGGCAATTTCAGGTTCTCGTAATAATCGTGACGTTCGACTTCCTTTGCCTGGCGACCGATATACCCGGCGTACTTCAACTGGATCTCGACCTGCTCGCGCACCGCGTCTCCCGAGACGCCCGGGCCGCCCAGATCCTGGCCGTCGGCGCCCTTCAACGTCATCAGACTGGCATAGCTGACATTCGGGCGACTGAGTAAGTCTGCGAGTGCATACTCTCGCTCAATGCCTTTACCCAACACGCGTTCGGCCTCAGCTTGAGCCAAAATTCGGGGATTGACCCAAGTGGAACGCAGGCGTTCCAGCTCGCGCGCAACCGCTTCTCGCTTGGTTTCGAATGCCGTCCATTGCGCATCGCCGACACAACCGAGTTCACGACCGATTTCCGTCAGGCGCATATCGGCGTTGTCTTCACGCAGGCTTAAACGATATTCGGCCCGGCTGGTAAACATGCGATATGGCTCCAGCACACCCTTGGTGATCAGGTCATCGACCAGCACGCCGAGGTAGGCTTCGTCGCGGCGTGGCGTCCATGCCTCCCGACCTTGCGTCTGCAATGCAGCGTTGAGTCCGGCCAGCATGCCTTGTGCGGCGGCCTCTTCATAACCGGTGGTACCGTTGATCTGGCCGGCGAAAAACAGTCCCTGGATGACCTTGGTTTCCAGCGATGCCTTCAGGCCACGCGGATCGAAGTAGTCGTATTCAATTGCATAACCGGGACGCAGGATATGCGCATTTTCCAGGCCACGCATCGAACGCACGAGGTTTAACTGCACATCGAATGGCAGGCTGGTGGAAATCCCGTTCGGATAAAACTCGTTCGTGGTCAGGCCTTCCGGCTCAAGGAAGATCTGGTGCGAGTTCTTGCTGGCGAAACGATGGATCTTGTCCTCGATGGATGGGCAGTACCGCGGACCGACGCCTTCAATCACGCCGGTGTACATCGGACTGCGATCCAGACCGCCGCGGATAATGTCGTGCGTTTGTTCGTTCGTGTGCGTGATCCAGCAAGGCATCTGTTTTGGATGCATCGCGGCCGAGCCCATGACGGAAAACACCGGGATCGGATCGAGATCGCCCGGCTGTTCTTCCATCACCGAGAAATCGATCGTGCGGCCATCGATACGCGGCGGCGTACCGGTTTTCAATCGGCCCTGCGGCAGCTTCAATTCCTTCAGGCGCGCAGAAAGCGAAACTGCAGGTGGATCGCCGGCACGACCCGCCGAGTAATTATTCATGCCGACGTGAATCTTCCCGTCGAGAAAAGTACCTGCCGTCAGCACCACAGCTCTCGCCATGAACTTGATACCAACTTGCGTAACTGCGCCGACCACACGATCGCCTTCGACCAGCAGATCGTCGACTGCTTGCTGGAACAGCCAAAGATTCGGCTGATTTTCCAGGCGCGAACGGATCGCTTGTTTGTAAAGGATACGATCGGCTTGCGCGCGCGTGGCACGAACGGCCGGGCCTTTGGAGGAGTTCAGGATGCGGAACTGGATACCTGCTTCATCAGTGGCAATCGCCATTGCGCCACCCATGGCATCGACTTCCTTGACCAGGTGGCCTTTGCCGATCCCGCCAATCGACGGGTTGCAGGACATCTGGCCCAGCGTTTCAATATTGTGCGTAAGCAGCAGCGTCGCCTGTCCCATGCGGGCAGACGCCAGTGCAGCTTCGGTTCCGGCATGGCCGCCGCCGACAACGATCACATCAAATTTGTCAGGAAAAATCATGGTGCGCCTCAATGAGACTTAGGTGAGACAGTTAGGCAGAGGCGAGATTATAAAGTCTTTTTGATTTTATTTCGCCCGTTGCCGAGCAGGCCCGCAACAATCAAGCGCGGGATGTTTCACGTGAAACACTCGTCAGCCCAAAAAGGCGTCGTAAGCCGTCTTCAGGATCAAGGCCGAAACCACGAACAGGAATAACTTGCGGACAAAACCCGCTCCGTAACGAACGGCCAGCCGGATACCGACCAGTGACCCGATTACATTACATGCGGCCATCACTGCACCCAATTGCCACAACAAATGTCCGCTATAACCGAACCACAATAAGGCGGCAAAATTACAGGCGACATTGACCACTTTCGCCACGGCAGAAGCGCCGAGAAAATCGAAGCCGAAGAAACGGACAAACAGGAATACCAGAAAGCTGCCGGTACCCGGGCCAAAAAACCCGTCATAAAATCCGATGCCGCCGCCGACCAGGATTGCAATCGCCCGCTCTCTCCTTCCCGTATGCGCAGGAGCATGGACGCTGCCAAAGTCTTTTTTACGAAACGTATATATCGCTACAGCGACCAGAACAAAGGGTAAAAATTTCCGGATAAAGTCCGGCGGGATATGCGTGACGGCAAATGCGCCGGCAAAAGAGAGTGCGAATGCGGCCATGGCTGCCGGCACGGCTGTGCTCCATTGCACCCGAACCCGACGTGCGAAACCGACAGCGGCCGCAGTCGTGCCGCAAACTCCCGCCAATTTATTCGTGCCGAGAAGTGTTGCCGGCATGGCATTGGGCATGGCCGAAAACAATGCTGGTAGCTGGACCAACCCGCCGCCACCGACCACGGCGTCGATCAGTCCTGCAACAAATGCCGCAATCGCCAGAATGACATAATCAGCCATGCAGGCAGTCCCTGCGTTTTCTGATCAGTGTTTTGGAAAAGACCCAATAACGTTTCACGTGAAACATTGAACTTATTTGCTTACCGGCATCGAAAACTCGGGGCCTTTATCGATTGTTTCCGGCCAGCGCTGCATGATTGATTTATAACGCGTATAAAACCGGATGCCCTCTTCGCCGTAAGCATGGAGGTCACCGAACATGGAGCGTTTCCAACCACCGAACGAGTGCCATGCCATCGGTACCGGAATAGGGACATTGATTCCGACCATCCCGACTTCGATCCGGCGGGAAAACTCGCGGGCGGTATTGCCATCCGATGTGAATAACGAAACCCCGTTTCCAAATTCATGGCCGTTAATCAGATCAATGGCAGCAGCAAAGTCGGGTACACGAACGATGCACAGAACCGGTCCGAAGATTTCTTCCCTGTAAATCGTCATGTCTGGAGTCACATGATCGAACAGGCATCCCCCCAGAAAGAAACCTTGGTCGTGGCCACCCACTTTCAGTCCGCGCCCATCTACCAGCAGCTTTGCGCCTGCTTTTACACCAGCTTCGATGTAGGCTTCGATTTTTGCTTTGTGCTCGGCAGTGACGACCGGGCCCATTTCAGCGTCCGGATCCATGCCATTTTTAACCTTGAGTAATTGCACACGCGGAATCAAGGCGTCGATCAGCTTGTCCGCCACACTGCCGACGGCCACCGCAACTGAAACCGCCATGCAGCGTTCGCCAGCCGACCCGTATGCCGCGCCCATCAATGCATCGACTGCCTGCTCCAAGTTTGCATCCGGCATCACGACCAAGTGGTTCTTCGCTCCGCCGAGTGCCTGTACTCTGAGTGGATAGGGACCCATGCGGCTGGTACCGGCGGTATAGACATGTTCGGCAATTGGCGTCGAGCCGACAAAGGAAACCGCACGCACATCCGGATTCCGCAGCAAGGCATTGACTACATTTTTGCCGCCCTGCAATACATTGAATACCCCATCAGGCAAACCGGCTTCGTGCAATAGCTCCGCCACCATCAGCGAAGGGGAAGGGTCGCGCTCCGACGGTTTCAGAATAAACGTATTTCCCGTCGCCAGTGCAACCGGTGCCATCCACATCGGCACCATGAACGGAAAATTGAACGGCGTAATGCCGGCGGTGACGCCAAGCGGTTGACGCAGGTTCCAGTTATCGATGCCTCCACCGATATTGTCAGTAAATTGTGTTTTTAATAACTGCGGGATGCCGCAAGCGAATTCAACCACTTCCAGTCCGCGCGTCACTTCGCCTTTTGCGTCTGAAAAGATCTTGCCATGTTCCCGGGTAATGGCCGCGGCAAGATCATCATGATGGCGTTCGATCAGATCCTTGAACCTGAACAGGATGCGCGCCCGTTTCAACGGAGCCGTTGCTGCCCAGGCCGGGGCCGCAGCTTTGGCGGCTGCAACAGCGGTTTCTACGTCGGCTTCGTTACCGACGAGTACCTCCGCACCGACTTCACCTGTCGCGGGATTGAAAACCGGTTGACGATCGCCATCAGCGGAATCGACACGTCCACCATTTATATAATGTCCAATTATCGGAAGGCGCATCTGGATCCCTCAGGCCGTTGATTATCTGGCCGATGAGATTACCATGACGTCGCAAATGTTACTGATTCAGGCTGTGGATAAGGCACGGGAAAAACACTGGATAGTTTGTGGATAACGATGTGGAAAAGAGAAGTCTTGATCTTATGCAGAATCCATCCCTGCTCAATACACTGCTTATGCAGGTTTTATCCCAAGCGTAAATAACTGATTTAAAAACTGTTTACAGGGTTATCCACAGAAAACACCCTACGTTAACTATTACTACTAAACATATATACAACCAATTTAATTTAAAACCAGAACCCCATCAAAACCCCCAAACCAGAAAAAGAAGAACTGAAAACCATCCATTAAATTTCATTTCCAGGAAATCTGACGTGATGTGAATCGACGCAACTTAATCAGACACTTCCCTCGTTATACATTCCGTACCGATATTCAGAATACTGCTCGAACAACGTCTTGTTGAAGGACCTTGAGCGCACTAAAGCTCGAACCTCGCCATTAGAAGGCCCCACAGCCACGTCATAATCGAATCGTCGATCTTGGTGAGGGATGCTCCGATTAACTCGACCAGAGTTGCCTGGATCGTTTCCTCAACCAAAAATTGTTTTGACTCAGCCTTACACACTGTGAACACTACAAATTAGGTACAGACAAAAAAGCCCGCATTTTCATGCAGGCTCGATGACACGACTTCAATCAACCTTTTTTTGGCCGGGCGGAGGTGCTTTCGGCTTTTCCCTGTAATCAGCCAACAATTTCGCACAATCGATTGCCTCGGTGCGTCCCGGATTAATCAAGGGAACAACCGCGGCGAGTGGCGCCAATACCCCCAATGCGATTGCACCGCCCGCCTTGGCGACAAGCGCACCTTTGTACAGACCGATGTCCGGATTTTTGAAAGTACCCTTGACGTACAACGGCGAACGCAACGAGATGATGCGCAACCCTTTTGTCTTCGGTCGCACGTCGAGATTCATTGCTTCCGTCGACAGGTTGATCGTGCCATCGACAACAACGACAGCGTCATCGGTATCCATTACAAAATATTCCGTTTGCATCAGACCTGATTTGACGTCGAAGTCGGCTGCGAGGCAATTCAACTGCACCTGCTTGTCACCGAATAATTTGGCAAACACAGCATTGGGAACATTCAAGCCTGCTGCTTCCAGAATGAACTTGCTGACACTGCCTTCTGTAACAGCACCTTTTACTTCACCATTGGCAGAACCCACCATTGCGGCGATCGAATTACCGGTGCCCGATAACGATGCATCGGCATTCACTTCGCCCAGACTGGCCTGCATGCTTTCCAGCGTCGGGAAAAGCTGCTTGATCTTCAAATGCCGCGCAGCCGTTTTGATTTGCGCCTGAATGACATTCGATTGCCCGTTGAGCGTGATATTGGAGGTAAGGTTGCCGCCTGCCACACCAAAGTTCAGCGGTGTCAGCGTCAATACCTTGTCCTTCATGTGGATCTCGGTCACCAGATCATCGATCGGCAATGCGGCATCCCGAACAATTTTACGGCCGGTAAATTTGACGTCGGCATCCAGCGCGTCCCATTTGTCGGTGGTGAACTGCTCGACCGGCAAAGCCTTGGCATCAGGCTGTACGGCTTTTGCATCGCGATTTTTCTTTTCGGCGTTACTGTCAGCTTTTACGACTGCACCGAGATCTTCCAGTCGCAACTGATTGGAAACCATCTCGCCACGCAATAGTGGACGAGGTTTTTGGACGATGTATTCGAGCGTGCCTGCCAGGTCGCTTTCGCCAACCTTGCCGGTGAATTTTTCGTATTTCCAGTTGCTGCCGTCGGCGTTCAGGTGCCCGATCAGATGCCCCTTTGTGGCGTAAGGAGGTGTATCCGGCAGAAGCACGCCGGTCAGCGGATACAGGTTGGCCATGCTCGGGCCGGCCAGTGTCAGATGCAGATCGATTGCAGTAACGGCAGTTGGCTGGGTGACGTTGCCCTCGACGCCGATAATATTTTTGCCGATGTGCACATTGGCTTGTACCGGAAAGACAGTGCCCTTTTCCTTTAACGACAAAATGCCGCCGGTCTTGCCGCCGCCGGTGATCGGCGCGTTGTTATAGCTGCCGCCTGCCGTGAACTGCAGACCATAACCTTTTGGATTGTTGTCGTTCAGTGTCTGTGCGGTCGCTTTCAAATCGAGTTTGATGTTTGGATCGAGATAGCGCAACGCGGCCTGCCTGATTACCAGTTTGCCGAATTCAACGGCCCAGGCTGAAGGCTCGTCGTCATTCTTCTTGAAGGTCCAGTTATTTTTACCGTCGGTCGTTCTTTCCAGGCCCAATGCCAGACCGTCGACATCCAGTTCATGCAATACCACTTTTTTTGCCAGCAAAGGCCAGGGATTGATCGAGAACGCCACTTGCTTGAGCGTGACCATTTGCGGCCCGGTCCTGGCCCAGTCAGGATTGCTCAGCACGATGTCGCTGGCAGAAGGACGCGGCCATGGAATCCATGCGTGCCAGCCATCCTCTTCCGCGGCGCGTTTCCAATCCAGGTTCAGATCGCCGCGGATTTCGAATACGCGCCCTGTCGCGTCGCTGACGCGCTCATTGATCCACGGCCTCGCCCGATTCCAATCGAACGTCAACAGGAACACGATGCAGAGGATCGGAATCGCGAGTAAGCCCAGCGTGCTCCACATGATTATTTTTTGCGTTCGAGACATGGGGAACCTTGGTCAATGACAATATAAATAGGACTGCCCTGCAAGTTTCGAGTTCAACGTATACCGGGCCGGTTTTGCCGTCATTATGTGAAACAACACACATTGATCACAAACCGAAATGACCGGTAACGACGGGCAGCCAGAACACAGAGGATATCGAAAGGGAATAAAAAAGCCCTGCAACGCAGGGCTTGAAGCCTGTTACATGGCAGCTCAGCGTTATTTCTTGATACGTCCGATACCATCTTCGGTGCTCGCGCTCAGTTGTTCGCGCAGCCATTTGTGTGCCGGATTACGCGCATCGCGCTCGTGCCACAACATATCGACGTGAACATCCGGCAGTTCAAACGGCAAAACCTTTGCGATCAGTGAATCTTCCATGCCGGTCGATGCAATCAAGTGTCGCGGCAGCACCGTGATCAGATCCGAACTGGCCACGACGCGCCCGGCAGTAAAGAACTGGTTGACTGTCAGCAAGATACGACGCTCCCGGCCCAATTCAGTCAATGCGTCATCCATCAATCCCTTTGCACGTCCGGAGAAACTTACCAACAGATGATGCGCTGCACAATAAGTATCCAGCGTCAGTTCTTCCTTGGCCAAAGGATGATTTTTGCGCATCACGCAGACATATTCGCCGGTGTAGAGACGTTCATGGCGGATTTGCGAAATGGCCGTGTTCTGCCCGCTGGCCAGCTGTGCGGCGACGCCCGGGAAAAAGCCGATTGCCAGGTCAACATCGCCGCGCAACAGCATCGGTCGCGGCTCGCGCGTCGTCAACGGCACCATCCGCACATTCAGCCCGGGCGCATCGCGCTCGATCGCTCGCACAAGGAAAGGTAACCACAGCGCGGCGGTCGCATCGGCCATCGCCATGCGAAATGTCGTATTGACGCGCGATACGTCAAACGTGTCCGGAGTAACGGCGGCCTCCAGATCCGACAGCGCGCGACGCACGATCGGCCACAACTCTGCAGCGCGCGACGTCGGTTTGACGCCGTGTGCCGTCCGGATGACCAGCTCGTCGCCGAGAGTTTCGCGCAGGCGCCGCAGGGCATTGGAAACCGCCGGCTGCGTCATCGCAAGCAGGTTGGCGGCGCGGGTCAGGTTCTGCTCCGTCATGACGGCATCGAAGACGCGCAACAGGTTCAGATCAAGGGTGAGAAAACTCATGGTGTGGTTACCGAATAAAGGAAATTAGCGATCCCGTTCATATTCATGATTAGTATAACTGGTATCCGAAATTGAAATTAGATTTATATCTCTACTATACCTATACTGCAATGCATCAACAGGGATCATTTATAGAAAGAAAGGAAATTATCATGTCTACATTATTGAACAGCACTACTTCCGCTTATGCGTTGAACAGCAAAGCCAACCAGATCGCTCAATCGCAACCTGAACTGGCATCGGCTCTGCGCATGCGCGCTGCCTACGGCCTTCAGCAACCATTCGCTCAACGCGTTGCTCAAGTGGAAGCCAAAGCAGTGAAGTCGGCTCAAGCACTGAACAGCAAGGCAAACTCGATCGCTCAATCGCAACCGCAGCGCGCCATTCAGCTGCGCATGCAAGCGGCTTTCGCTTAACGCACCACGTTGAAATCGGTTGAACGAAAATTAACAATTCAATCGATAAAAAGGAAATTTCGCAATATTCGGCGGTAACTGTTAATTGAATATTGCGACGGCTGAAGTCGCGAAGTCGAAATGTGGCTGGAAGCCTGCGATTCAAGCGAGCGTGATATGACGCCGCTTTGGAAATATTTAACGACGCTGCCCGACGTCACATCGGGCGACGTTTTACCGTGTCTCCTCCTCCCTCTCAAGGAAGGTTTAAGCCCCGCGAGCCGAATGCTCAGCGAGGCTTTTTTTCGTCTACGTGTCTCAAACTGGAACATTGTGCTGACAATTCGCGTCAATATCAGGATAAAACCCGCGATTTGGTGCAAAATGGAGTTGCCGCCTGCTTTGCAGTCGGCGGATGTCGTGATGTTGTTATCCCACAGGAGTCAACTTGAGCCGTCTTATCAAAAACAACTATGCCAACAGTGCGTTGTTGAAAGAACTGATGACCACACCACCGATGACGGCAGAGCAGCATGCCGAAATCATGCGAAAGCGAATTGCCCACCGTCGTATGGTCGAGGAAGCCAAGGAATTGAAGACAGCCAGCGAAGATGCCTATCAGGGACAGTAAATAAAAAGCGCGGAATTCCGCGCTTTTGTTTTTTACACAGCGGATTTCAATCCGCTGCAATCGGTTGGCTTTCACGTTCGTTAAGAACCAACGGCGAACGATCTCATTTGATTTCTTATTTGGCTGACGGGAAGAAAACCTGTTCGCCATTGACGCGGTATTCACCGATTTTCTTCTGGCCTTCAGGCGACGTGATCCAGTCAACCAGCTGCATGGCGCCCTTGTAGTTGATGTCCTTGTACTTGGCCGGGTTGACGGCAATGATGCCGTACGGATTGAACATCTTCTTGTCGCCTTCAACCATGATGGCCAGGCCGGTTTTTGCACGATATGCACCGTACGTTGCACGATCAGTCAACGTATAGCCCTGCAGTTCGCCTGCCATCGTCAGCACTTCACCCATGCCGAGGCCGGCAGAAACGTAATTGCTGCCTTCCGGCTTGACGTTGATATCCTTCCAGTACGATTTTTCCATGACATCCGTACCGGAGTTGTCACCGCGCGAAATGAATTTCGCTTTCGCGTCGGCGATTTTCTTCATCGCGGCAAGAACATCATGGCTGCCTTTGATACCGGCCGGATCGCTGGTCGGACCGACGATGATGAAATCGTTGTACATCACGTCGCGACGATTGACGCCATGGCCTTCAGCCATGAACTTGTCTTCCAACGAGCGCGCATGAACCAGTGTCACGTCGACGTCGCCGTTCTTCGCCAGCTCAAGCGCCTTGCCCGTACCGACGGCAATCACATGGACCTTGGAATTTGTCTTGGCTTCAAACGCCGGCAGCAAATAAGGCAGCAAGCCGGAATTGTCAGTGCTGGTCGTGGTCGACAGCTTGATGATTTGTTGTGCAAAGACCGGCGCGACGAATGCAGATGCAAGCACGACAGCGGCAAGACGGAATACGGATCGACGTAACATGATTTCTCCTACAGGCAAGACATGAAATAAAAAGCTGCGGACCCAGATGGTAGCGCAGCGTGGGCTTGAGACAGTTCTTTTCCGTCAGATCATTTTATGTGTACGCACGGCTTCCAGAACGATGTCCTTCAAGCCTTCGCCGCCATGATGTTCAACGTGATCCATCAACGCGATGCGCATGCGTGGATCCCACGATCTTCTCAGATGGCCGGCGATCTCATCCAGCGATTTTGTACGATCCTTCATCGATTCAAAAAAATCACCGATCTGGTTGGCCATGATGATCAGGGTGTCTATGGTATTGCCGCTCATTGCGTTTTCCTTGGAGTAAATTCTTTTATTTTGAAGTGGCTCGTATCAGACGATGCGACTGTGCATAGACGACGTGACTTTGATCTCTTACGAAACCGATCAGCGTCACATTGGACTCCTCGGCCATGCGAATGGCCAGGCTTGTCGGCGCCGAAATCGCGGCAAGAAATCCAATGCCCATCGTCGCGGATTTCTGCACCATTTCATAACTGGCGCGACTGGTGATCAGCGCAGCACCAGCAGAAAAATCCAGTCTTTTTGCTGCCATGGCGCCGATCAATTTATCCAGAGCATTGTGGCGACCGACATCCTCGCGCACCAGATCGATGCTGCCTTCGACAGTCATCCATGCTGCCGCATGCGTCGCGCCCGTGTATTTCTGCAGGCGCTGCATGTTGCGCATGGTTTTCATGCCGGCGTGAATCTGTGCGGCAGAAAACATCGCGGTACCGATCGTTGCTTCAGGACGGCGAATCGCCTGTTCGAGCGTCTCGGCACCGCACAGACCGCAGCCGGTACGGCCCGTCAGGTTGCGGCGCTTGTCCTTCAACGCGACGAATCGTTCGGTTGCCACCTGCATCTGTACCTGGATGCCATCGCAGCCGGGGATCACTTCACAGTCGTACAACTCGGACCTGTCTTGCAGAATGCCTTCGCTGAGTGAAAAACCCAGCGCGAAATCTTCCAGATCGTAGGGAGACGTCATCATCACTGCATGCGAGATGCCGTTGTACTCCAGCGCGACCGGAATTTCCTCCGCGACGTCGTCTTCGCAGACGACACGCCGATCCGCGTCCCATTTTTCAACGGGGACGCGAACCAGCGCACTGCGTTCTTCATCTGTGAATGCATTCATCATGCAGTCCTGTTGTCGTCCTTACTTCGCTGCAGTCGTTTCACGAGGGATCAGCTTGGTGCTCGCAAAACTTTCCTGCTCGGCGTTGAAGCGGTTGTACGAACGCTGCCATTCCGACGGTTGCGACACAGGCATGATTTGTACCGCCGTGACCTTGTACTCGGGACAGTTGGTGGCCCAGTCGGACGAGCTGGTCGTGATCACGTTGGCGCCCGATTCAGGAAAGTGGAACGTGGTGTAGACAACGCCTGGCTGGATACGCTCGGTGATGTCCGCGCGCAGGACCGTCTGCCCGGCACGCGATTCGATGCCGACCCAGTCGTTCTGCTTGATGCCGCGTTCCGCTGCATCGTCCGGATGGATTTCCAGACGATCTTCGCTGTGCCACATGTTGTTGAACGTACGGCGGGTTTGCGCCCCGACGTTGTACTGCGACAGGATACGGCCGGTCGTCAGGATCAACGGAAAATCCTTGTTGGTGCGCTCACCGCTGCCGAAGTACTTGGTGTTGATGAAACGGCCCTTGCCGCGCACGAATTCCTTGATGTGCATGGTTGGCGTGCCTTCCGGTGCTTCGGCGTTGCATGGCCACTGGATGCTGCCGCCCAGTTCATCGATGCGCTTGAAGCTGACGCCGGTGAAGGTCGGCGTCAACGATGCGATCTCGTCCATGATTTCACGTGGATGCTTGTAGTTCATCGGATAACCCAATGCGTTCGACAGCATCTGCGTGACTTCCCAGTCGCCATAGCCGGATTTCGGCGGCATCACTTTACGTACGCGCGAAATACGGCGCTCGGCATTGGTGAAGGTGCCGTCTTTCTCGAGGAACGACGAACCCGGCAGGAACACGTGTGCGTATTTCGCGGTTTCGTTCAGGAAGATGTCCTGAACGATGATGCATTCCATTTTTTCCAGTGCGCCGGTCACGTGTTGCGTGTTCGGATCGGACTGAACGATGTCTTCACCTTCGCAGTACAGGCCCATGAAGGTGCCGTCCATCGCGGCATCGAACATGTTCGGAATGCGCAGGCCCGGTTCCGGATCCAGTTTGACGTTCCATGCCGCTTCGAATTCGGAACGCGCAGTGGTGTCGGATACGTGACGATAGCCGGGCAGCTCATGCGGGAACGAACCCATGTCGCACGAACCCTGCACATTGTTCTGACCACGCAGCGGGTTCACACCCACGCCTTCGCGACCGATGTTGCCGGTTGCCATCGCCAGGTTGGCAATACCGATGACCATGGTCGAACCTTGTGCATGTTCGGTGACGCCCAGGCCGTAATAGATTGCGCCGTTCTTGCCTTCGGCGAACAGGCGTGCAGCGGCACGGACGTCAGCGGCCGGAACGCCCGAGAACGGTTCCATCGCTTCCGGCGAGTTCTCCGGCAACGAAACGAACTCCGCCCATTCCTCGAACGAGTCGACTTCGCAACGTTCCTTGATGAAGTCGGGCTTGTGCAGGTCCTCGGTGATGATCACGTGCGCCAGCGCATTGATGACGGCGACGTTGCTGCCCGGCTTCAGTTTCAGGTGATAGTCGGCCATGATGTGTGCCGACTTGACCATTTCGGTTTCACGCGGATCGATAACAATCAACTTGGCGCCCTGACGCAGCCGGCGTTTCATCTGCGAGGCAAATACCGGGTGGCCCGATGCAGGGTTGGCGCCGATGATCATGATGACATCGGATTTCATCACCGAGGCAAAGGTTTGCGTACCGGCCGATTCGCCCAGCGTGACCTTCAGGCCGTAACCGGTCGGCGAGTGGCAAACGCGTGCGCAGGTGTCGACGTTGTTGTTGCCGAACGCAGCGCGGACCAGTTTCTGTACCAGATAGCCTTCTTCATTCGTGCACCGCGACGACACCAGACCGCCAACGGAACCCTTGCCGTATTTGCCCTGGATGCGTTTGATTTCGGATGCGGCGTAGTTGATCGCTTCTTCCCACGACACTTCTTTCCACGGGTCGGTGATCTTCGAGCGGATCATCGGTTTCAGCATGCGGTCCTTATGCGTCGCATAACCCCATGCAAAACGGCCCTTGACGCAGGCGTGTCCCTGGTTGGCCTTGCCGTCCGGATTCGGCACCATGCGGACAACTTCGTTGCCCTTCATTTCGGCCTTGAACGAGCAACCGACGCCGCAGTATGCGCAGGTCGTGACTTTGCTGTGTTCTGCCTGCCCCATCATGATGACGGTCTTCTCGGTCAGCGTCGCAGTTGGGCATGCATCGACGCAGGCACCGCAGGAAACGCATTCCGATTCGATGAAGTCTTCGTTCTGGCTGGCAGCGACGCGCGAAGTGAAGCCGCGGCCGTCGATCGTCAGTGCAAACGTGCCTTGCGTTTCTTCGCAGGCGCGCACGCAACGATTGCAGACGATGCATTTCGATGCGTCATAAGTGAAGTACGGATTGGATTCGTCCTTCTCCATCTTCAGATGGTTTTCGCCATCGTAGCCGTAGCGCACGTCGCGCAGGCCGACCACGCCGGCCATGTCCTGCAGTTCGCAGTTGCCGTTGGTCGGACAGGTCAGGCAGTCCAGTGGATGATCCGAAATGTACAGTTCCATCACACCACGGCGGATGTCGGCCAGTTTCGGGGTTTGGGTCTTGATCTTCATGCCCGCTTCGGCAGGCGTCGTGCACGATGCCGGATAGCCGCGACGGCCTTCGATTTCAACTAGGCACAGACGGCAGGAGCCGAATGCTTCCAGGCTGTCGGTGGCGCACAATTTCGGGACGTTGATGCCGGCTTCTGCTGCCGCACGCATGACCGACGTGCCTTGCGGCACGGAGATCGTTTTACCGTCGATTTCCAGTGTGACGAGATTTTCGGATTCACGTTTCGGCGTGCCGTAATCGATGCCATTAAGTAAGTTCATTTTTTCGCTCCAGATCAGGCTGCATTAGCCATTGGTTTATCGCCGAAGTCGTCAGGGAAGTGGTTCAGGGCGGACAACACCGGGAACGGTGTCATGTTGCCCATCGCGCACAGCGATCCCGTGACCATTACATCGCACAAGTCACGCAACAATTTGATTTGCTGCGGGCGGTTCTGGTTGGCGATGATCTTGTCCATGACTTCCACACCGCGAGTCGAGCCGATTCGGCATGGCGTGCATTTGCCGCACGATTCTTCCGCACAGAAGTGCATGGCGTAACGTGCCTGTTTTGCCATGTCGACGGTATCGTCGAAGGCGACAAGCCCGCCGTGTCCGACGGTCGAGGCGACAGCTGCAAAAGCCTCGTAGTCGAACGGCGTGTCGAACAGCGATTCGGGCATGTAGGCACCGAGCGGGCCGCCGACCTGGACGGCGCGAATCGGGCGACCGGATTCCGAACCGCCGCCGAAGTCGTACAGCAATTCGCGCAGCGTGACCCCGAATGCCTTCTCGACCAGACCACCGTATTTCAGGTTGCCGGCCAGTTGCATCGGAAGCGTGCCGCGTGAACGACCCATGCCATAGTTCTTGTAGAACTCGGCGCCACGCGACAGGATCAGTGGGACTGCGGACAGAGAAATGACATTGTTGATGACGGTTGGCTGACCGAACAGGCCTTCCAGTGCCGGAAGCGGCGGCTTGGCACGCACCATGCCGCGCTTGCCTTCGATGCTTTCCAGCATTGCCGTTTCTTCGCCGCACACGTATGCGCCCGCAGCCTTGCGGACTTGCAGGTTGAACGTGCGGCCGGAATCGAGAATGTTCTGGCCCAGATAGCCGGCCTTGTTGGCGGCGTCGATCGCTTCGTTCAGGTTGGCGATCGAGTGCGGATACTCGGAACGCACATAGATATACCCTTCCGTCGCGCCAACCGCGATGCCCGCGATCGTCATGCCTTCGATCAGCATGAATGGATCGTCTTCCATCACCATGCGATCGGAGAACGTGCCGGAATCACCCTCATCGGCATTGCAGGCGATGTATTTCTGTGCAGCTTGCGCGCCCAGCACGGTTTTCCATTTGATACCGGTCGGGAACGCCGCACCGCCGCGACCACGCAAGCCGGAGTCGGTGACTTCCTGCACGATGGCAGCAGGTTCCATCGCGATCGCCTTTTTCAGGCCGACGTAACCTTCGTGTGCCAGATAGTCGTCCAGTGAAACAGGGTCGGTGATGCCGACGCGCACAAATTGCAGGCGTTCCTGTTTCTTCAGGTAAGGGATTTCTTCGACCAGGCCGAGTGCTTTCGGATGTCGTTGTTCCTCAACCTTGCCGGAAGTGAAATTGGCGTCGAACAGGCCGGCGACTTCATGCTCTTCGATCGGACCGAAGCCGATGCGGCCGGCGTCGGTGGCGACTTCAACCAGCGGTTCCAGCCAGAACATGCCGCGCGAGCCGTTGCGCACCAGTTTGATGTCGATGCCGCGCGCCTTCGCTTCCTTGGCGATGGCCGCTGCCGTTTCGTTGGCGCCGAGTGCCAGCGCGGTCGAATCGCGCGGGACGAAAATGGTGGCTGTTTTAACTGAGGTCATTGCACACCTCGCTTCGCCTGGATCAGGCGATTGAATTTTTCCTTGGAAACGCGCGCGTACAGGTCGTCATCGATCTGCACCGCGGGACCGCTGGCGCACTGGCCGAGGCAGTAGACGGTTTCCAGCGAGAAGTTGTTGTCGTCCGTGATGCCGTGGAAGTCACAACCCAGCAATTCTTTGGCGTGGGAAGCAAGGTCTTCGCAACCGCGTGCCTGGCAGGCTTCTGCGCGGCAGATTTGCACCACGTGCTTTCCGGCCGGATGCTGGCGGAAAAAGTGATAATAGGTAATCACGCCGTGGACTTCCGCGCGCGAAATATTCAGGCCGTCGGCGATGGCCGGAACGGTGCTTGGCGGAATGTATCCGACAACCGCCTGGATATCGTGCAAAATCGGCAACAACGCGCCTGGTGTTGCCTTGCGTTGTGCGATGATGGATTCCACCGCTGCCATATCGAATGTGTTCTGGGCGCTCATGAAGAGACTCCTACCAACGACATCGATGGCGATACGTCGTGCCGCGAGGTCGTGAAATAAAACGAGACCATACTGCTTCCTTGTTTATAAAAATTATCTTGTTTTAGCTTGTATATATGCTTTCTATAGCATATAGTTTGCAGGCAAACCTTTTCCAACGGCTGAAAGTTAGCACCCGTAAAAGCAAGCTTCAATAGGCTATCTTTTGCATAATCGCGAACGCGGCGTAAACGATACATAGGCTTTTTTTGACATATGTTCAAAGTCATCATCAACCCGCACTGGGAGATCACGCACGACGCCGACGCGCCGCTGGACACGGCGGTTTTGCTCGATTTGCTGATGTCGATCCAGAAGACCGGTTCGATTTCGAAGGCAGCGCGGCTGGTGGGACTCTCTTATCGCTATTCGTGGGGAATGCTGCGTGACGTCGAGAAACTGTTCGGCACACCGCTATTGAATACAGACCGCGGCCGTGGCACGACATTGACGCCGTTGGCAGAAAAGCTGATCTGGGCCGATCGTCGCATTCGCGCGCGTTTGTCGCCGACGCTGGAAAGTCTGGCGTCCGAGCTGGAAAATGAAATTGGCAAAACCATCGTCGGCAAAACCAAACCGCTGCGGCTGGACGCCAGCCATGGCTTCGCGGTCGATGCGTTGCTGCATCAGTTGACCGAAGCGAATCTTCCGGTCGATCTGCGTTATCGCAACAGTACCGATGCGGTGGCTGCGTTGTCCCGGAGCGAATGCGATCTGGCCGGCTTCCATGTGCCGCTTGGCGAATTCGAGAAAAAAGCGGTGGAGCGCTACACGCAATGGCTGAATCCGCGTGAACACTGCCTGATCCATCTGGCGATCCGTACGCAGGGGATGTTCGTCGCGCCGCGCAATCCGAAAAAAATTCTGACGCTGCAGGATCTGGCGCGTCCCGGTGTGCGCTTCGTCAATCGTCAGGCCGGCTCCGGCACGCGCATGCTGCTTGAGCTGATGCTGGCCGGAGCGGGTATTTCACCGTTCGATATCGAAGGTTATCAAAGCAACGAATTCACGCACTCGGCTGTCGCGGCGTATATCGCCAGCGGCATGGCGGATGTCGGCGTCGGCGTGCAGACGGCGGCGCATCGTTTTGGTCTGGATTTCATCCCGCTGGTGAAGGAGCGCTATTTCATGGCGTTGCCGCTGTCGATGATGGAAGATCCGTTGATCCAGCATGTGATCGAGGTTGTGCAGTCCGGCTACTTCCGCAAACTGATCAATGGGCTGGCAGGCTACGAATCGACCGATACCGGCAAGATCCTGCTGCTGTCCGAAGCATTCGGTACCGCGGCGACGCGGCGTCCTGTTGCGCCGCCTACTTCAGAATCGCAATTCCCTTGATGTGCGCATAAACGCGGTTGCCTGGCGCAAGATTCATCGTTGCACAGGACTTGCGCGTAATGCGTGCCAACAGACGCGTGCCGTTTGCATCCAGTCCGACCATCACCTGTCCGGCACCGTCGTCCACGAATTCGGTGACCGTCGTTTCCACAATATTCAGAATGCTGGTGTCGCGCTGCGGCGTGCGGCTCAGGCTGACATCGCGCGCCTGAATCCGGATGCGTACCTGCTGGCCGATCGCGGCGCGATGTTGCGGCAACAATAGTCGTCCACCGGGAAATTCGGCCGATGTCAGATGGAATGCCGGATCGTGTTCTATCACGGTTGCCGTAATCAGCGCACCGGCATTGGTGCCATGCGCCACATCCAGATCGAGGCGCGTCATCAGTTCAGCCGTTGCACCGCTGGCCGTCACACGCCCGGCTTCGAGCAGCACCAGATGATCGGCAAGACGCGCGACTTCTTCCACCGAATGACTGACGTACAGCACAGGAATCTCGAGCTGGTCGTGCAGACGTTCCAGATACGGCATGATTTCTTCCTTGCGTCGCGCATCGAGTGCGGCAAGCGGTTCGTCCATCAGTAGAACGCGCGGGCTGGTTGCCAGCGCACGTGCGATGGCCACGCGCTGGCGTTCGCCGCCCGACAACTTGTCGGGTTTGCGCGGCAACAGATGCCCAATGTCGAGCAACGCGATTGCGTGGTCGAGCGAAACCTGGCGCTGCGCAGCAGCGATGCGACGCATGCCGTATTCCAGATTGCGACGCACATCCAGATGCGCAAACAGGCTTGCTTCCTGAAATACATAACCAAGCGATCGCTGCCAGGTCGGCACAAACAACCCGCTTGCATCGTCCTGCCAGATGTCGCCATTCACGCGCAACCGCACATGCGATGCGCGTTCCAGCCCCGCCATCACGCGCAGGAAGGTTGTCTTGCCGGAACCTGACGGGCCGAACAGGGCTGTCACGCCGCGTCCCGGCAGCGCCAGATCGATATCGAGATCGAATGCGCCGTAATCGACGTTGAAGCGTGCGCAGATTTGATTTGGTGCGTGAGGTAATTCGCTCATTTGCGGCGTCCGGTCGGATTCAATGTATAGAGCGCGATCAGCACCACTAACGAGAACGCCACCATGCCGGCCGAGAGCCAGTGCGCCTGTCCGAATTCAAGCGCTTCCACATGATCGTAAATCTGCACCGACACCAGACGCGTCTTGTCGGGAATGTTCCCGCCGATCATCAGCACCACGCCGAACTCGCCGACCGTATGTGCAAAACCCATCACGGTTGCCGTCAGATAACCCGGCCTTGCCAAAGGCAGGATCACGCTGAAAAAAGTATCGAATGGCGAAGCGCGCAATGTCGCGGCAACTTCAAGCGGTCGATCGCCGATGGCCTCGAATGCATTCTGAATGGGTTGTACAACGAACGGCATTGAATACAGTACGGAACCAACCACAAGTCCGGCAAACGTGAAGGGCAGCGTGCCAATGCCGATGGCTTGCGTCAGCTGGCCAATGGGCCCGTTCGGCCCGAGCGTTACCAGCAGATAAAAACCGATCACGCTCGGCGGCAGCACCAGCGGTAGTGCGACCATCGCACCGATCGGACCTTTCAGCCATGAGCGCGTACGCGCCAGCCACCATGCGAGTGGTGTGCCGATGACCAGCAGAATGCATGTGGTGAGCGCTGCCAGCTTTAACGTCAGGATGATCGCGCCGATGTTGGGATCAGTCATGCTGCGGTGGCGTACATTTACAGGTCGTAACCAAAGGAGCGAATGACGGCTCTGGCGGGTTCCGATTTCAAGTACGCGGTCAGCTCGGCTGCGGCCTTGTTGCCCTTGCCGCGGGTCAGGATGACCGCATCTTGCCGAATCGGCTGATGCAGGTTCGCCGGCACAATCCAACCGGATCCACTCTTCAATTTTCCATCTTCAAAAACCTGCGACAGCGCAACGAAACCCAGTTCGGCATTGCCGGTGGAAACGAACGTGAACGTTTGCGCGATGCTTTCGCCCTGCACGAACTTCGGTTGCAGCGTGTCGTACACGCCGAGCTTGTTCATCGTTTCCACTGCGGCCTGGCCATAGGGCGCGAGCTTCGGCGAGGCCAGCGCAATGTGCATGAACGTGTTTTTCTTCAGCACATCACCCTTGGCATCGACCACATCAGGTTTGGCTGACCACAGTACCAGCTTGCCGATTGCGTAGGTGAAGCGCGAACCGGCAACAGTGCCGCTTTCCTTGTCGAGTTTTTCAGGCGTCGCATCGTCAGCCGCGAGGAACACATCGAATGGCGCACCGTTCCTGATCTGCGTATAGAACTTGCCGGTAGAGCCGAATGACAGCACGACCTTGTGGCCAGTTGCCTTTTCGAAGTCGGCGGCGATGGTTTTCATCGGGGCGGTGAAGTTGGCGGCGACGGCCACCTGCACTTCTTCGGCAAAGGTGGGCAGGGAGATTCCGAGTAGTCCGAGTGACAGCAGCGCAGTGGCGAGAGGAATTTTTTTCATGGCGAGTGTGCAGTTGGAAATTTCAGTTGGCCACCGCAAGGATGATGTGCGATGCCTTGATCAGCGCAGATGCACGCACGCCCTCTTTCAGGCCGAGCGTCTTCACGCTTTCGTTCGTGATGACGGAGGCGACGGTTTTTCCGCCCGGTAGTTCGATGACGACTTCCGCGTTGACAGCGCCTTCCTGGCAACGCACGACAGTGCCGGTCAGGCGATTGCGCGCGCTGGTCTTCATGTTTTCCTCGACCGTGAGGATGATCCACTGTGCCTTCACCAATGCATAGGCTTCACTGCCGACTTCCAGTCCCAGATGATCTGCGCTGTCGTTGGTGATGATGGCTGCCAGCTCTTCGTCACGGCCGATGTCGAGAATGACTTCGGCGTTGACCGCACCTTTGGTGACGGATCTGACGGTACCGAGAAACTGGTTGCGTGCGCTAGTTTGCATATCGAATCTCCGGCTCATCGAGTAGTACTGGTTGAAGTCGTCCATCGTGCGGCCGATCGACGCCGGCACTGCAGCCCACACCTGTTCCAGCTGGCGATAGGTGGCGACCATGCGGCGACCGTAATCGGTCAGACAAGTGCCGCCACCGGTGCTGCCACCGGGCTGCCGGATCACGACCGCTTCGCGTGACAGGTTGTTGATCGATTCGACCGCCTGCCACGCCGCCTTGTAGCTCATGCCCATCGCCGTAGCGGCGGCCGAAATCGAACCGGACGTATCGATGCGTTCAAGCAGTTCGAGATGGTCCCAGCGCTTGCCGCGCGGTTTGGACAAGCCTTCCAGCTTGATCGGCGAATCGGATTTGCTCATCGGATATTTCAGACGGGATGAAGACAGAACACGAATTATATCCATTATTACTTTTAACGACATAACGCTGTGATCGCCAGGTTACTGCGGCGGTGCGTTGCGCTACGCGGACGGGATGCATGGATGTACAAAATGAAAACCATGTCCGCTATGCCCGGCCAAGGGGAGACTTCGTAAATTCACCCACGGACAATTTGTCGCGACGACGAGTCAAATTGTCGCGCCTGTTTTTTCGTACTCCGGCAGCATGTCTTTACAAATCAAGGGGTTAGCGTTTGTTTTGTGATGGCATGTCGATTGCCTAGTGATCTGCAATGGCAAAAGCTTTTTGCCACCAAGCGCGCGACAGTATTCACGTTGCGCATGAAAAGATCAGAGGAGAGATTTCACATGCTCGCATTTTTTGCAAAAGACAAAACCGTTGCCGGCCCGGGCTTCAATCGCTGGATGGTGCCGCCGGCCGCGTTGGCAGTTCATCTATGTATCGGACAGGCATACGCATTCAGCGTCTTTAACGGCCCGCTGTCGAAGGTCATCGGCATCGACAGCTCGGCACCGGACGACTGGAAGCTGACCACCATCGGCTGGATTTTCAGTCTCGCCATTTTCTTCCTCGGTCTGGCCGCAGCGTTCGGCGGCAAGTGGCTGGAAAAAGTCGGTCCGCGTCTGACGATGTTTGTCGCGGCGTGCTGTTTCGGCGGCGGCTTTCTGGTTTCCGCGATCGGCGTGGCGACCCATCAGATCTGGCTGCTCTATCTCGGCTATGGCGTGATCGGCGGTATCGGCCTCGGCCTGGGTTATGTGTCGCCGGTCTCGACGCTGATCAAATGGTTCCCGGATCGTCGCGGCATGGCGACCGGTCTGGCGATCATGGGCTTTGGCGGCGGTGCGCTGATCGGTGCACCGTTGTCCGTCTTCCTGATGAACACCTTCAAGTCGGCAACTTCGGTTGGCGTGATCGAAAGCTTCCTCGTGATGGGCGTGCTGTATTTCATCTCGATGACGATCGGCGCATTCACGATCCGCATTCCGGCCGAAGGCTGGGCACCGAAAGGCTGGACGCCACCGGTTGCGGAGAACCGCATGATCACGCGCAATCACGTGCATATCGATGAAGCGTTGAAGACACCGCAGTTCTATCTGTTGTGGCTGGTGCTGTGCCTGAACGTGACCGCCGGTATCGGTGTGCTGGGCCAGGCATCGGTGATGATTCAGGAGACCTTCAAGGGCAGCGTGACGCCGGCCGCGGCAGCCGGTTTCGTCGGTCTGATGAGCCTGTTCAACATGGGCGGTCGCTTCTTCTGGTCGTCGGCTTCCGACTATCTGGGACGCAAGAATACCTACTTCGTCTTCTTCATCCTCGGCACCATTCTGTACACACTGGTTCCCCATACGGGACAGACCAACAGCGTTGCACTGTTCGTGCTGGCCTACTGTTTGATCATCAGCATGTACGGTGGCGGCTTCTCGACGATTCCTTCCTATCTGGCTGACATGTTCGGCACCAAGTACGTTGGCGGCATTCATGGACGACTGCTGACTGCATGGTCTGCTGCCGGCATCTTCGGCCCGGTACTGGTCAACTACATCCGCGAATATCAGGTCGAGCATGGCGTGGAAAAAGCGGCTTCGTATGAAGTGACGATGTACGTGATGGCCTGTCTGCTGATCGTGGGCTTCATCTGCAATCTGTTGATCAAGCCGGTGAGCCAGCGTCACCACATGACCGAACAGCAACTGCGCAGTGCCGAGCCTGATCTGGCCGGCGCACATTGAACAATTCATCGACAAGGAGCATCCAGCATGAATAACCATTACTCTTCGGCCGAAGCGAGCCAGCCGACCAATCCGTTGCTCATCGTTGCCTTCTGGCTGTATGTCGGCATTCCGCTGGCATGGGGCGTGTGGTCGACGCTGCAAAAGGCGACAGCATTGTTCCACTGACAGCAATGCCGTATTGCATGCGGTAACATCGACAAGGCGAGAGAGACCCTCTCGCCTTTTTTCTTGCACGTGGTGAAGGCCGCAAAAAAATGCAACAGCAGAAGCGCAAAATGACGGCACAATGCATTGCCGTCCGAATGAAATGAGCGAATATCCGATGAATTCCGCGAGTACAACGATTCCTGCCGCGCCGGACGCCGATGAATCGTTCACCGAAGCCTTCGGTGGCTGGCAGCATCGCTCCATTCTGATTGTCGATGATGAACCCGGCATGCGCAGCTTCCTGCATCGCACGCTGGCAAGTCGCTGCAGCCGTGTCGAAACGGCCGAGTCGGTTGAAGAGGCAGCCGTGCTGCTTGGCCAGCATCACTTCGATCTGATCATCCTCGACAATTCCCTGCCCGGCAAATCCGGCGTCGACTGGCTGCAGGAAATCCGCACGCTCGGCCTGCACAACGATGTCGTGCTGATCACGGCGTTCGCCGATCTCGATATCGCGATCCGCGCGTTGCGCGCTGGCGCCGCCGATTTTCTGCTGAAGCCTTTTCGCGTCAACCAGATTCTCAGCGCCATCGGTCGCTGCTTCGATCGCGCGCATCTGCGCCGCGAAAATTTCGTGCTGCGTCGCGAACTGGATCAGCATGCCGATCTTGCCGGCGTCGAGGGACTGGTCGGCAACTCTGCCGCGCTGGAGCCGATACGCGAAGCGATCAAGCGGCTGGCGACGGTGACCAGTACGGTCATGATCACCGGCGAATCCGGTACCGGCAAGGAAATCGCCGCGCGTGCGATGCACACGTTGAGCAATCGATCGAGCAATCACTTCGTGCCGATCAACTGCGGTGCGGTCGCACCCGAAATCATCGAGAGCGAATTGTTCGGCCATGTGAAAGGTGCATTCAGCGGCGCCGCCTCGTCGCGCGAAGGCCTGTTTTTCTATGCGCAAGGCGGCACGCTGTTCCTCGACGAAGTTGCCGAGTTGCCGCTGGCGATGCAGGTCAAGCTGTTGCGCGTGCTGGAAGAAAAGAAGATTCGTCCGGTCGGCGCCGAGCGCGAGATTCCGGTCGACGTACGCGTCATCGCAGCGACCAATCGGAATGTCGAGGAAGAAGTGCGCGAAGGCCGTTTCCGTCAGGATCTGTACTACCGGTTGAACGTCGTGCAGATTCACATGCCGCCATTGCGCGAACGCATCGACGACATTCCTGCGTTGTCCGCTTATTTCGTGCGGCAGCTTGCGCAGCAACTCGGCGTGCCACCGCATGCGCCCGACGCCACGTTGCTGAAGGCGATGGGATCGTACGCGTGGCCCGGTAACGTGCGCGAACTGCGCAACCTGATTGAACGCTGGCTGATTCTCGGCACCATGTCCGATATCTCAGCCGGCCAACAAAGAAAAATCGAGGAACAGATTACCGGCGGCGACATGACGCTGGAGGCTGTCGAGAAGCGTCACATTCTCAAGGTGCTGGACGAAGCCGGCGGCAACAAGACCGAAGCCGGACGTCGTCTCGGCATTTCGCGCAAGACGCTCGAGCGCAAATGCGCCGAGTGGGGTGTCTGACCGTTGCGCGTCGTGCGTCGCTTTTTGCAATGGTGGCTGAGGTTGCGTTTCTTCGGCAACGCGTCGGTGCGCACCAAGCTGTTGCTGGTGGCGCTGGTGCCGTTCCTGACGGTGCTGCCGATTTTGTTCTTCCTCATCTTTTACTGGGGCGTCGGCTATTACGATCGTCTGCTGACATTCAAGGTCAGCAGCGACCTCGCGGTTGCGCATGAATATTTTCAGCACGTGCGCGATCGTGTCGGGCAGGATATTTCCAGCCTCGGCAATTCGCATCCGCTTGTCACCACCATCGAAGAGAACAACAACGCTGCGCTGCAGCAGTTTCTGGCGGAGCGACAGGTGGCGCTTGGACTGGATTTCCTGAATTTTCTCGATACGCAGGGAAACCTGCGTGTGTCGGCGGTAACACCCAAAACGATCGACAACGCGCATTGGCCCGTCGTGCAATCGGCCCTGCAAGGCAATGCCGGCAATGACATCGACATCTATTCCGAAAAGCAGCTGCGCGAACTCGATGAGCATCTTGCCCAGCAAGCTCATCTGGAACTGGTCGATACGCCGAACGCCGCTCCGACCGACAAGAAGGCGGAAACCAGCGGCATGGTGATTCATGCGGCTACACCGATTTACGATGCGGACGGTCGCCTGCTGGGCGTGCTGGAAGGCGGCATGCTGCTGAACCAGAATCTGCCGTTCGTCGATACGATCAACAGTCTCGTGTATGCCGACGGTTCGCTGCCGGAAGGCAGTGCCGGTACCGCAACGCTGTTCATCGACGACGTGCGCATTGCAACCAATGTGCGCTTGTTCGGCAATCGTCGTGCGCTCGGCACGCGTGCGTCGCAGGTCGTGCGCAATCATGTGCTGGAAGACGGCCGGACCTGGCTCGACAGTGCCTTCGTCGTGCACGACTGGTACATCTCCGCATACGAACCGATTACAGACAGTTTCGGCCGCCGCGTCGGCATGCTGTACGTCGGTTATCTGGAAGAACCGTTCCGCAAGGCGAAGGAAACCGCCTTCGTGCTGCTGGCAGCGTTGTTTACGGTGATCGGCATCGGCGGCGTCTATTTCTCTTTACGCGTTGCACGCGATATCTACTCGCCGCTGTCCGCGATGAATCGCACGATGACGGCGGTCGAACAGGGCGACATGGACGCACGCACCGGCAACCTGCAGACGCTCGACGAACTGGGCAATCTGTCGCGCCATCTGGACGAATTGCTGGATACCGTGCAGGCGCAAAATCACGAGCTGAAAACGTGGGGCGAGCAACTGGATCGCAAGGTCGTCGAGCGCACCATCGAACTGCAACAGACCAACAAGTTGCTGGTGCAGGCGCAGCAGCAACTGGTACTCGCCGAAAAACTCGCGGCGATCGGCGAAATCACCGCCGGTGTCGCACATGAAATCAACAATCCGGTCGCCGTCCTGCAGGGCAATCTCGACGTGTTGCGCGATGCACTCGGCACCGCGGCGAAACCGGTGCAGGGCGAACTGCAATTGATGGATCAACAGATTTATCGCATCAATACGATCGTCACCAAACTGCTGCAGTTCGCCAGCCCCGGAGAATTTGCCGGCTATGTCGAAACCATTTCCGTCGACGAGGTCGTCACCGATTCGCTGGTGCTGGTGCGCCATCTTCTGAACCAGAGCAACATCCGGGTCGAACACATCAAGGGTGCGACGCTTGCCGTGCCGATCAATCGCGGCGAGTTGCAGCAGGTGTTGATCAACCTGTGCACGAACGCCATTCACGCGATGAAGGACGGCGGTTGCTTGACCATCGCGACCGCGGACTGGCATGAAAGAGATGGTGCAAACGGCACAAGCGGCGTCACCATTCGCGTCGCCGATACCGGCGTCGGCATCAAGAAGGAAGATGTCGGCCGTGTGTTCGACGCGTTCTTCACGACGAAAAGACAAGGCGGAACGGGGCTCGGACTGTCGATCAGTTACACGCTGGTGGCGCGTTACGGCGGCACGATCACCGTAAAGAGCGACGAAGGCGCCGGCACCGAATTCACGGTGCGATTGCTGGCGTAATTATTTCTGCAGTGGGTCAGTCGATTCTTTCTTGTCGTTCTTGTGTCGGCTGCCGGCCTGACGCAGGACCGCCAGAATGAATAGTGCCAGCAGCGTGCTTAACACGGCAGTCGCTTCGCGGCCCATGCCTGCCGCGACACCGATCGCTGCGGTGAGCCAGACGCTGGCGGCAGTCGTCAGGCCCTTGATTTCCTGCTCCTGATTAAGCTTGATGATCGCGCCGGCACCGAGGAAGCCGACGCCGGTAATCACGCCTTGCAGCACGCGACTCAAGTCGCCATGACTGACGCCCGCTTCCAGCGGTACCAGCACGAAAATCGCCGCACCGAGTGCCACCAGCATATGCGTGCGCAAGCCGGCAGAGATGCCGCGCGTCTCACGTTCATAACCCAGCAAACCACCCAGGATCATCGCAACCAGCAGGCGCACGCAGACGCGCGTCACCTGCTCCGCATCGCTGATGTCGGAAAACTCGTCGCGAATAGTCCGCAGAATTTCGGCGCCCACGCTACTCTCTGCACTCATGGCGCTCCTTCACGATGCGCGAACAAAAAATAACCCGCGCTGCTGGCAGGCGGGCGAAATGGACCGCGTGTTATTGCGCGTGTTGTTCTACGTAGCGTTCCACGTATTTATTTCTGCTCACCGACCGGATTGGCGGTTGAATGGTTATTGACCTGGCCGGACTTCGGCATGGCCGAACTTTCTTCTTCCTTGGTCAGGTCTTGTGGATGAGCCTGAGTGGGGCCAGCGGCGTCACCGCTGTTGGTGGGGCTGTCTGCAGGCGAAGGAACCATTTTCGTTTCGGATGGCGGCATGCTGCTCGGTGGCGCGGCGACCGAACCGCTGGTGCTTGGCGTATCGCCCATCGACGGTGTCGGTGGCGTCTCGGCCTTCTTGCAGCCGGCCAGTACGGCGAGAACGAAAACGGAAGTAACGGTTGAGGCAAAAACGGAACGGGTAACGGACATGTCGATCTCCTAACCAGGGTTGCGTGATCTCATTGTAGTGAGCGATCTTGCGATTAGAAGAGATATTTTCGCTTTTGTTTCAGAGTGAAAAACTTACATATTGCATGCCGGTGCATTTTTCAAAAAGTATGGATTTTCGATCGTTTCTTGCTGCACAGGCATAAAAAAACGGCGCCTGCTTTTTCAAACGGCGCCGTGTTTTGTTCGAATACGGATCAGGTTTCCGGGAAATCCGCCGACTCGCTTATCTGCGCCCAGTCTTCCACGTTCTGCTTCAATGAAGCAAGCTTGTTGCGTGTGATCGACAGCGCGCTCTTGCCGAGCAGCAGACGCAGGGGCGGATTTGCCGATGCGACGGTCTCGACGATGATGGCTGCGGCACGTTCCGGATCGCCCGGCTGATTGCCGCTATAGCCACGTATCGTGCGCAAGCGCGCCCCGGCGGTGGCGTCGTAATCGGCGATGGTGGCAGGCACTTCGCTGGCCGAACGCCCGGCCCAGTCGGTGCGGAACGGACCCGGCTCGACGATCAACACCTTGATGCCGAGCGGCGCGACTTCCTGCGCCAGCGCTTCGGATAATCCCTCGACGCCAAACTTGGTGGCGTTATAGAAACTGACCGCAGGAAACGCCGTCAGTCCGCCCATCGATGAAATATTCACGATGGTGCCGCTGCGCTGCTTGCGCATCAATGGCAGCACCGCGCGCGTCATGCTGGTCAATCCCCAGATATTGATTTCAAACATCTGGCGCACTTCGTCGATATCGCTTTCTTCGAACGAGCCGAAGTAGCCGACACCTGCATTGTTGACCAGCACGTCGATGCGGCCGAATTTCTGTTCTGCTGCGGCGACCGCCGCATCGATCTGCGCCTGCACGGTGACGTCGAGCGGTACCACCAGTGCAAGGTCTTCGTGACCGGCGACGATGTCTTCGACCTGCTTGACGTTGCGCGCAGTGACGACAGTCGGATAACCGAGCGACAGCGTGTGTTTGGCGAGCTGGCGGCCGAAGCCGGTGGAGCAGCCGGTGATGAACCAGACGGGTTTGGTGTGTGCAGTCATGTGATCCTCGATGGTGCGGTAAAAGCAAAGAGGCGATTAATGTACGCCGATTCGCAAAACGTTGCGCGCCGATACCATTCGGCTGGCGCGCAACATTTGAAAAGCGGGATCAGATCGACATCAGGCGGCCTGTACAAAATCGGTCGACAGTGCAAGGTCGCGCCATTGGTCCAGTTCTGCTGCAACGCTGCGATTCTTCTGCTCGATGCGCGCGACGGTATCGCTGCCGAGTGGCAGGCGCAATGGCGGATTTTGTGCATTCGCCAGTGTCAGGAACGCGTCCGCAAGTTTCGCCGGATTGCCTGGTTGTGCATGGCTAAGATTACTGGCGACGTTGCGCATCACGCCGACGGTATCTGCATAATCGGTGATCTGGTTGCCCGAAGTGACGAGCGACGATGCATCGAGAAAGTCGGTGCGGAAGAAGCCCGGTTCGACCACCGTCACATGGATGCCGAGTGGTTGCAATTCCTGATGCAACGCTTCCGACAACCCTTCGACCGCGAACTTGGTTGCGCCGTAGACGCCCCAGCCGTAATACGCCTCGTAACCACCGATCGACGAAATGTTGATCACGTGACCGGAACGCTGACGGCGCATGTGCGGCAGCACGGCGCGCGTCACGGCGAGTACCCCGAACACATTGGTGGCAAACAGCGGTTCGATTTCTTCCTTGCTGGCTTCTTCGACCGCGCCGAGCAAGCCGTAGCCGGCGTTGTTGACGAGGATGTCGATCCGGCCGAAACGCTTGATGCCTTCTGCCACTGCCTGATGTGCCTGCTGTTCGCTGGTCACATCGAGCTGTACCGGCAGCAGATTCGGAGGATTGCCGAAACGTTCTGCCATGCCGTCCGTTTTACGTGCGGTGGCAATTACTGCATCGCCAGCGGCCAGAGCCTTCTTTGCAATCAATTCACCGAAACCGCGGGAAGCACCTGTAATCAACCATGTACGCATTTTGTTCTCCTGTTCAAGTCAAGTTGTCTAAGTGGCGCAATGCCGTCGTGTCTGTAACGTGCATCGCGATGACTGAACTTTAGGGGAACACGATTGATGTGATAATCCCTATAATTTTGAAAGACCTTATGAATAAAATTCACTAATTGAAAACGCCATGAAACCACGCGTCACGCCATCCGACCTCGCCGTCTTCCTAAGTATTGCGCGGCATCTCAGCTTCAGCCGCGCGGCGGTCGAACTTGGCCTGACGCCCTCCGCGCTTAGCCATGCGCTACGCGGTATAGAGGAACGGCTCGATCTGCGGCTCTTCAATCGCACGACGCGCAGCGTGGCGCTGACTGAAGCAGGCGAGCGCCTGTTCGCACGCGTCGATCCCGCTTTTCGCGACATCGATGATGCGCTGGAAGATCTCAATGATTTTCGCGGCAAGCCGGTCGGTACCTTGCGTATTACCTCCGGCCGAGCGTCGACCCAGATCGTGCTGCTGCCGGTTGTCGCCGCGTTCTTGCAGGCTTATCCGGAGGTCAAAGTGGAAATCGTGGACAACGATGCCTTCGTCGACATGGTGTCGTCGGGTTTCGACGCCGGGGTACGTTTCGGCGAGCGTATCGAAGCCGACATGATCGCCATTCCGCTCGGTCCTTATCAGCGTTCGATCGTGGTGGCGACCCCGGCTTTCATCAAGCAGCACGGCAAACCCAAACATCCGAAAGACTTGCTGGGACTGCCCTGCATTCGCCATCGATTTCCCAGTGGTGTCGTGTATCGCTGGGAATTCGAACGCGGCGGTGTCAAGCTGGAAACCGATGTAACTGGTCCGCTGACCCTGACCGATGTCGGACTGATGCTGGATGCCGCGTTGCATGGTGCTGGTTTCGCTTACGCGTTCGAGCAGATGGCGGCGCCTTATGTCGAAGCCGGCTATCTGCAGGCCGTGCTGGACGACTGGTGCCCGCATTATCCGGGTCTGTATTTGTACTATCCAAGTCGTCGCCAGATGCCGGCGGCATTGAAGGCGTTCGTCGAATTCGTGCAGGCGTTACGCAAATAGCGCACCTCCAAACCGGATTTCCGATTCACGTTATTCTGTCATCTGTCTTGTACGCGAATGCGCAGGTGCGCATGCGTCGATCAAGGATCAGGATTCGCCATGAAATTAAAAGATATTCCCTTGTCGGTGCTGGATCTGTCACCGATCACCGTCGGCGGCGATGCAGCCGATGCCTTCCGTCGATCACGCGATCTGGCGCAACGCGTTGAACAGTTCGGTTATCACCGCATCTGGCTGGCCGAACATCACAGCATGCCGGGTATCGCCAGCGCGGCAACCGCTGTCGTCATCGGTCACGTTGCGGGCGCGACGTCGACGATCCGGGTCGGTTCCGGCGGCATCATGCTGCCGAATCACGCCCCGCTGGTGGTGGCTGAGCAGTTTGGCACGCTGGCCTCGTTGTATCCGAACCGCATCGATCTCGGTCTCGGTCGTGCGCCGGGTTCCAATCAGGCGACGGCGCGTGCATTGCGACGCGAGATCAGCGATGACGGCAGCGAATTTCCGCGGCAATTGAATGAATTGCGCGGGTTCTTTCAACCGGCCCATGAAGATGCGCCGGTGCAGGCAATTCCCGGCCAGGGCATCGATGTTCCGATCTGGCTGTTGGGGTCGAGCAGTTACAGCGCGCAGCTTGCCGGCCATCTTGGTTTGCCGTTTGCGTTTGCCGGTCAGTTCTCGCCGGACTACATGCTGACGGCACTGCAACTGTATCGCCAGAATTTCCGCCCGTCCGGCACGTTGCAGAAACCGTACGCGATGGTCGGTGTCAATGTGTTTGCCGCCGATACCGAAGAGCAGGCGCAGCGCATGGCGACATCGCAGCAGCAGATGCATCTTGGCCTGGTACGCGGCACGCCCGGTCAGTTGCCGCCACCGATCGAAAACATGGATGACGCGTGGCTGCCGCATGAACGCATTTCGGTGGAATCGATGTTGCGAGCATCGATCATCGGCGATGCCGCCATCGTGGGCGAGAAACTGCAGGCCTTCCTCGACACGACGCAGGCGGACGAAATCATCATCCACACGATGGCGTTCGATCACGCAGCACGCGTGCGTTCGTATGAAATCGTCGCCGACGTGCGCCGCCAGTCCTGACGCATAACCATGAGCATAACCATGCCGGATCCATCGCTGTTCAACACGGAAGAAATCGTCGCGCTGCTGTCGCTGCAGACAGGCGGCGCCGATCGCTATAGCGGGCAAAGCCATTTCATGGGTGCGCCGCACGTGTTCGGCGGACAGGTACTTGGCCAGGCGCTGCATGCGGCGAACATGACGGTGCCGCAGGAAGATCGTCGTCCGCATTCGCTGCATGCGTTGTTCATTCTGCCCGGCGATCTTCGTTTGCCGATTGAATATGAAGTCGAGCGTGTGCGTGACGGCGGCAGTTTCAGCACGCGACGCGTGGTTGCGACGCAGGAAGGCAAACGCATCTTCGTGATGTCGACGTCGTTCCAGTCGCCGGAAGAAGGTCTGTCGCATCAAAAATCACCGCCGCCGATGATCGATCCGGAAACACTTCCTTCCAGCGTCGAACAATGGCGACAGCAGGCGACGAGCGGCTGGCCGTTCCGTCCGGTGCCGATGGACTATCGTGCGACGCACGATGGCGATCTGTTGAGCGGCCCGCGCGGGTCGACCAGCCGCAACGTCTGGATGCGCGCGCCGATGCGTTTGCCCGACGATGCGTATGTGCACGAAAGCCTGTTCGCTTACGTATCGGATTACGGATTGTTGTGGACGTCATTGCAGCCGCACGGCATTTCCGTCGGCGATCCGCGTCTGCAGATTGCCAGTCTCGACCACACGATCTGGTTTCACCGGCCGTTCCGCATGGATGAGTGGCTGCTTTTCTCGATCGATACACCGAATGCTTCCGGCGGTCGCGGACTGTGTCTCGCCCACGTGTATAACCGCGAAGGTGTGCTGATCGCGACGGTGGCGCAGGAAGGCTTGATTCGTCTGCGGCAACCGGCGCCATCACCAACATCAACGACGCAATAAAAAGCTGTCGGGGACGGCTTTGCAGAGACATTCAGCGTCATTGCAAACGACGCACATCACGCCGATTACAGATCGATCACCATCTCGAACCCGCCGAAAATCATGCGCTTCGCATCGAACGGCATTTTGTCCGGCGACATGTCGGCAACACGTGGATCTTTCATCACCTTGTCGTTGACTTCGTCACGATGCGCGCGCGACTGGTAGACGATCCATGAAAACACTACCGTTTCATCGTCCTTCAAATCCACGCTTTGCGGGAATGACGTGAGCTTGCCGGGTTTGACATCGTCTGCCACGCATTCGCGATATTGCAGTGCGCCGTATTCCATCCAGATGGCGCCGAATTTGCTGGCGAATGCCTTGTACTCTTCGATATTGTTTTTCGGTACGGGAATAACGAAACCATCTACGTAAGCCATCTTCGTCTCCTTGAAAAATCATCCGGGGATGCGCCGAATATTTTGGCGACGCTCGTGTGATGACCAGTTAGCCGTTTGCTACCAGTCTCGTCCGCAATTTACTCCAAAAAACGACCGTCTTAACGAGAATTTAACCTGCTGAGGCGTAGTTTCTTGAGGGTATGTAAACGGGCGTGTTTGTGACGCTCTATCGTTATCAAATCTTTTCGAACTTCAGAGTATTCCGCTGCAAGAATGCTGTGGGGCAATCGTTTTGCGGGAACGTGTTGTGGAAAATTCTTATCGCCGTTTTATCTCCGTCAATCTGATCGGACTCTTCGTCTCAGGCGTTCTGTTTGTATGGCTCTCCCGCAGCGGTACCATCGATTTCTGGGTGTCGCAGCAGTTCTTCGATCCCGTCACGCAAACCTTTCCTCTCGAACACAACAAAAGATTGTTTTACTGGGGACATCAGGTATTGAAGAAGCTGAGCGTGATTGCCTGGCTGGTATGCATCGGCCTGGCGCTTGCCGGCGTCTGGTCGCAACGTCTTCGCACGTGGCGGCGGCCATTGCTTGTATTCATTGCCATGGGCGGTGCGGTATCACTCGTGATCCAGATGCTGAAAGGATCGAGCATGCATGCATGCCCGTACGACCTTGCGATGTACGGCGGCAAGAGCGTCTGGTTTCCACTGTTCGATACGGTGAAGATGGCGGTGCGCCAGGGACGCTGCTGGCCGGGTGGCCATGCTTCTGCGGGTTTCGTCCTGATTGCCGGTTATTTCGCGTTGCGCGAGCGGGCTCCGCGATGGGCGCGCGGCATCCTGATCGGCAGTCTCGTACTTGGTACGGTGATGAGCGCGGTACAGGTGGTGCGTGGCGCGCACTTCGTTTCTCACAACCTGTGGTCGCTGTGGATTTCCTGGGCAGTGTGCGTGGCGATCAGCATGGTGATCGAAGGTTTTCGATATGTTCGTTTGGCGAACGTCAAAACCGGACTTGCCAATCAATGCGGTTAGCGGCTGTCGTCCCGGTGATCGGCGAGGCAGTCATCGTTCGAAGGTTCCGGCAGGTGAAGGCTTTTGCAGAACACATCAGCAGAGCTCGTGAAACGGGAGCCGCGGAAAGCGTTACGGTTGAATCTGCTGTTCGGTAACGATGGGTTCGGGCGCAGGTTTTGGATGACGTCTATCCAGCCACCAGGCCAGTAAAGGCAGGACGAAGAAACCGCCCGGTGCGATGAACAGCACCATGTAGGGACTCAACTCCATCAACTTGTGCAGATGCACGCGAATCCGTTTGCGATCGAGGTCGGTCCAGCGTTCGCCATTGCGTCGCTTCATCAGCAAGGGCAGCAGGCCGCGCATCTCGTTCATTTCATGCCACAGGCGCGTGCGTTCACGTCCCTGCATTGCCCACAGGAAGTGCGTGGTATTGCGAATGAATCGGTAAGGCAGCGCTGCTGCGCGCAGTAATTGGCGGGGCACGTGTTGTCCGGTAGTTGAGACCCGATTCTACGCCAGATCAGAGGCAATAGCCCGCACCTATTATTTTGGTTGAATAAATCAAATTGTTCTATTAAACGAGAATGATTACTCTTTGCCTCATGCGTCAGTCATCAAACGAATAGGGAAAGGATCACATCATGGTTACCGCAGCAAAAACCGTCAGTCAGGTCGGCATGCACATGACAGTTGCATTCAGCGTCATGTACATCTTCACCGGTTCGATCGCGCTTGGCGGCGTGGCGGCTGTCATCGAGCCGATCTGCAATGTGATGTTAATGCCGGTGCATGACAAGGTCTGGGAAAAGATCCGCTACAGGATCAATGCACGCGAAAAAGCGCAGATGCAGGTCGCCTCGCAAAAAACACAGAATGCATAATCGCCGAACTCCGAATGATCGAGGCCGCTGATTTTTCAGCGGCTTTTTTATCGCCGCTTGAAAACAAACGACGAACAGCTGTCGGATAATACGGCGCACTGTTTGCGTATCGCGCATGATCATTTATCACCCGGAGCTTTCATGAAAATCGCAATCCTCGACGACTATCAGGACAGCGTACGGCGGCTTGATTGTTTCTCCCTGCTGGACGGACATGACGTCAAGGTGTTCACCAATAACGCACGCGGCGTCGGGCAGTTGGCAATCCGGTTGCGGGATTTCGATGCGCTGGTGCTGATACGTGAACGCACGGCGTTGTCGCGGCAATTGCTGGAGAAGCTGCCGAATCTCAAGCTCATTTCGCAAACCGGCAAAGTCAGCGGTCACATCGATGTTGCTGCCGCGGCGGCACGCGGCATCACGATCTGCGAAGGCATCGGCGATCCGACTGCGCCATCGGAACTTGCGTGGGCGCTGATCATGGCGGCCACGCGCAAACTGCCGCAATACGTCAATAATCTGAAGGACGGCCTGTGGCAGGTCGCATCGATGTCGCCCGAGCGCAATACGCTGGGCACGTCGTTGAAGGGGCGCATGCTCGGCATCTGGGGCTACGGCCGTATCGGCCGCAAGATGGCCGGATACGGCAAGGCATTCGGCATGGACGTCGTTGTATGGGGACGCGAGACGAGTCGCGCGGCGGCGGAGCAGGATGGATTTCGTTTCGCCACATCGAAGGAAACCTTCTTCGGCGAAGCAGATGTATTGTCGCTGCACCTGCGCCTGAACGACCAGACGCGCGGTATCGTCACGGCGGAAGATCTGCAGCGGATGAAGCCCGATGCGCTGTTCGTCAATATCAGTCGTGCCGAACTGGTGGCGCCGGATGCATTGCTGGCGTCGCTGCGGGCGGGACGTCCCGGTTACGCCGCCCTCGATGTGTATGAAAGCGAACCGTTGCCGCCGACTTCACCGTTGCTGCAAATGGAGAATGTACTGGCGTCACCGCATCTCGGTTATGTCGAGAAAAACAGTTACGAAATCTATTTTCGCAGCGCGTTTCAGAACATTATTGATTTTGCGAATGGCACGCCACAGAACGTGCTGCAACCGGAAGCCTGATAACGATTCAGCGAGCGATATCGGATTCGGCGTCAGTCGGGCCGCGTTTGGAAGACGGCAGCAGGGTCGCCGTTGTGGTTGCCAGATGGCCACCACCCCACAGCTTGATCCAGCCCGGCGGCCACGGCAGCGGCGGTCCGCTGTAGGGCGGCACACCGCGACGCACCGGAATGACCGGCAACGCGTCCGGTATCTGGCCGTCGCGATCATTCCAGCCGAGCGAATAGGTGTAATCCGGCAGCAACGCTTCACAGACTGTCTCGAACCACAACGTGTGATCTTCATCGCGTCCCAGCGCTTGTGCCATCCCGGTCGGGTCGAACTGTGCCAGGGTGCTGGCCAGCTCTTCCGTTGTTTCGCCAGGGGCGTCGCCCCAACCCATCACAGGATTGAAGTTGTATTCGGCTCCCGAGCCGTACCAGCCTTCACGCCACGGACGTTCCATCCAGTTGCGCGGACCGGTAAACAAATGCCAGCGCAGATGCAGGCCTGACGGTTTCGGCCAGCTATACAGATACAGGCGTTGATAACCGGCGCGATGCAGTTGCCGCACCATCGCCATCAATCGCGCGTGCGGCATCGGATCGGGCGGTGTTCGGCGGAACAGAATCGGCTCTCCATCGGCATGCTGGACTTCATCGGTCGACAGATTAAGGTCGAGCGTCCGCATCTCGCTGCCGAAGCGCGCCGAGATCCAGCCGGTCATCAGATTAACGGCCGTGATGACGCCATAGCCTCGATGGCGATGGAAAATCACGGTGCCGGGTGCGATGGGTTTCATTGAGCAAACAGTTGATTGCAAAAAACAGGAAGTAATGAGGCGTTAGTGTAGCGGGATTTGACTGCGTCGATGCCGGATCGGTATGCGTGCAGCGTATTTATCCGGGCTTTATTTTCTTTCAAGCCGGAATCCTGCGCATGTTGCATCGAACGCGCCTAATGGAAGAATGGAAGTTGTGCACCGGCGCATCACCCCGGTGCGAATGTGTAAATTTTTTCCAGGCAAACGTCACACATCTTCGCTGTGACAGGACGTTTTGCGTGCGGCGTTGTCATGTCAATAATGATGTGTGCGGCTGGTCTGCTAATTGCTTTGAAGCATCTATGCGTCATGTTGCTATCTTCCCCGCAACCTCTGTCGCCCGCAATTTTCAGAAAGTCAGGACCATCATGGACGCCCACGCCCCGCTGCAAATTGACACCTTCCTTCCCTACATGCGCGATGTCAGCCGTTGCGAACAATCGCTGCGCGAACTGAATCTGATCTGGCGCATGATCGAAGCCTCCGCCAAGATGAATTGCCCGGTCGAAGCGAAAGCGATCCTGCCGACGATGGCGGCAACGCGTGCCGGGTTCAATCGTCTCGAGCAGGAACTGGTGACCAGTCTGGTGCGTGAAAAAGTCGCCAATGTGCTGGAAGAAATCGGCACCAAGGCGCAGTACGTGATCGACATCGTCGTGCGCAATCTGTACGAACGCACAGCCGACGTTGGCTTCCTCGCGACCGATCGCGAGCTGTGTACATTCGTCGCCGGCATCCATGACGAGCGCGACATGATTCGCGCACGCCTGCGTGCCTATCGCAACAAATACACGGTGTATGACGAGATCATCCTGCTCGACACGGCAGGCAACGTGTTGGTGCAGATCGGTGAATCGACGCCGCTCGAAGGCAGCACCGATCCGCTGCTCGAACAGACGCTGGAATCGGATACGTATGTCGAAACGTTTCGCGCCACCGACTTGCGTCCAGGCAAACACGAAGCACTGATCTATTCGCGCCGCATGCATCACCCGGAAACCGGTGAGGTGGTCGGCGTGCTGTGCCTGTGCTTTCACTTCGAGGAAGAACTGGCCGGAATCTTCCGCTCGCATCGCGATCCGGCCGAGCGCTCCAACATGCTGCTGCTGGATGGCGGCAACCGCGTGATCGCCAGCGCCGATCCGCGCTGGATTCCGGTCGGTGCGGTCGTGCCGGTCAATCGTGACGCCGAGCCGAAGCTGGTGGTTTACGGAGGCCGCGAATATCTGGCGCGTACGTTTTCTGCGGATGGTTATCAAGGTTACATGGGGCCGCCGGGCTGGCAGGGACAGGTGATGATTCCCGTCGAACTGGGCTTCACCGGACTGGCGACAAATGCGCTGACCTCGCTCGACGCACATGTCGCCGATGGTCTGCTGTCGCATGCCGAATCGTTTTGTCCGCCGCTGTTCGAAATCATGAGCGCAGCGGAAACCATTCGACGCGTCGTCTGGAATGGCCAGGTCATGACCGCCGGCCAGAACGGCGAACTGCTGAAACTGAAAACCATCCTCGAGCAGATCAGCGAAACCGGTGCGCGCAGCAACGAACTGTTCTCGCAATCGATTCGCGATCTGTACGAAACAGTACTGTCGTCCAGCCTCAGCGATTCCGAATTCGTCTCGCACCTGATGGTCGATCTGCTTGATCGTAATCTGTACGAACGATCCGACGACTGCCGTTGGTGGGCGCTGACGCCGGAGTTGCAGGTTGCGCTGGCCGATCCGCATAAATCGGCGCAGACCGTTGCGCGCATTACGGAGATCCTCGATTACATCAATTCGCTGTACACGGTCTATACGCGCATCTTCGTCTACGACCGCGATGGCATCATCGTCGCCAGCACCGACTTCAAGGGAGACGGTCTGCAAGTGATCGGCACCAGCATCGACGCAAGAACGTTGGAGGCGGTCGTCGCACTGACCAACGATCAGCAGTATTACGTCTCGCCGTTCGAAGCGACGCCGTTGTATGGCGGCCGGCCAACGTATGTGTACCACGCCGCGATCCGTCACCCGGAAAACGAGTTCAGCGTGGTCGGCGGTATCGGCATCGTGTTCGACGCGGCGCCGGAATTTTCCGCAATGCTGAAAGGCGCGCTCGGCGACAAGAAAGATGTCAGCGCCCTCTTCGTCGATCGTGACGGCCACATCATCGCCAGTACCGATGCGTCGCGGCCAGTCGGCACGCAACTGGAAATCGATGGCGAGTTGCTGGCCCTGCCAAACGGCAGCAGCACCTCGCGCATCGTGATTCACGATGGACATTACGCGATCCTCGGCTGCACGGTGTCGCACGGTTATCGCGAGTTCAAGACATCCGACGGTTATCGCGAAGACGTGATCGCGGTCGTCTACAACGCGTTCGGCGAAGAACGTCGGCAATCCGGAAACGGCAAGCATGTGAATGCCGTACTGGAGGTCGATCCGGCTGCGCCGGCGGGACGCGAGTTCGCAACGTTCTTCGTCGACGGGTCGTTGTTTGCCATTGCTGCGGAATACGTGCAGGAAGCGTTGCCCGCCTCGGCGATTTCCTCGATGTCGATGGGCAGCCGCGCCGAGCGGATCGGCATCCTCGCACTGAACCACGATGGCGAGTCGCGTCGTTTCGTGTGGGTGTTCGATCTCGGCCATCTGATGCGTGGCACGAAGTCGGAGATCGACAGCAGCAGTCAGGTCATCGTCGTCCAGCGCGACGGCAAGAGTATCGGCCTGCTGGTCAGCGAACTGCACGGCGTGCCGGAATTCCAGCCCGCGCAAATCGTGCCGACGCCATTGGCCGCGCCGGAAACCGGCATGCTCGTGACCGAGGTCATCCAGGCCAATCGCGGCGAACTGCTGATTCAGGCAATCAATATCGATCACCTGTTTGCCGTCCTCAATGGTGAGGAAATCCCGATCGATCCCGCGATGAAGATCGCGGCCTGACGAGTGGACCGTCACCGCACCGGATCTCGGCGCGGTGACGGAAAGGTTAATTAGAAAATTTCATGTCGTAACAGTTGTCGCAACAGGCACTGCTGGCGTTATGATGTGCAAAGCAATTTCAAATAATCCTTTGCCTGCGCGATCATAAAAATGACACTACGCATCATCGCCACCGGCGGTACCTTCGATAAACACTATGACGAGATCGAGGGTCGTCTCGGTTTTGGCCACGGCCATCTTCCGCATGTCATCAAGCGTGCCCGCATCACGGTGCCGATCCAGCTTGAACAACTGCCCTTCCTCGATTCGCTCGATATGCACGATGCCGATCGCCAGCGCATCGCAGCCTCCTGCCTGCGTGCGGATGAAAAAAGCATCGTCGTCATCCACGGTACCGACACGATGAAGGAAACGGCTGAGGTGCTGGGTACGGCGCAACTGCCGAAAACCATCGTGCTGACTGGCGCGATGATTCCTTACGAAGTGAAAAATTCCGATGCGCTGTTCAACTTCGGTTTTGCCTGCGGCATTGCACAGACCTTGCCGCATGGCGTCTACATCGCGATGAACGCGAGGATTTTTACGTGGGACGATGTTCGCAAGAATCGCACGGAAGGCGTATTCGAACAGGCTTGATGGAAGCGCGATGCATTGACCGTGACGGCTGCCTTCGGCGGCCGTTTTATTTTGGAGTTACGCAAAAAAAAGCCCGCACTTCCGGTGCGGGCAAAAGAGAATATCAATACTTGGAGAAGTATCGAGGCAAGCATAGCGAGGCATTGTTACGCCGTTGTGACGCAGGGCAACTATTTTGGATGCGAGAGTTTTTGGCAGACGGTATGCAGGATTTGTCATTCGTCTGTCATATCGACGCAGTTGGAATGATCGTGAGATGTTCAGAAATATCGCGGTTCCTTGACCACCGGATGCGTATCAATAAAATTCTGTGCGTCGCTCAGCGGATCGGCATCCGTATCGATATTGTCGGCGCTGCCGAACCGGAGCTTGAAGGCATTCTCTGCGCTTTCGACGGAAATGCCGGCATGAACCAGCGCCTTGACCCATTTGTAGTGCCAGTCGTCCTTGGACATTTTGTGCTCCTGGATTCATCGCCATGCATGCGACGCGGACAGGTTGGACGTATGGTCATGCCGAACGTTCAACGGCACATGCACGTAGCGAATGTTGCCGTTCGCCACGACTAATCGGGTAGAGTTATGCTTCGTGGAAAATGCAGGACATCGTCATGAACAACCTCGACGCACTTCAATCTGCCGGTCTGCAATTGCCGAGTCCGGCCTATCTGTTCGGCGCCATCCTGTTCGGCATCGTCGGCTACGCTGCCTATCGATACGGCAAGAAGGCCGAATTGCCTTATCCGAAATGGATCGGTGTGGCACTGATGCTGTATCCGTATGCGATCTCGCGTACCGGGATGCTGTATCTGGTCGGCGGCGGATTGTGTGTGTTGTTGTATGTTTTCCGCGCATGACTGTTTCGCTGTGAACAACAGTCAGGGCTTCCTGCTAAGATTCGCATGCTGTACGGGAGATGGCATTCCTCCCGACCCAACCGCCGCCTGCCTTACATCCTTGTCCTGGGCGGCTGATGATGCCTGTAGTGTTCCCGGTCGGGGAGCTGCAGGCGTTCGTCGTTAGCGCATCGTGACCGGGTTGTCCAACCTGCCATCCGATTTCATGAAAAATTCAAAATATCCCGAACAAGTCGCGCTGCTGCCGTATGCGTTGAAATGGCTGCTGTTGTCGCTGGTCGTCGCCGCTCTCGCGGGTACGGCATCGGCTTTCTTTCTCTTTGCGCTCGACAAGGTAACAGCATGGCGCGAAACGCATGGCTGGATCATCTGGTTCCTGCCCCTGGCCGGATTTGCCGTTGCCTGGATCTACCTGAAGCTGGGCAAGGAGGTTGAAGCCGGCAACAACCTGATCATCGATGAAATCCATGATCCGAAAAAAATCATCCCGCTGCGCATGGCGCCGCTGATTCTTGGCGCGACGATCACGTCGCATCTGTTCGGCGCATCGGTCGGACGCGAAGGAACCGCCGTGCAGATGGGCGCAGCGCTGGCCGATCAATTGACGCCGATCTTGCGCATGGATAAACAGGCCCGGCGTCTGTTGATCATGACAGGTATCAGCGCTGGTTTCGCATCGGTGTTCGGTACACCGCTGGCCGGTGCCATCTTCGGCCTGGAAGTATTGATGGTCGGCCGCATGCGTTACGACGCGATTCTCCCCTGCTTTTTCGCGGCGATTGTCGGCGAACAGGTTGGCAATCTGTGGGGCGTGCATCACATGCATTTCGCGGTAGCGATCGTGCCGGATATCACGTTGCCGACCCTGGCGGCGACGGTGGTCGCCGGTATTGCCTTCGGTCTGGTCGGCATGCTGTTTGCGCGCAGCGTGCACGGCGTCGGCGACCTGATGAAGAAACATGTTGCGTACGCGCCATGGCGGCCTTTCATCGGGGGTATCGTGGTCGCCGTTGCCGTATGGGCGCTTGATTCGCAGCGTTACATCGGGCTTGGCATTCCGGTCATCAATGAGGCATTCCAGCAGCCATTGCCGATATGGGATGCGATCGGCAAGCTGGTGTTTACCGTCGTATCGCTCGGCAGCAGTTTCAAGGGAGGCGAAGTCACGCCGCTGTTTTATATCGGGGCCACGCTCGGCAACGCATTGGCGCCGCTGTTGCAACTGCCTTTCCAGACGCTTGCTGCATTGGGGTTTGTTGCGGTATTTGCCGGTGCGTCGAATACACCGATTGCATCGACCGTGATGGCGATCGAACTGTTCGGTCCGACAATCGGGCCGTATGCGGGCATTGCCTGCGTGGTCAGTTATCTTTTTTCCGGGCACACCGGCATTTATCGCGCGCAGCGCATGCAGCGCGATTAAGGCTGCATCTGGCTTACCCAGTTTCAGGGATGGCATTGTTTCAGTAATCGCGTAAAGTCGCATGGCACATTCGTGCAGGGATCACCCAGAGGAGACCGGATGCATACGGCAACAGATGAAGAACTGTCGATACCGCAATCGATTGTGAGCAGTCGCATTGCGCAATGGCGCATGGCAACCGGCTTGTTGCAGGGAGTGGTGCTTTATTTCCTGTACTGGTCCGCGAAACATACCGGCTGGCCTTCCTCCCATCTCTATCTGTTTGCATCGCTGGTGATGACTTTCCTGTTCGTGCCGGCACTGTTCGTTTCTGGTCTCGGGCATCTGGAGAAGCGGCGCATTGCGATCTGGATGGTGGGGGCTATTGCAGTTTGCGTGTTGCTGACGCTGCACGATATCTGGCGTTCCGGCATGGGGAACGGCGAATGGCGCTTTTTCGGCAATACATCTACCGGATATTCGCCTTCAGGCTGGCTGCTGTTCTTCCTGCCGGCCGGTCTTTATATCGCACATGCACTGGTTCTCTCCGGCGCAGCAGATAAGCGGCGCATAGCAAGCTATTCGTCGTATTTCGAAATATCTTGGAAACTGATCATTCAGATCATGTTTTCATTGTTGTTCACCGGTGTGTTGTGGCTGATCCTGTGGCTGGGTTCAGCGCTGTTCATGCTGGTCAAACTTCGTTTCCTGCAGGACCTGTTGGGGAAGCCCTGGTTTGTCGTGATTGTGACCACGTTTGCTTTTGCGACGGCGTTGCACGTTACCGATGTCCGACCAGGCATCGTGCGCGGGATTCGCGGCTTGCTGCTGGTATTGATGTCGTGGCTGTTGCCGGTGACGACACTGATCGTCGGTGGTTTTCTGGTGAGTCTGCCTTTTGTCGGGCTGGAACCACTCTGGGCGACGCGCCACGCAACATCGGTATTGCTGGGTGCGACCGCCGTGCTCGTGCTGCTGATCAACGCGACCTTTCAAAGCGGCGAACTGGGTAAGCAGATTGCACGTGTGCTGCGCGTTGTCGCCAGGGCAGCATGCATTCTGTTGCTGCCGATGGTGCTGATCGCGATTTATTCGCTGACGCTGCGTGTAGAACAATACGGCTGGACCAATGACCGCATCATCGCCGCGGCGGGTCTGCTGATCGCAATCTGCTATGCGGTCGGCTATCTGTGGGCGGCATGCGAGCGTGGCACATGGCTGGCGCGTATTGCGCCGACCAATGTCATCACGGCGTTCATGATTCTGGCGGTCTTGATTGCATTGTTTACACCGATTGCGGATCCGGCACGACTGTCGGTCGCCAGCCAGATGGCGCGACTGGAAAGCGGCAAGGTCGGCGCAGCGGAATTCGATTACGCCTACCTGAAATTCGAAGGCGCACGTTACGGCAACGACGCGTTGCAGGTGCTCAAAACCAGAACCACTGGCAACGATGCGGCGACCATCAGAACGCTGGCCGAGACGGCATTGAACAGAAAAAACAAATGGGATCGCAACGAAGGCAATCCGGCAGCGAACGCGGCGTCGCGCGTAAAAAATATGACGGTGTGGCCGAAGACGGAATCATTGCCGGAAGATTTTCTGCAACAGGACTGGAACAAGGATGCGACGGCAACGGAATGTCTGCGCTACCAGAATCGTCATTGCAACGCATACCTGAACGATCTGAATGGCGATGGCCGGACCGATATCCTGTTGAAGGATGAAAATCGTTACAGCCCGATCGCCGTCTTCACGGCGAATACGACAACCGGTCAGTGGCAATTGTCAGGCTATATCCGGGGCGCTCGATGCAAGGACATGATGGAAGCGATGCAAGCGGGCAGCTATCAGCTTGTCGTCCCGGAGTTCAAGGACCTGGAGATCAATGGCCGTCGCCTGCACTTCGAGCCGAAAAACAGCGACGAAACCAAATGTGCAGAGGATCGTCGATAACACTCATCGGAAAACCTTCCGCATGCATAGTTTTCAACTGAAATACACACAAACGAATTTGTACTAGAATCAAATCGAGTGGACTGTTATCGGTCTGCCGTCAGATCAAAAACAGGAGGAAGCGGCGGAACTCTCGGATGGTGAATTAATCGCATGTTTGACAAGCAAATCAAACTAGGAGGGAAAGATGGATAAAGCACTGAAATCGTGTCCGCTGTGCGGCAGCCGGGCAGAGTTGAAAGAATCCCATTATCTTGAATCCGAATTGCCGTATAGCTACGTCCATTGTACGAATGGTGAATGTGTATTGAGTCACAACACGGCTCACTTCAGCGGCGGTAGCGAAAGCAAAAACAGCGAGAGCGCCGTTGCTGCATGGAACAAGCAGAAGGCGCCCGAACTCCATCATTAAGCTAATCCCATAGCAATCAGCAAACTAGAAATGGCCGACTCGACTCGACTCGGCCATTTTCTTTTGTGTCATGCATAGCAACGCTTGTGCAAGGCATTACGTGCGCAGACGGCACAGGCAAATAATGGTGTAATGGAATAAATTCTGGTTGGCAACGTTTACAACGTTATTGCCGGCAACCTTTCCCTACATCTCCATGCAAACGAGTCCTAAAATCATGTTCGTCCACCAAACGGTCACTGCCCGCGCACTGGCAATCGCACTGGCCTGTCAGTGCGCACAGGTCTACGCAGCCGAACCTGCGAGAAAAGCGGATATCGACAAAAAAGTCGATACCGATTCCATCATCAGCACCATCGGCGCAGGCGAACGCACACGCCCTTTTCCGGTCGGTGAAAAGCTGGCGTACTTCACCAACATCAAGGACGGCGACCGGGTGAAGTCGCCGTTTCGCGTCGCGTTTGCCGTCACCGGCATGGGCGTGGCGCCTGTCGCCGCCGGCAATATCGACAATACCGGCCATCACCATATCCTGATCGACATGCCGTTGCCGGTCGATATCAAGGCGCCGATTCCGTTCGACAAGCCGAATGAACACACGCACCAGCATTACAAGCACTTCGGCAATGGAGAAACAGAAACCGTGCTGGATCTGCCGCCGGGCAAGCACACATTAAGGTTGCTGTTTGCAGATTATCGTCACGTACCGTACTACGTCTCCAGCAAGGAGATCACGGTGTTCGTGGAGAAGCGAGGCAACTGATTGCATGTTGCGTCATGAAGAGGGTGGATGTCGCAGGGAGAGAACGTTTGCGTGCATGCCAGCATTCTGCAGCACGCAAACGGTTGATCAGATCAGGATGACGCCGCCCACGATGGCGGCCAGGAATGACCACTTGATCGCGTAATACGCAAATTTGTTGCGTGCTTTCAGGCGCTTGAATGCCGCGCGTACCGAGTAGATGTATTTGAACGCACGATTAACGCCGCCCGTGCGGTCGTGCATGTCATTCGGTGCCGCAGTTGCCGCCATCACCGTGCTGCTGAACCAGTGATTGACCGCCTGTGCCCAGCGCCACTTCATCTTGCGTTCCAGATCGCAGAACAGAATGATGCGGTTCTTGTCGCTCTCGTTGGCTGCCCAGTGAATATACGTTTCGTCGAAGATCACTGCCTCGCCGTCACGCCAGCTGTAACGCACGCCATCGACATCGATGAAGCAGCGATCGTCGTTCGGCGTCACCAGCCCGAGGTGATAACGCAGCGAACCGGCATACGGATCGCGATGCTTGCCGAGATCGGCACCCGGCGGCAATTGCGTGAACATCGCGGCCTTGATGGTCGGAATCGAATCGAGAATGGCGACGGTGCGTGGGCAACGCTGCACGGCCGATGGATGGCTCTCGCCGTACCATTTCAGATAGAAGCGGGTCCAGCCGCGGCGGAAAAAGGAGTTGAAGCCCGCATCATCCATGTTGGCCGATGCCTTGATCTCGCCTTGCAACGCAATCGCTTCGTCACGAATGACCTGCCATTGTTCAGCCAGCGCTTTCAGTTCCGGATAGCTGTTGACGTCGTGATACGGCTTGTCCGGCAGACTGGAAAACAGGGTCATGAACGCATTGATCGGCGCCATGAATGTCGAGTGATCTGTCGACTGGCGCAGCCAGCGATGTCGCACCTTGCCGCGGTAATGCGTATAGCAGACGCTGGCAAGGAACAGCGTGATGAGAGTCCATTTAATCATGTTGCCCGGAAGTCATGGATTGTGAAGCGCAAATTGTACTCAACTGCCGGCAAACATGCTCGAAACGCCCGCCGTCCATATTGACCGGGCGCTTTGAATCAAGCGACACAGCAGCGGTGCCGCCTGACAGGCACATTACTTGATCGCGTCGAGTATCGTATTCAACGTTTTACTCGGCCGCATGGCCTGGCGCGTCCTGACCACATCGGGATGGTAGTAGCCACCGATATTGACAGCCTTGCCCTGCGCCGCTTTCAGTTCCGCAACAATGGTTGCTTCGCTATCGGTCAGGGCTTTTGCCGGAGCCTTGAACTGTGCCTGCAGTGCAGTATCTTCCGTTTGCTCGGCCAGCGCCTGTGCCCAGTACAACGCCAGATAAAAATGGCTGCCGCGATTGTCGAGTCCGCCAACGGCGCGTGCAGGCGACTTGTCGGTATCGAGGAATTTGCCGGTGGCCTGATCCAGCGTCCTGGCGAGAACCAGTGCCTTCTTGTTGCCGTTTACGTCGCTCAAATGTTCGAGCGAGGCCGCAAGTGCCATGAATTCGCCAAGCGAATCCCAGCGCAGGAAGTCTTCTTCGACAAACTGCTGCACGTGCTTCGGTGCGGAACCGCCGGCACCTGTTTCGAACAAACCGCCACCCGCCATCAGTGGCACGATCGACAACATCTTGGCACTGGTGCCGAGTTCCATGATCGGGAACAGATCGGTCAGATAGTCGCGCAGCACGTTGCCGGTAACCGAGATCGTGTCCTGCCCTTTGCGGATGCGATCGATCGAAAACTTCGTCGCGTCGACCGGCGACAGGATACGCAGGTCGAGACCGGCGGTATCGTGGTCCTTCAGATAACGATGTACTTTCGAGATGATCTGCGCATCGTGCGCACGTTTTTCATCAAGCCAGAATACGGCCGGTGTGCCGGTCGCGCGCGCACGATTGACGGCGAGCTTGACCCAGTCCTGGATCGGCGCGTCCTTGGTCTGGCACATGCGGAACAGGTCGCCGGCTTCGACTTTCTGCTCGAGCAGAACGGTTCCTTTCGCATCGGTGACGCGCACCACGCCGTCGGCTGCAATCTGGAAGGTCTTGTCATGCGAGCCGTATTCTTCTGCCGCCTGCGCCATCAGGCCGACGTTCGGTACCGTTCCCATCGTGACCGGATCGAACGGACCGTTCTTCTTGCAATCGTCGATGACGACCTGATAAATGCCGGCATAGCAGCGATCCGGAATCACGGCTTTCACGTCCTGCAGTTTGCCTTCTGCGTTCCACATCTTGCCGGAATCACGGATCATCGCCGGCATCGACGCATCGATGATGGTGTCGCTGGATACGTGCAGGTTGGTAATGCCTTTGTCCGAATTGACCATCGCCACGGCAGCGCGCTGCGTGTAGGCAGCCTGAATGTCCTTTTCAATCTCGGCCTGCTTGTCGGCCGGCAGCGTCTTGATGCGCGCATACAAATCGCCCAAGCCGTTGTTCGGATCGAAGCCGATGTCTTTCAGCGTTGCTGCATGTTTGGTGAACGCATCTTTATAAAACACCGATACCGCATGGCCGAAGATGATCGGATCGGACACCTTCATCATCGTTGCTTTCAGATGCACCGAAAACAGCACGCCTTTCGATTTGGCATCGGCGACCTGCGCTTCGAGAAAATCGCGCAACGCCTTCCTGCTCATCACCGATGCATCGATGATCTCGCCTGCCTTGACCGCAGTCTTCTCTTTCAGCACGGTGGTTTTGCCATCGGCAGTAACCAGTGCAATCTGCACATTGCCGGCTTCGGCGATCAGCGCAGATTTTTCACTGCCGTAGAAGTCGCCGCTATCCATGTGCGCGACATGCGATTTCGAGTCGGCCGACCATGCGCCCATCTTGTGCGGATGTTTGCGCGCGTAATTTTTTACCGACAATGGTGCGCGACGATCGGAATTGCCTTCGCGCAGAACAGGATTGACCGCACTGCCCTTGATCTTGTCGTAGCGCGACTTGATATCCTTTTCCTGATCGTTCTTTGCCTCATCGGGATAGTCCGGCAGCTTGTAGCCTTGCTCTTGCAACTCCTTGATTGCTGCCTTCAATTGCGGCATCGACGCACTGATGTTCGGCAGCTTGATGATGTTGGCTTCGGGTTTGGTGGCCAGTTCGCCGAGCTCGGCCAGCGCCGGACTGATTTTCTGTGCATCCGTCAAGAATTCAGGGAACGCCGCGATGATGCGTCCGGCCAGAGAGATGTCGCGTGTTTCGACCGCGATACCGGACGACCGGGTGAAGGCTTCGACGATCGGCAGCAGCGAATAGGTCGCCAGCGCAGGCGCTTCGTCGGTCAGGGTATAGATGATCTTGGATGTAGTGGACATGGGCGTATGAGTGCTGAAGGTTGGCCGGAATAAGGAAGGGCGTCGATCGGGTATGGACCGCGGATCAACGCCTTTGCCGTGTTGTACAGAAAGCCTGATGCTGCATTGTCGCCAAAATCCGGGATTTCGGCAAAGGACGGCCGATTTACTTGCCGATGCAGAACCTGCTGAAGATCACACCGAGTAGATCGTCCGATGTGAATTCGCCGGTAATACTGGACAGGCGTTCCTGTGCCAGGCGCAGTTCTTCGGCGAAGAGGTCCAGCGCGGGCGTGGTGGTTTCGCTGTCATGTGCGGCGTGTTGTGCTGCCATTTCCAGATGATCGTGTGCGGATTTCAGCGCGATCAAATGACGCTCACGTGCCAGATACAGTGATTCGCCGGTTTGCTGCCAGCCGATCAGGCGCAACAGTTCCGTGCGCAGTAAATCCATGCCGGCCAGATCGGTTGCCGACAGATAGATATGCGTTGCATCGGGCATGCGATCGACTGCCGGTCTGTGTCCGGACAGGTCGATCTTGTTCCAGATGCGGATCACCGGTGCATTGACGGGGAAGCGTTCGACGATCTCTTCATCTTCTCGCGTAGGCCCGCGGCTCGCGTCCAGCATATGCACGATGACATCGGCCTTTTGCACAGCGGCCCACGTGCGCTCGATGCCGATACGTTCGACTTCGTCGGACGCGTCTGCCGCGTTGCGAATCCCGGCAGTATCGATGACATTGATCGGTATGCCTTCGATCTGAATGGTTTCGATCACCTTGTCGCGCGTGGTGCCGGCGATTGGTGTGACGATTGCCACATCGCTACCGGCAAGTGCGTTCAGCAGTGACGATTTGCCGACGTTCGGTTGTCCCGCCAGTACGATGTTCAGGCCGTCGCGCAGCAACGCGCCTTGCGCCGATTGCTTGAAGACCTGTTGCAGCGTGTCGCGAATGCCGTCGAGTTGACCGCGTGCGTCCGATTGCTGCAGGAAATCGATTTCCTCCTCCGGAAAATCCAGCGTCGCTTCGACCAGCATGCGCAACCTGATCACGCGATCGACGAGGTCCTGAATCGTTTTGGAGAATGCGCCGGACAGCGATTGCGAAGCGGACTTCGCAGCGGCCTCGGTCGATGCTTCGATCAGGTCGGCAACTGCTTCGGCCTGCGCCAGATCGAGCTTTTCGTTGAGGAAGGCGCGATGCGTGAATTCGCCCGGTTGCGCCATGCGCAGTCCGATTTCAGCACCGGCCTGCAGGCAGCGGCTCAGCAACATCTGCAGCACGATGGGGCCGCCATGACCCTGCAGTTCCAGCACGTCTTCGCCGGTGTACGAATGCGGCGCCTTGAAATGAATCGCGAGGCCCTGATCGATGACGCTGCCGTCGTCGTTCAGAAAACTCAGATAGGTCGCATGACGCGGCTGCAGGGTGCCGGCTTTTTCCGGACCGCAGACGGCTTCGATAATGGAAGAGAGATTTTTGCCGGAGACGCGGACGACACCGATGCCGCCGCGTCCTGGTGCGGTGGCAATTGCCGCAATAGGAGAAGAGTCGAAGTTCATGAAGTCATTCTATGTTTGTTCAAATGCGAAGCGCAACTAAACAGCAATAAAAAAGCCCGCAAACTGCGCGGGCTTTTTTTATCGCAGGTCGCATTACGCGACCGACACGCTACGTCAGGTTATGCAGGCTTCTTGCCATCACCGATACGACGGGTAATGACCCATTGCTGTGCGATCGACAGGATGTTGTTGACGACCCAGTACAGCACCAGACCGGCCGGGAAGAAGAAGAACATCACCGAGAATGCAATCGGCATGAACATCATGATCTTGGCCTGGATCGGATCCGGTGGCGTCGGGTTCAGCTTGGTCTGGATGAACATCGAGATCGCCATCAGCACCGGCAGGATGTACCAAGGATCAGGCGATGCCAGATCGTGAATCCAGCCGATCCACGGCGCGTTGCGCATTTCCACGCTGGCCAGCAGCACCCAGTACAGCGAGATGAAAACCGGAATCTGGATCACGATCGGGAAGCAGCCGCCGAGCGGATTGATCTTCTCTTTCTTGTACAGCTCCATCATCGCCGCATTCATCTTTTGCGGATCGCCTTTGAGGCGGGTGCGGATGTCGGTCATTTTCGGCGTGACCAGCTTCATCTTCGCCATGCTGCGATAGCCGGCAGCGGACAACGGGAAGAACGCCAGCTTGATCACGATCGTCAGCACGATGATGGTCCAGCCCCAGTTGCCGAGCATCTGGTGGATGTGTGTCATCAGCCAGAAGATCGGGCGTGCGATGATCGTCAGCCAGCCGTAATCCTTGACCAGCTCGAAGCCGGGCGCGACTTCTTCCAGGCGTTTGGATTCCTGCGGACCGGAGAACAGTGTGGCATCCATCGATGCGGTTGCACCCGGTGCGACCGCACCCATTGGCAGGATGGTGCCGACGGCGTACAGGTCGGTGCCCAGCTTGCGTGTGTAGATTTCACGCTGAGCATCTGCCGGCGGGATGAAGGCGGAAACGAAGTAGTGCTGCACCATGGCGATCCAGCCGTTGTTGGCTTTGGTCGCGTGCTCGTCCTTGCCCTTTTCGATCGAATCGAATTTCACCTTCTGGAATTTATCGCCTTCGGTGTACACAGCCGGTCCCGTGAAGGTGCTGTAGAACATCGATTCGTTCGGCAGCTTGGCACCGTCGCGCACCAGTTGCAGGTACAGCGATGGGGTGATCGGTGCGCCGGTATTGTTGACGACGTCATGTTTGACGTCGATACGGTAATCGTTGCGCTTGAACGTGAAGGTCTTGATCAACTTGACGCCATGCTGTTCCGACGTCAGGACCAGCTGTACCTGGTTGGCATCGCCCAGGTCACGCGGACCGGCTTGTGCGACGAACATCGATTTGTGATTTGGATACACGCCGCCAGTCAGGCCGGTCTGGCCGAGATAGGTGCGTGGCGGTGTGGCATCGAACAGCACGACGTTCTTGTCCGGATGACCGCTTTCGTGGTGCTTCAGCAATTCCAGATGACGGATTTCGCCGCCGGCCGTATCGATTTCTGCCTTCATCAGATCGGTCGTGATGACGATGGATTCGTTTTTAACGGCAGCTGTATCGCCGGTTGGCACACCGGTTGTTGGTGTGCCGGTCGTTGCCGCAGGCACATTGGCGGTTGGAGCGGCGGCGTCGCCTGCACCGGCCGCAGCAGGTGCTTTTTGCGCGGTCGACGGGCCGAACAACGGTTCCTTGCCGGTGTAGCGGTTGTAGCTATCCCATAGCATCAACAGCGAAAACGAAAACACAACCCACAGGATGGTACGTTTGGTATCCATAATCTCTTACTCAGTTCAGGAATGGCCGCAACCGCAAGCGGTTGAAGAGGAGGTTTTGGTGGACGATTCGGGTACGGGATCAAGCCCGCCCGGATGCCAGGGGTGGCATTTGCAAAGACGCTTGGCCGATAGCCAGCCGCCCTTCATTGCGCCATGCCGGCCGATTGCTTCGATCGCATATTGAGAACAACTGGGATAGAAGCGGCAGTTCTGGCCGAGAAACGGGCTGATGCCCAATTGGTAGACACGCACCAGCAATACGAGCAACGTCTTCACGAAGTTGCTCCCGGCGTGCCCTGCTGCGCAATTTGTTGAGAAGCGAACAGTCGCGTCAATTCTTCCCGCAACAACGCCTTCAGGCCGACACTGGTTGCCGGGCCTTTTTTCGTATTGACGGGTTGCGACAGGCGCACGATGCAGTCGATGGACGGCAAAGCCGTTTGTCGAAACAGTTCGCGCGTCATGCGCTTGATGGTATTGCGCGTCACGGCGCGGGGTGCGAGGCGTTTGGCGGCGACAACGCCCAAACGGGCGTGTGGCAGATCGGTCTTGCGTGTATAGAGGACGAAATGTGCCGTGCGATATACGGGCCGCAAACGAAAAACGGATGAAAATTCATCCGTTTTAACGATCCGCCGATCGCGTGCAAAATCGAACGAACGATCGCCGGTCACGCCATCTGCTTAGGCAGCGAGGCGTTTGCGGCCTTTGGCGCGGCGTGCGTTGAGCACAGCGCGGCCACCGCGGGTAGCCATGCGGACACGGAAGCCGTGGGTGCGCTTGCGGCGTACGACGGAAGGTTGGTAAGTACGTTTCATTGTGGTCTCGCTAATCGGCAAAAATAAATCGGAACATCACGCGCCCATCGCCAAATCCTGGGCAGCTGGCGCAGGTTGATGCCTTTAATGGCGACAACACAACGATCCAACATCGTGGGTAGTGAACCCTGAATTAGACAGCATTTTCCGCTTGTCTGTCAATTACTTAGCGCAGTTTGGCCAGTGTGGGGATTTTTGAAATAAACCGCCGGCCTGTGGATAACTTGGTCCGACGGGGGTAGAATAGCGCGACGCGTGGCGAGCCCTCAGGCACCATTAGACCACCCAAGGGAAGTGCAGTACAGCCCCTGTATAAATAAGATCAAGTAGACGATTCATGGAAAATTTCTGGCAGACCTGCTCCGCCCAGTTGGAGCAGGAATTGACGCCTCAACAATATAGTGCGTGGATCAAACCGCTGGCGCCGCTCGATTACGAGGATGGCACGTTGCGGATTGCTGCGCCGAATCGTTTCAAGCTCGATTGGGTCAAGGCGCAGTTTGCCAGCCGCATTACCGCCCTCGCCGCCCAGTTCTGGGAAGCCCCGATCGACGTGCAGTTTGTTCTCGATCCACGACTGGCGGCGGCAAAGAAGCCGGCGTTGCGTTCTTCCAACGGCGACAGCCACGCCGACGATGCGCCGGCGGGCATGCCGGAATCGATTCCGGTCCAGGCCGGCGAAGTCGAGCAAGCGCCGCGCCGCGATCAAAGCCGTATTAATACCGCGCTGACTTTCGACAGCTTCGTTACCGGCAAGGCCAACCAGCTGGCACGTGCGGCAGCGATCCAGGTCGCCAACAATCCGGGCAGTTCTTATAACCCGCTGTTCTTGTATGGCGGTGTCGGCCTCGGTAAAACGCACTTGATCCACGCCATCGGCAATCAGATTCTGGCCGACAATCCGAACGTCAAAATTCGCTATATCCACGCAGAACAGTACGTTCGCGACGTAGTGACCGCTTACCAGCGAAAGGGTTTCGACGACTTCAAGCGCTATTATCATTCGCTCGATCTGTTGCTGATCGACGACATCCAGTTCTTTGCCGGCAAGAGCCGTACGCAGGAAGAATTCTTCTATGCGTTCGAAGCGCTGATTGCCGCCAAGAAGCAAATCATCATCACCAGCGACACCTATCCGAAGGAAATCACCGGCATGGACGACCGGCTGATTTCGCGTTTCGACTCCGGCCTGACGGTCGCCGTCGAGCCGCCGGAGCTGGAAATGCGGGTCGCCATTCTGCTCAAAAAAGCGGAACAGGAAGGCGTGACCTTCTCCGACGACGTAGCGTTTTTTGTTGCCAAACATCTACGTTCCAACGTCCGTGAGCTGGAAGGCGCACTGCGCAAGATTCTTGCTTACTCCCGTTTCCACGGCAAAGACATCACGATTGAAGTTGTCAAGGATGCATTAAAAGATCTGTTATCGGTGCAGAATCGCCAGATCTCGGTCGAGAACATTCAGAAGACCGTCGCCGACTTTTTCAATATAAAAGTTGCCGATATGTACTCGAAAAAGCGTCCGGCCAACATTGCCCGGCCACGCCAGATTGCGATGTATCTTGCCAAGGAGTTAACGCAAAAGAGCCTGCCGGAGATCGGCGAGCTGTTCGGCGGACGCGATCATACGACCGTGTTGCATGCGGTTCGGAAGATCGCCGCGGACCGTGGCAAGAGTCCGGAATGCAACCATGAGTTGCATGTTTTGGAACAGACGTTGAAGGGATAGACAGCTGCCTATCAGCCTGTGGATAACTTTGTGGATATCCGTTGGATAAGCAGTGAATAGTCGGTGAATAAGTTCGAGTAAGGACAAAATCA
>NZ_DATMTD010000114.1:0-20693 GCF_035565035.1 Oxalicibacterium sp. | reverse complement strand
CTTATTTCAGGCAATAAAGCGGCGGACGGACATCCTTCTTCGCATCCATTGAGATGGGATACGTTCAGATATCGTCGAATGGCGCCTTCAATATCAATCGCGTCCTCCCGTGCTTGCTCCAATTGTGCGAGTTGACCGGTTAGTGCACTTGAGAGGGCCTCCCGTACCAAATCCTCCTTCGAGTCGAAATGAGCGTAAAAGGCCCCGTTCGTTAATCCCGAATCGGCCATGATGCCAGCCAGACCTGAGGCAGCAACGCCGTCTTTCCTAAAACGCCGTGAAGCAGTGTCAACGATGCGCTTCCGCGTGATTTCTTTGTGGCCCTTCTCGAAACGCATTGATCCAGCCTTTCATTGGTTATTTAAACCTGATGCAGCAGCTAAAAAGCCGCCGCATCCTATTTTTACGTTACTTTACAACGCGGCTGCATCCAACGCAGCTTGCAAGTCTTTATCAAGTTGGCGTGCGATGTTATCGACTTGGCTGTTTCCAAATTGGCCGAAAGTAGAAACAGGACGGTCAAATTCGAAGCCGACTTCGCCATTTACATCTTCACGCAGTAGTACGCGAATGGGTGCATAGAGTGCTGCAGACAACTGATGCCGCGTCATTTTAGTCGCGGTCAGTGGATTGCCGATGTCGTATTGTATTGCGCGACGTTTCAGACCCGCTACAGTCAATGCCGCACCGTGGTCTCGGAATCCGAAGATTGAGAGCGGCGGTAAAGCTTCCAATTCTTTCAATGCACGCACGCTTTCGCCGTATCTCAAAAGCGTGAAGATGCCATCGTCAATCCGCGGAACCGAGTTTTCCAGCTTGGCTTTGACAATATCAAACGAGTTTTCCGAGCGGATCGTTACGTGTTCGACCGAAATCGTGTTTGTTTCATGAGTTGTATTAGTCATTATGAGGCCTCTTTAAATAGGGGATGACAACGCGCCAACCACGGATTCCACACGGCGAGCGACGCTGAGGAGCAATCTGTCTTGACCAAGTGAGCCGTCGATTTCAAGACCTATTGGCAATTTGTTGCGAGCCAGCCCAATAGGAATGCTGATACCTGGAAGACCCACTGAACTTGCTGGAATCGTGTTGTTGGCAAGAGCCATGTAGCTCACTTCCTGACCCGCGATGAAGAATTTGTCCTGGCGGTCAATCAAAGGCGCCGTAGTCGGTGTCGTTGGCAAGAGCAATGCTTGAGCACCATGAGCTACAAATGCTTTGTCGTAGCGACGCATGATTTCAGCGCGTGCAACTGTCAGGTCATTTTTGTATGTTTGGTCGGAGATGTATCCTGCGCCGCTCGGCAAGGCAAAGTGACCCCACGCTTCTTTAAGTTCAGGCTTCAGTCCGCTATATATTTCGTCGAAGGTGACCGGGACCTTGTTTTCGAGAAGGAAGTGCTCAAGGGCTTCTTTCGTTTCGCGGAAGAAAATATCCCAGGTCGTTGTCAGAGCCAGCGAAGAGAAATCTTTTCCGAGGTCGATTTCGACGATCTCCGCACCAGCTTCGCGCAAACGGTAAATGGCGTCTTTGAATTGCGCCTCGACCTCGGGGTCGACAAGCTCAAGATATTGGCGCGGCGCGTAGGCTAGCTTTACGCCTTTCAAGTCGGACTGGCTGGAATTGTCTGTTTTGGTTTCCCCGGTCACGACTTGGTCGATCAGCATGCAGTCTTCTACACTGCGCGCAAACACGCCTGTCGTATCAAGAGTATGGGAAATCGGAGCGACGCCTTCCCGTGGCCACCTTCCTGTCGTCGGCTTGAAGCCCACTACACCGCAAAGCGATGCAGGTACACGTATCGAGCCTATGGTGTCGCCACCTAACGAAGCTGGCACGAGGCGCGCTGCCACGGAAGCACCCGAACCACTGGATGATCCACCCGTGACATGTTTTTGGTCATGTGGATTCTTCACTTGGCCAAATGCTTTATTGTTGCCGGTCAAACCGTAGGACATTTCAACCAAATTATTTTTGCCAAAGACAATTCCGCCTGCACCTTTGATTTGCTTCACGCTCCCGGCATCATGATCCGGCACAAAGTTTTTCAGATTGGAGATCCCGAATGTCGTGCGGAGTCCTTTCGTCAGATAGCTGTCCTTGATCCCGATTGGAACGCCGAGCAAGGGAGCCGTTGCACCTGCAGCACGCGCCTTGTCTGCGGCTCTGGCTGCTTGCAACACCGCTGGCTCATCTATCGTAATAAAAGCATCCAGTCCGGAATGAGCCCGGGCCTTCTGCAACAGCGCGTTAGCATACGACTCGGATGATATTTCGCCATTGCGAATAGCTTCAGCGGCGGCAGCGACACCAAGTGCCGTGAGGTCTTCGGCAGCAGTTTTTTTCGAAATTTCAGGTTGTTCTTGCATGTTATTTCTCACATTTCCAACAGGGCCAGGTGTTTCCGGACGTGCCATAGCGATTTTTGGCAGCAACGGGGTTATGGCTAGAGAAGCCATTTGCTTCATGACATCGCGACGCTTCATGTGAGGCCTCGCATGGTCCATTTGCGGTTCATCGTTATGCTCCTTCAGACATTCTTTGCATTACGAATGTAATACTGTATTACGATCATAATTTAAAAGAGCGCAAAAAACAAGGTCATCGTCTCAAAGGATGTGCCGGTCGCGACGAGGGGTGTTTGGAACTTGGTGACGTTATTGCAATTTTCTGTGACTTCGAGCGCTAGACAAACAAATATATTCGGGTTTGGTTGTCTGCTCAGGATCGAAGCAATCAATTCGCTATCGGCCAATAGTGGTGATGAACAGCGAACAGGCAATGCCGAAAGCACGCGATCCCGCTATCGACCTAAAACATGCGTTATCGATAAAACGGTTCGACCTTGCCTTTTAATTTGGTCATCAAGGGATTGCCCTTGCGATCCAGGGCTTTTCCTGCGGGGACTTTGACCCATCCTTCGCTGATGCAATATTCCTCGACATCGGAGCGTTCCTTATCGTTAAGCCTGATGCCGACATTGTGCTCGAATATGGCAGCGTTGAAGTACGGGCTGCGAGGGTCGATGGAGAGGCGGTCGGGGAATGCGGGGAGGTGTGCGGTATCGTTCATGGCGACAATTATCAACCATAAAATTAACCAGAACAAATTTTTGCCTGGTTTCGTCGAACGACGACCGGTTCTTGTCGGTTGTTTTCAACATTCTGTGACGCGTGGCACGTTTGATTGAACGCGCAGCAAACTTGTTCGCCGAATAAAAAAAATGCAGGGCCCCGCGACAAGGCCCTGCATTCTCCAACGTCAGTTCAGCAAGGTCAGGAAGCCTTCAGTTCTTTCGCCATCTTCAAATGGTTTTCGATCGTCGGTAACAGTTTCTTTCCCAGTGCCTTGAAGTCGGGGTCTTTTGCGTCGCTTGCAATTTTGCCGACCAGCTTGACTGCATCCTGATGGTCCGCCATTGCTGCCATCGAAATATATTCGCGATCAAATTCGGCGCCATTTTTTGTGTCGAGCTTTTTCAGCGCGGCCTTATGCTTGTCGTCGGTTTCCTTTGGCAAGGCGACGTGCTTGTCCTCTGCCAGCTTGGCAAGATCCTTTTGCGCCGCCGTATGGTCATCGATCATTTGCTTTGCAAATTTCAGGACCTGCTCGTTCTGGGATTTCTTTTGCGCCAGTTCGGCAGTGGCAATTTCGGCGATATTTGCCTGTGCCAGCTTCTTCATCATTTGTTGATCCGCAGCCGGCACTTCGCTTTTGGCACTACTTTTTGCCGAATGATCGCTGGCCATGGAGCCACTCTGCGCATATGCGCCAGGGGTGGAAAATGCCAATGCCATCAAGGCCGCCAGGGATGCTTGTTTAAAAGTGGGTTTCATGTGTTCTCCGGGGAATTTTATGTTGTCGGTAAAAATGTCCAGCAGGGAAGAAACGGATTCTCGATCCTGTGTGACACAAGTTTGGTTAGATTGCGTGGACAGTTCTGTGCGGTGACAAACATACAGATCGAAGGGGGAAACATGTTTCAGCCTGCAAGCGGCATGGAACCCGCCCGGCACTGGAGCGTAAAGCAGACTTGCAAACAAAGTCCGTTCACTACCTCGCGAGATCTGTTGCTCCTGATGTCACGAACTTAAATGCGGAACCGACAGTCATATTGCGGGATTTAATTCTTCCGCTTCATCGACCCTTTGCCCCATTGATCCATTGATCCATTGACCTGGTCGCACATGAAAAATTATCGTGTTGTGTTCGGTGTTCCTTTTCTCAATCCGTGGTCATCGACGATGTTGTCGATGATTGCGTCGCTGCTTGCCACCCATGCGCAGGCGCAGGAAGCGGCATCGCCACAGGCACTGCCTGAAATCGTCGTCAGCGCGAGTCGCTCTGAACAGGATCGATTCGATGCGCCTGCCGCGATCGATGTCGTGCAGGTCGATGGCTTCACCGTGCAATCGCCGCTGGTCAACATGTCGGAACTGTTGGGTACCGTGCCGGGCGTGCAGGTGCGAGAGCGGCAGAATTACGCACAGGATTTGCAGATTTCGGTACGCGGTTTCGGTACGCGTTCCACCTTTGGTGTCCGTGGCGTGCGCATCCTGATCGACGGAATCCCGGCGACCATGCCGGACGGGCAGGGGCAGGCGTCCAGCGCCAGCCTGGCATCGGCGAGCCGTATCGAAGTATTGCGCGGCCCGATGGCGCAGTTGTACGGCAACTCTGCCGGCGGTGTGTTGCAGGTTTTTACCAGAGAGCCGCCGACGAAACCGGAAGCCTCGCTGTCGCTGGGACTCGGTTCCGACAATCAGCAACTCTATGGCCTCTCCGCGGGCGGCGGCAACGACACACTGGGAGGTGTCATCGACGTCAGCCAATATTCGACTGACGGTTACCGCGATCACAGCGCGGCGCGGCGCACGACCATTAACGCCAAGGTCGTGGCACGGCCGTCCAGCGACACCAAAATCACTGCCATCCTCAACAGTTTCGATCAACCCTTGTCGCAGGATCCGCTCGGGCTTTCACGTGCCGATTTCGAGCGCGATCCACGTCAGGTTGTCCCCGGTGCCATTACTTTCGATACGCGCAAGACAATTTCGCAGCAGCAGATCGGCCTTGTGCTCGAACAACGTTTGAGCGCCAGCGACATGTTGAATGCGCGCGTGTATGGCGGTACGCGCAAGGTGTTCCAGACGCTTTCGTTTCCCGGCGACGCGGGGGTTCAGGCGGGAGGCGTGATCGATCTGGACCGCGGCTACGGTGGCGTCGGTTTGAACTGGACGCACGAGACGCAAGCAAACGGCTTGCCGCTGAACTGGACCGTCGGCGTGGAAGCTGACTCTTTGAGTGAACGCCGCCAGGGTTTTGTCAACGATGGCGGCACGCCGGGCGCGTTGCGCCGCGATGAAAACGATCACGCCAGAAACACCGATGTGTTCGCCCAGATCGACTGGACCTTTGCGCCGCAATGGCGCGCCACCGCCGGCGTGCGCACGAGTCGCGTCAAGCTGTCGGTCGACGACGATTTCATCGTGCCTTTGAACAACCCCGACGACAGCGGCAGCGTCGAATACAGGCAGACCAGCCCGGTCGTCGGACTGGCATGGAGAGCGAGCGACAACGTCAATCTCTACGCCAATGTCGGCAAGGGATTCGAAACGCCGACTCTGGCCGAATCAGCCTACCGTAATAACGCAACCGGGCCGAACCTCGGTTTGCGCGCATCGACCAGCGTGCAATCGGAGATTGGCGCAAAGATCAGAAGCGGGCGGCACGAACTGGATTTTGCCGTCTTCAATTCACGCAGCAAGAATGAAATCGTGCAGGATGAGGCAGAGGGTGGCCGATCTACATTCCAGAACGTCGACGGCGTCGAGCGCCGTGGTGTCGAAGCGTCATGGCACGGCAACTGGAACAGTCAGCTCTCGACCAGCGTCGCCTACACATGGCTGGACGCGCGATTCAGCGAGTCATTCACCAGCAACACGCGCACGATCGATTCGGGCAATCGCCTGCCCGGCACGCCGGAACACAGCCTGTATACCGAACTGCAATACCGCTGGCAAAACGCCGTGACGACGGCAGTGGAGATGCGCGCCGAAAGCAAGTCCTATGTCGATGACATCAACAGCGATGCTGCAGGCGGCTACGCGGTATTCAATCTGCGGGCCGGGTACGAGTTCAATGTCGGTTCCGCGAAGACGATGCTGTTCGGTCGCATCGACAATGTATTCGACCGCGCGTATGCGGGATCGGTGGTGGTCAATGACGGCAACCAGCGATTTTTCGAACCGGCACCGGGGCGTCGCCTCTACGTCGGGATGCGGACGCAGTTCTGATCTGCATCCGCCTTCCCCCTTCCGCCCTCGGAAATTTACCGGCCAGGAATTTATCGAGCAGTCTGGGCAGCCTTGTTCGGCGTCACGCGCCAGATCGTATTCGACAGATCGTCCGCAACAATCAGTGCGCCGCGAGGATCAACCGTCACGCCGACCGGTCGACCGCGTGTCTTGCCGTCGGCACCGAAAAAGCCTGTGACGAAATCAATCGGTTTTCCACTCGGGCGACCGTCGCGGAACGGCACGAACACCACTTTGTAGCCGGCAGGCGTCGCACGGTTCCAGCTGCCGTGTTCGCCGATGAAGACACCCTCTGCAAACTGTGCACCCATTGCAGGTTCGGAGAAATCGACGCCGAGCGCAGCGACGTGCGATCCCAGTGCGTAATCAGGCTTGATTGCGGAGGCCACCTTATCCGGATCCTGCGGTCGCACGCGATCATCCACATTCTGGCCCCAGTAGCTGTAAGGCCAGCCATAGAACGCGCCGTCCTTCACCGACGTCAGATAGTCCGGCACAAGGTTCGGCCCGATCTCGTCACGCTCGTTCACGACCGCCCACAACTGGCCTGATCGCGGCTGGATCGTGAGTGCGGTCGGATTGCGCAAGCCGGTTGCATAAGGCCGGTGTGCGCCGTTTTCGGCGTTCACTTCCCAGACCATCGCACGGTCGACTTCCGCCACCATGCCGCGCTCGGTAATGTTGCTGTTGGAGCCGATGCCGACATAGAGCAAACGTCCGTCCGCACTTGCCGCCAGCGACTTGGTCCAGTGATGATTGATCTTCGACGGCAGGTCCGTCACCTTGACCGGCGGCTCGCTCGCCTGCGTCTGGCCAACGCGATAATTGAAGCGCACCAGCGCATCCTGGTTGGCGACGTACAGCTTGTCGCCGACCAGCGCAAGTCCGTAAGGCGCATCGAGTTTATCGGCGAAGACCGTCTTCATCTCGTACTTGCCGTCGCCATCGGCATCGCGCAACAAGGTCAGGCGGTTACCGCCCTTGACGGGTGTCGTTCCCTTGGACTTGATGTATCCGGCAATCACGTCCTTCGGTTTGGTCGGCGATGCATTGCCGCCTTTACCTTCTGCAACCAGGATGTCGCCATTGGGGAGAACCAGCGTCTGGCGAGGAATCTTGAGATCGGTGGCGATCGCCGTGATTGAGTAACCTTCAGGCACCGTCGGATGTTGATCGCCCCACGGCGCAGGCTCCGCGATCTTCATCGTCGGCAGCAGTCCGCGTTGCGGTTCGGGAAGCGTCGGCTCCGGCCCGTGTTGCTCGACGTCCTGACCTTTTTCACCGCAGGCGCTCAGCAACAATGCGAGCGTGACAGGCGCCAGCAGGATCGCATGGCGACGGGTACCGGATAAATAATTGGATAAGCGTTTCATCGTGCGTCCCCCTCACCGAATCTGGCCAGGCCTATGCAGGTCGCTATGCAGGCGAGCACGAAAACGATCACCGACAGAACGAGGCCCATGGGCATGACTGCCCAAGCGTCCTTGGCGTGGGTGAGCGAATTGATAAAGCCGATGACCCAGGTCGCCAACAGAAAGAAGGTGTACAGGAATGCATGCGTGGTACGGCGATCGGCCGCAATCAAACTGACGATCGACCAGATCAATGCAAAGCCGCCGAAGACAAGTCCGCCTGCGGTCAGCCACGAAGCGAAGTCGCTCCACTGTATCTGGTAACTGGAAAAATACGCGTAGTCGGCAAGTACGCTCCCGAGAAAGAGAGGAATCGTACCTGAAAGAAAAACTGCATGAATCGGATGAAGCCGGCTTCTGTATATCGAGTCGTCAGTGACAGTCACAGCGTGTCTCCTCATTGCAGGTGGGCAAGAATTCAAACGGAGCGGCCTCGCAAGCACCAGTTACTTTGTGTTACGACTTCGTCTTCTCGACGAGGTTCCACGGATGTCGCGGAATCAACGTAACGCTGCGAAAGTATCGGTGCGTCTGCACACCTGTGTGATGTGACAAACAGAATGGAAGGGTAAGTGGCAGAGCGGCAGAAGTGCAGCGTGGTCAAGGCCTGTTTGGCACGCTCGACCGAAACGCGCTGTATGCGGTCGGGCGCATCTTGCTGTCGCACATAAACAAAATCCCCGCTATGGCGGGGATCTTCGTAGGTGGTCGGCTATCCGACCTCGCAGTCGATTACAGGCTGCGGTAACGCTTCAGGCTCTGATACTTCGCTCCGCGTGTTTCGCACAGTTTGGCGATCAGTGCGGCACGGGTTGCTTCAGAAGCTTTTGCTGGTACTGCTTTGGTGAATGCTTGTGACATTGTGACTTCCTTTCGTAGTGAACTCTTTTGGAGTAACTACATAGTGCGGCCGGTAGAGATATAAATCCAATTTCCTTATCTGATATATGTCATTCGCGCAGCTTATATCTTTGACCGGCTGCGATACTGTTTACAGACGATCAAAGTGCCTTTTCAATCGACATTTAGGTCGAATTCCGGACAAAAAAGTCGTCCAGTTGGGTCTTTGCAGTCGTGTCTTCACCCGGTATTTTCTTACAGAAGGACGCGGCCTAGACCGATACGTTGTTCCGATGGCAGCAAGCACAATGCACATGCATTCGTGCATGCGTGCGTCAACCTTTGCAAATAGAGATGCCATGAAGGCCACAACAAGATTTTCAAAACAGCCTGACCATCAAAATGCTGATCGTGTTCTCGTCGGATTGCCGGAACGGCTGTGTGTCCGGGTCACGATGCAGAACGCAATGCAGAACCCGATGCGCCGTACTCCTTGCGTAGCAAACAGATCATGACGATCGCATCCGGTTACTCATCTGGTTACGCGTCCGCTTCGGCATCCGGTTCGGCGTCCGATTATGCGTCAGATAACCTCGATTGCCTCATTATCGGCGGAGGCCCGGCCGGCTTGACGGCTGCCACCTACATGGCACGTTATCTCAGGCGCGTGCAGATCATCGATGGCGGCAATCCGCGACTGGGCTGGATTCCAAAATCGCATAACTATCCGGGCGTGCCCGAAGGAATGCATGGAGAGGACGCGCTGTACTACATGCGGAGTCAGGTCGCGCTTTACAACGTGCCCGTTATCAACGACCACGTCGTGGAAATTAAAAAGAGACCCGACGATGATTTTCTCGTCGCAACCAAAGGCGGGAACCGGTTGCGCACACGCACCGTGTTGTTATGCACCGGCGTGGTAGACGTCGAACCTCGATTTGACGGCGTAAAGCAGGCGTTGAACGACAGCATACTCAGGTATTGCCCGATCTGTGACGGTTACGAAGCGGTCGACAAAAAAACCGTCATCCTGGGAATGGGAAAAGGGGGCTTTGCTGAAGCGTTATTCGTCCGTCATTACACGCCGTATGTCAGCCTGCTGACGCTGGGGATGGAAAGCGAACTGACAACGCAGGAACATGAAAAATTAAAAAAGGCGGGCATCCGTCTGTTTGATGCCCCCGTGGCCGATATCCGCTATCAGGAGCGCGAAAAAAACATCGTCGTTCGTTTTCAGACGGGGGACGTAGAGTCGTTTGATGTGATGTACAGCGCGCTCGGAACCAAGGTGAATTCCGAACTCGCAAGCCAGCTCGGCGCCACGTTGAATGAAGAAGGCAAGGTCGACGTGGATGCGCATATGCAGACGTCTGTCTCCGGCCTCTACGCTGCAGGAGACATTGTCGTGGGACTCAACCAGATCGTGGTCGCAATGGGGCAGGCTGCCGTTGCAGCAACCGCGATTCATAACCGTTTAAGCACCTGGCATACGGTTCCATGACAGCACTTGTTCTGACGTCTGCTATGTCCTGTTTCAGTCGATGACGCGCGATCGTTTCCCGCCATCGTGAGGAGATTCCAATGAAGATCGGTATGCAGACCTGGGGAAGCGACGGCGACATTCTGCCGTTCATGGCGCTGGCGCATGGATTGCAACAAGCGGGTCATCAGGTCACGATTGCCTACACCAGCGTCGACAACAAGGATTACGCCGACTATGCCGCTGCCGGCGGTTTTGTCGCCGTGCGCGCGTATGGCGACTTTGCGAGCGGCCCTAACGCCGTACTCGAAGAGATCGTGCGCACCAACGATCCGATGAAACAGTTCGTGCTGGTGATGCAGCAATACTTCGATCCGGCGCTGGAGGCGATGTATGCCGCGTCGCAGGCGCTGTGTGCGGGCACCGACATCGTCATCGGCCACATGGTCAATCACACGCTGCTGACAGCGGCAGAGATCAGTGGCCGTCCGCGTGTCTCCGTCGCACTGGCGCCGCTGGCGGTGCGCACCAGCGAAATTCCCTTGTTCGGCCCCAACCTCGGGCGATTCATCAACAGCCTGACCTGGAAGCTGGGCGACTACATCGGCCGCAAGAAAATGTTCACGCATGCCGAAGCATTGCGCCAGCGCGAAGAATTGCCGCCGCTGACAAGCGTGCAAAACCAGTTGTATGTCTCTGATGAATTGACGTTGATAGCGTCCAGCCCGACATTAAGCCCGCGACGTAGCGATTGGAGCGACCATATCCAGTTCTGCGGCGACCTGCATTATCCGCAGGACGATCATCCGATTCCGTTGCCGCCGGGTTTGCAGGATTTTCTGCAAGCCGGAGCGCCGCCGGTCTACATGACATTCGGTTCACTCGCACAATTTCAGACCGAACTGTTCGATACGCTGATGGCGGAAGCCGTCGCCTTGGCAGGCTGTCGTGCCGTCATCCAGTCCGACTGGCCGGGCAAGACGTCGCCGGATATCTTCCGTTGCGGTCGTGCGCCGCACGCGCAGGTATTCCCGCATTGCGCGGCTATCGTGCATCACGGCGGCGCGGGTACGTCACATTCATCTGCGCGATCCGGGAGGCCTTCCATCGTGATCGAGCACGCGTTCGATCAGCAATTCTGGGGCGATGAACTGCGGCGGGCTGGCGTGGCAGGCGATGTCCTGCATCGCAATACGGTGACGCCAGATCGACTTGCGCAGGCAATCCGGACCACACTGCAGTCGAGCGCAATGCAGCAACGGGCGATTGAAATCGGTCGCAGCATGCAGCAGGAAGTCGACGGTGTGGCGCGTGCGATTACGTTGATTGAAGAGCGATTCGGTCGTTGAAGCAACGCGCAGCAAGCAAGCCGGCGTCGCGCGAAGACAATCCACGCGACGCCGGCAATCGCGCTTACGGCTTGAGTGTGCCTTCGATCGAATCGTCCAGCGTCTTGCCGATCGTTGCGCCGATGACCATCTTGATTCCCGCCACGGCGCTGCCGTGTTTGGTATCCCAGTAATAGCCGCCGATCGGCGTTACCTTGATCACCGTGATGCGCGGATCGTTCTCGCCTTCGGTGAACCACGTCTTCAACAAAAATCCCCACAACTCCTTGATCTTTGCCTTGTCGCGTGACACGGTGGCGACGCCGTCCAGTGTCAGGAATTCCGAATGCTTGCTGCCTTGGAAGAGCAGCTTCACCGCAGCGTTCGCCGCAATTTCGGCATTCTTCCGGCTGTCGCTTGCACTGAGAAACCACAAGTTGCCCTGATCATCGACTTGCAGCGTCGACATCGGTCGCATGCCCTGCGAGCCGCCGCCGCTCGATGCCGTGCAAAAAAAGCAGGTCTTGGCATCTTCCGCCATCTCCTTCAATTTTTGCTGCGCGTCCTTGTCCGCCAGATCGGCGCGATTGTGTTCCGGCTGATGTGCATTGATCGAATCCATCAAAGTCTCCTTGGACAATTCATTGTTTCGATAAGGCATCGCACGATTGGCGATGCAGATTGATGTCGATCATACGGACGTGCCATGCATCGAGAGGTGCGCTACCTAACACGCAAAACACATCTGGTTAACACATGACTGCATGACTGCATGGCTGTCGGTGGTTTCAACCACGCGATTGACATCTGGTTCCTTCACGTCAGGTGGTTGCGTGCACTTGCTGTCAGCGCATGCGTCAACAAGGTCTGACGATTTTCATTGATGCAGCGCATTGACGTAGCTCATTGATGCTGCTCATCACACATTTGGACATTCACTAAAGTCTGTGCAGAAGGAAGAGCGATGCCACGACAGCGCCGACCCCTGCCTTCCGTTCATGCAATGAAAAACCCTCGACAAGTCGAGGGTCGCTATCCGACGGTCGCATGTGGCCGCCGAAAAACACGCCAAGCGCGATTACATCTTCGGCATCACGACCGTATCGATCACGTGAATCACGCCATTGTCGGCAGCGATATCCGTCTTGACGACGTTCGCGTTGTCGACCTTGACTTTGCCGCCGGCGACGGTGACTTTCAGATTCGAGCCTTCAACCGTCTTCACGTTACCGGCCTTGACGTCGGCTGCCATGACCTTGCCCGGTACAACGTGATACGTCAGCACCTTCGTCAATGCGGCCTTGTCTTTCAACAGCGCATCCAGTTTTGCTTTCGGGATTTTGGCAAAGGCCTCGTCAGTCGGCGCAAAGACAGTGAACGGACCAGGTCCCTTCAAGGTATCGACCAGCCCGGCCGCCTGCACTGCCGTGACCAGCGTATTGAATGAACCTGCCGACTTGGCGGTATCCACAATATCCGCAGCGTGGCTGAATCCCGCGGCCAATGCGAAAGCAGTACCGATCAAAAATTTCTTCATGTTGATTCTCCAGTCAAAAGTAAAAGTGAATTGCTTCGTTTGATACGTAAGGTCAGTAGTGGTCGTCGCCATGCACAGGATGGACACGGCGTGCATTGAATGTAGGTCGAATAAACCTTGTTGTCCATTAAATGAACCGGTAGAATCGAACAATATCGGTTCAATATCGGTTCAAACATGAAAAATACGGCCAGTAAAAGAGGTTTGCCAGTTCAGAAAGACAGTTCCGGATCGGCTTATCGCAGCGGAACGGCAGCGCGTCTCGCCGGTTTGTCGGTGGAAACGTTGCGCGTCTGGGAGCGGCGTTATCAACTGTCCGGGGCCGGACGGTCCGACAGTGGGCAGCGCTTGTACACAGCGGAACAGGTCAACCGCTTGCGCCTGCTGAAAAATCTCGTCGATCAAGGGCATGGCATCGGGTTGATCGCAGGTTTGCAGATAGCGCAACTGGAAGAGCTCGCACGTACACATGCGTCGGACCAGGTGCATCGTGCCGGACCGATCCGTGTCGCACTGGTCGGTCAGCGCCTCAAGGAGCGTCTCGCCGTCACCGGCCATACCAATCTGTCGCTGGATATCCGCAGCAACAGCGCCACGCTGGACGACGCCATGTCCGCCTTGCCGGATTCAGGCGCAGAAGTGCTGGTGGTGGAAATCGCCGAACTGGACGAATCCGCCGTGCCGCTGATCGAACAGGCGCGCAAGGCGGCAGACGTGCGCGGCGTTGTCGTGATGTATCGCTTTTGCGCGAGTGCCGTTATCCGCCAGCTGCGCATGAACAATTGCCTCGTCACGCGCGTGCCGACAGACATGAGCGAACTGGTTGGATGGTGTCGCAACGTGCTGGCGGGACAACGTGTCGCACTAGCTTCGGAGCGTGGCGCAGAACCCGGCGCACCGCAATTCGATGACGACACGCTCACCGGTTTTACCACTGCCCGTAATTCGGTCGGTTGCGAATGTCCGCGCCATCTGGCCGAAATCCTGCTGATGGTCGGCAGCTTCGAACGGTACAGCGCGCAATGCGCCTCTCGCAATGAAGACGACGCACTATTGCATCAGGAGCTGGGGCATGCAGCAGGGCGTGCACGCGGCATTCTGGAAGAAGCGATGGCGCGACTGGCGCAGGCAGAAGGATTGCCGTATTGATGCCTTGCCCATGAAAGCCGTGTCGGCTTTTCGGGTAGCTGCCAGACTTCCTTGATGATCGTTGTCCCGACTCAATGTGACGATACGAACAGGGCGTCAGGGTCTGCATCCGGCAGCGCAAACGCCTGCTTCATGCGTGCCACTTCTTCCAGCGGCGTCAAGCCGAACAGGCGCTTGAATTCGCGACTGAACTGGGACGTGCTTTCGTAACCGACCTGCGCGCTCGCCACCGCTGCGGTCAATCCATTGCGCGCCATCAGCAGGCGTGCGCGATGCAAGCGTGTCGACTTCAGGTACTGCATCGGCGACGTCGCAGTCACGTTCTTGAAGTGTGCGTGGAATGACGGCGCGCTCATGCCGGCTTCGTCGGCCAGTTGGTCGACATCCAGCTTCTCGCTGTACGCGGTATGGATTTTTCGGATCGCCTTGAATACCTTGCCGAACCGGCCTTCATTCGCCAATGCAGCGCGCATCGATCCGCCTTGCTCGCCGGTCAGCACGCGATAGTAGATTTCCTTCACCAGCGTGCGACCGAGCACACGCGCTTCCAGAGGATCGGCCATCGCATCGAGAAAGCGCAATACCGACGTCGACATGCGCTCATCCATTTGCGTGGCAAACATCGTCTGCGCGTCGACCAGTGCAGGCGCCGCATTCTCCTCCAGTTGCAGCAACAACTCGGCCACCAGCACAAAGTCCAGGCTGAAGTAGACCGCCAGAAACGGCTCGCGCTCACTCGCATCCATCTCCATCGTGAACGGTACCGGCACCGACACCGCGAGGTAATGCTGCGCGTCATAGACATACACCTGATCGGCAAAGTAACCGCGCTTGCGCCCCTGACACACCACCACGATGCCCGGCTCATACAACACCGGCGTTTCCGCCAGCGGTCGATCGGAACGAAGAAAGCGCACATCCGGCAATGGCGACAGGTTATAGCCTTCCTCCGGCGCGAGTGCGATCAGTCGCGTCACCATCGCGCGGTTCACCACCTCATTCGTTTTCGATTGCTTCTTCATGTCGGCCTGCCACACCTGCGGTTTTGCGTAAAGGAAAGAAAGGCGCATTTTAATAGTTTTAGGCAATAACGTCATGCGAACCGGCATGGAGCGAAGCGTCCTCGATGCGTAAGCTGTCGTCATGGCGATTACGCATCAATCGTTATCGCATTCACCGCACAACACGCATGAAAAAGGAAAAGAACATGAATGAAAATAGCAAGATGAACTTTCTGATCACCGGCGTCAGCTCCGGCTTTGGCCGCGCGTTCGCACAAGCCGCACTCGATGCCGGTCACACTGTCGTCGGCACAGTCCGCAGCGACAAGACAAAGACGGAATTTGAGGATTTGGCAACAGGCCGTGCACATGCACTGGTGCTCGACGTCACGCAGTTCGATGCCATCGACAATGCCGTTGCATCGATCACAGCCAAAGTCGGCGCGATCGACGTGCTCGTCAACAACGCCGGCTACGGTCACGAAGGCACGCTGGAAGAATCGCCGCTGGAAGAAATGCGTCGCCAGTTCGACGTCAATGTCTTCGGCGCCGTCGCGATGATCAAGGCCGTGCTGCCGTCCATGCGCGCGCGTCGCAGCGGCCACATCATCAACATGACGTCGATGGGCGGCTTCATCACGATGCCCGGCATTGCCTATTACTGCGGCAGCAAGTTTGCGCTCGAAGGCATTTCCGAAACGCTGGCAAAAGAAGTGGCGGGTTTCGGCATCAAGGTCACTGCCGTTGCGCCGGGGTCTTTCCGCACCGACTGGGCCGGCCGGTCGATGGTGCGCTCGGCGCGCAGCATCGCCGATTACGACGCGCTGTTCGATCCGGTACGCGCGGCGCGGCAGGCCAAGAGCGGCAAGCAGCTGGGCGATCCGGCCAAAGCGGCACAGGTGTTGCTGCAGATCGCGAATGCGGACAACGCGCCTGTGCATCTGCTGCTCGGCAGCGATGCAATGACGCTGGTGAAGGAAAAGCTGGATAAGTTTTCCGAAGAAATATTCGCGTGGAAGGATGTCACGTGTTCGACGGATGGTCATTGAACGGAAAGCGGAAAAGCATCTCCGCGCCAGGTTGCATTCTGCAAGGCTTGAGATGAACCGGCTTCACCATCGCCGTGCCGACCACAATGCAACCACGTCGCGCCCTGCAATGCATTTTTTCACCATGTCATATATCCACTGCGACGCGCTGCATGCACCGTCAATTGAGGTTTCATGCGGCGCTCAGCAGCGCTTGCCGGCTTGCGCTAAGATCAAAACCCCTTCACTCCTTCAGCCCATCATGAACAAGAAGAATCGTACGCAACGCATCCTGCTCGCCGGTCTGCTCGCAGCATCCTCCGCATTTGCCATCGCTCCGCTGACGGCCTATGCCGCGCCGCCGTCCAAGCAGACGTCGCAGGTGCCGGGCTACTATCGGATGGCAATCGGCGACATCGAAGTGACTGCGCTCTACGATGGCGACATCAAGCTCGACAACAAGCTGCTCAAGGGCATCAGCGAAAAAGACCTGCAAAGCCTGCTGGCGCGCATGTTCCTCGAAACCTCGAAAGGCGTGCAGACCGCCGTCAACGGTTATCTGCTCAACACCGGCCACAACCTGATCCTGGTCGATACCGGCGCGGCGAAATGCTTCGGTCCGACGATGGGCAACATCGGCGCCAACCTGCATGCAGCCGGCTATGCGCCGGAGCAGATCGATACCGTTCTGCTGACGCACCTGCACGGCGATCACGCCTGCGGTCTGGTCGGTGCCGACGGCAAGGCTGCCTATGCGAATGCCACGGTGTATGTCTCCAAACAGGAAGCCGCTTTCTGGCTGAACAAGGATGTGCAAGCCAAGTCACCTGACGGCATGCAGCCTTTCTTCAAGCTGGCGCAGGATTCTGTCGCACCTTATGTCCAGGCGGGCAAGTTGAAGGAGTTCGACAGCGGTGCCGAGATTCTGCCGGGTGTGAAGTCGGTCGCGGAGCCGGGTCACACGCCAGGACATGCCGGTTACCTGTTCAGCTCGGAAGGACAGCAATTGCTGGTGTGGGGCGATGTCGTACACAGTCATGCCGTGCAATTCACGCATCCGGAAGTGGCGATCGAGTTCGACGTCGACAACAAGCAAGCGATCGCGACACGCAAGAAGCTGTTTGCCGATACCGCCAGGCAGAAGCTGTGGGTCGCCGGCGCGCATCTGCCGTTCCCCGGCATTGGCCATGTTCGTGCGGAAAAGACCGGCTATGCATGGGTGCCGGTGGAGTATTCGCCTTTGATGACGAAGTAAGGGAAGCTGAAAAAAACGCCCGCGTTCCGGGAGGGAGGCGGGCGTTTCTATTTGGGCTGCAGACGGAGGTTTAACCCGCCTTCGACCGGACAGGCAGTTTCCAGTTCGGGCGGATGAAATGGCAGGTATAGCCGTTCGGATAGTGCTCCAGATAATCCTGGTGCTCAGGCTCGGCAGCCCAGAACGGCCCGACCGGTGCAATCTCGGTCACCACTTTCCCCGGCCACAATCCCGATGCTTCCACATCCAGGATCGTGTCTTCCGCGATCCGTTTCTGTTCTTCGTTCACATAAAAAATTGCAGATCGATAACTGGTGCCTCGATCGTTGCCTTGGCGATCCTTGGTCGTCGGGTCGTGAATCTGGAAGAAGAATTCCAGCAGCTCGCGATAGCTCGTCACACTCGGGTCGAAGATGATCTCGATCGCTTCGGCGTGAGTACCGTGATTGCGATACGTGGCGTTCGGCACATCGCCGCCGCTATAACCAACATGCGAAGACACCACGCCGGGACGTTTGCGCAACAGATCCTGCATGCCCCAGAAGCAGCCGCCGGCAAAGACAGCACGTTCGGTGGTTTGGCTCATTTGATTTCCTTCAGGTTAGTGGATGATGTTGCAGCGTGATGCAACCAGTGTCGTCACAGGGCAATGTCGCTAATGTGCAGGATATGGGGGCAAAAGCATATTTTTGAAGGGCTGCCCGGCTAACGATAGTCAAACTGTAAAGTCTCGGCCCCGCTGCCGATATCTGCGCGATTCTTCAATTTCCGCGGATTAGGGAAATTGCCTTTTCGACAGGAAAAGATACCGGAATTTTTCCTGTTCGGTCGAACAGCGATAGTTGGCGCGTGCCAATCTCAAATCCTAAAGTTCAGTATGATTCGATTATCGACGTGCTGCAAAGTTGGTAAGCAGGCTTCAAGCGAAAAACAACCGCACGGTGGAAATCTCTAGTTCTGCAATAACGCAACACGCAGCGCAATTGAAAAAACGCGTATTGAGTTGAAGGCAACGCCCTTGTTCTTGTTGGCGCAGGCGAATGATTGAAAAAGATAGTTCATTTCGAAGGAAGTTGAGGAGCCTATGACGCGCATCAATGCCCAGTCGCCAGTGCCTTACATTGTGTCGAACGACGCACGGCCTCGCGACAGCGTCGGGGCGGACGCCCCCCGGGATTTTCCGAACCTCTTGCGCGCCCAGCCTGAACCTGATCCCCTTTTACCTTCGACCGATCTCGCAGAAACGCCGCAACAGCCGAAGCCGTCCGCACCAGCACCGCAGCCGCAGGGCGCCGACGCAACGCTGGAGCATCTGCAAGCGTGCCGGGCAGTGCCATTCAATGTCGCAGGGCGGGGCGGTCGATCGACAGGATCGTCAGCCGCTAATCCGATTCTTCCGGACGGCGGTGTTCAAGGTGACGCTGCCGACAGCGCGGCAACTCTGGGCCTCACGTGTGCCGCCGAGCGTGGTGCTGTTCTGCGTGCCGAATACATACGTGGCTTGCTCTCGCGGCGCTCCGGCTTGTGCGGGAACGATGCCGTCGACGGCTCGCGTGTCGAGTGCGCGCCGAAAGATCCGGCGATGACCGAAGATCAACCTGCCAATATCATCATCTGGATTCCGGTTGAATACCTTCGAACGCCGCTGCAATCGACGCGGCCTCGGCGTCGGCGCAATCCACCTTCAACGGATGGTCGCCGCCGTAACGAACCGAATGGGGATATCGACGGCGCTGAATGAGACGTCGACGTCACTGCGCCTGCTCATCTCGGAGGCTCGTCGACATATCGAGAGTTAGTAAGAGTTTTCACAATGAGTCTATCGGATCCAAATCTGTCTGGATGTTGCATATGCTGCGGCTAATATAGTGACTTTATTACTCGCATAAGGCTGAAAATGACACCAGACATCACCATGTCATTTGCTGTTCAATCCAACCCGGGTGTCTATGCCTTACTGCTTGGCTCTGGTATTTCCCGCGCTGCCGGGATTCCGACCGGCTGGGAGGTGGTACTTGATCTCGTTAGAAAATTGGCGGCTGCGCAAGATGCCGATTGTGAACCAGACCCAGCTCTTTGGTATGAACAGACATATGGGACACAACCCGGCTATTCGCAACTACTCGACGCTTTAGCGAAAACACCAAGCGAACGACAACAGATTCTTCGTGCGTATTTTGAGCCAAACGGCGAAGAGCAGCAGGAAGGGCTAAAAGCACCAACGAAAGCGCATCGCGCTATCGCTAAGCTTGTTGCCAAAGGATACATTCGTGTTATTTTAACGACCAATTTCGACAGGTTGATGGAACGTGCTTTGGAAGATGAAGGCATCGCGCCCGTTGTCATTAGTCATGCTGACCAGATTCAAGGTGCGGTGCCACTTCCGCATATGCGTTGTTGCGTTGTTAAACTGCACGGAGACTACCTGGATACCCGCATCCTCAATACGCCGGAAGAACTGGCCTCCTACGATGATCGTTTTAACGATTATTTAAGCAGGGTATTCGATGAGTTTGGTTTAATTGCTTGTGGGTGGTCAGCGGAATGGGACGATGCACTACGTGGGTCGATAGAACGAATAACCAACCGACGTTACACGACATTTTTTGCCGCTGTAGGTACTCTTGGAGACCGCGCATCCGCACTGATGAAACACCGTAGTGGCATTCATGTTCCAATTTCAAATGCAGATGCCTTCTTTGAAAATTTGCAAACAAAAGTTGAGGCGATAGAAGCGTTCTCTCAACGTCATCCCTTATCTACTAAAGCAGCGGTTGCGGCATGCAAGCGCTTTCTTAGTGACCCAAATATATATCGTATTCGTCTTGCAGACTTGGTCAATGATGAGGCTCGGCGTGTCAGCGAGGAACTTAAAAGTGCAGAGCTCGCAAATACATCTGAAGCCATTACATCCGAAACGGTAACGACAAGAGTGCAACGTTATGACGCAATGTGCGCAACACTTTGTGCACTAGCTTTTCAAATTGGTCGCTGGGGAGACCGCGAATCAATCGAATATCTTGCAGAGGCACAAAAGCGCTTATACGCAACGCAGACTAAACAGGGCAGTACATTTTGGATTGCTTACCAGGGCTATCCTGTTTCGGTTATTTCTTATGCGGCTATGCTCGGCGCATCTCTTCAAGAACGCATTGATGTGGTCGGTGCGCTCTTGACAAACGAACTTGAGTACTCACACGACGAAACTACCCTTGCGATAGAAGCTATCCCACCTTTTTTCTGGCTCGAAAATGAAAGTTGGGGGAAATATCTCGAAGGAATGAACGATAAAAAAGCGCCCTTGAACGAATGGCTATTCAAAAAGTTATATGGAGACTTTCAT
>NZ_DATMTD010000113.1:0-13075 GCF_035565035.1 Oxalicibacterium sp. | reverse complement strand
TAAATGCGCCGGGCGTTTCCGATTCAGCAAAATTGAATCATTCCCGGTGCGTCAATACCTTGTCAATCATGCCATATTCCACAGCGGCATCTGCCGACATGAAATTGTCGCGATCGGTATCCTTGGAAATCTCTTCAATCGACTTCCCGGTACGTTCGGCAAGAATTTTATTCAGACGTTCACGCAGATAAAGAATCTCGCGCGCCTGAATTTCGATGTCCGAAGCCTGACCTTGCGCACCGCCCAAAGGCTGGTGAATCATGATGCGCGAGTTCGGCAACGAAAAACGTTTGCCCTTTTCGCCAGCTGCCAGCAGGAATGCCCCCATCGATGCCGCCAGACCGGTACACAAGGTCGAAACGTTCGGCTTGATGAACTGCATCGTGTCGTAAATCGCCATGCCGGCCGAAACCGAACCGCCTGGCGAATTGATGTACAGCGAAATATCCTTGTCCGGATTTTCGCTTTCCAGGAACAACAGCTGTGCAACGATCAGATTGGCCGACTGGTCATTGACCGGACCGACCAGAAAAATGATGCGTTCCTTCAGCAGGCGCGAATAAATATCGTACGCGCGCTCACCGCGGCCGCTCTGTTCGATCACCATCGGCACCATACCGAGCATGTCGGTATCAAGTGCGGAAGTACGGGTCATGCTTGTGGTCATCTGCTTTCCTTGACGAGAACACGCAAGACCATCAGCCTTGCGCGTTGTTACCCATTAATTCATCGAATGCGACCGGCTTGTCGGTCACTTTCGCTTTGCCCAGCACGTAGTTGACGACGTTTTCTTCCAATACAAGAGCCTCGACTTCGGCCAGACGGCTGCGATCGCTGAAATAATACTTCAGAACCTGCTGCGGGTCTTCGTAGCTCTGCGCAAATTCCTCGACTTGTGCCTTGACCTGTTCCGGTTTCGCTTGCAATTCGTTTGCCTTGACGACGTCAGCCAGAATCAGGCCGAGGCGAACACGACGTTCTGCCTGTTCGCTGAACAATTCACGCGGGAACGGCATGTCGCTGACTTTCATTCCGCGCTGTGCCATGTCCTGACGGGTCTGATCCATCAGACGATCGACTTCCTGATCGACCAGCGTTTTCGGCACGTCCAGTTCGCTGTTCTTGATCAGTGCATCCATCACGCTGTCCTTGGTGCGCGATTTGACGCGATTCAAAACTTCACGCTGCAGATTCGCCTTGATGTCTTCACGCATCTTGCCCAGATCGCCGTCAGGAATGCCGAGCGATTTCGCAAATTCGGCATCGACTTCCGGCATGTGCGCCCATTCGATCTGTTTCAGAGTGATCTTGAATTCGGCGGTTTTGCCAGCCACGTCAGCACCGTGATAGTCGGCCGGGAAAGATAACGGGAAGGTCTTGGTTTCACCGACTTTCAGACCGGTAGCGCCGGCTTCGAATTCAGCCAGCATGCGGCCTTCACCCAATACGAACGCGTAATCTTCAGCCTTGCCGCCCTGGAATTCAACGCCGTCGATGGTGCCGACGAAATCGATGGTCACACGATCGCCGCTCTTTGCAGTGAGGTCGGAGCCGCCGTCGCCATGTGCACTTTGTTCGCCCTTGACGTGATAGTGGACGCGTTGCTTGCGCAGGATTTCGATGGTTTTGTCGATTTCTGCTTCGCTGACATCTGCCGTGATTTTTTCGACTTCTGCCTTCGACAGATCGCCGATTTTTACTTCCGGATAGACTTCAAAGGTCGCGTTGAAAGCGATGGTGCCTTCTGCAGCGCTTTCGTCGGTCTTCGGTTCGATTTTCGGATAGCCGGCAACGCGCAGGTTGTTTTCGCTGGTGGCTTCGTTGAACGCACGACCGACCTTGTCGTTCAACACTTCGTTTTCGATCTGATAGCCGTATTGCTGCGCGACCATCTTCATCGGCACTTTGCCTTGACGGAAGCCAGGCGCCTTGGCGGTGCGTGCGCGAACTTTCAGGCGTTTTTCAACTTCTGCCTGTACGTCAGCCACCGGTACGGCGATCGTGATACGGCGTTCGAGTTTGTCCAGAGTTTCGACTGCAGTTGCCATGTGAATCGTCCAAAAAATTAAGAATACTGTGGTGCGAGGAGGGGGACTCGAACCCCCACACCATTGCTGGCGTCAGGACCTAAACCTGGTGCGTCTACCAATTTCGCCATCCTCGCGGGATAGGTGCGCCGACACAAAAGCAAAGGGCGACCACGAAGTGAATGCGTGTCGCCCTGCACTGCCTTACTGCCGGCTTTTCAACTTCAGCCCGAGATTTTACTGGATTTTGGAGTGGCTGCGCTGATTTTTGACAGTTTGTCCATTCCCTGACGGTATCGTCCGTCGTCTGAAAATACAGCATGCGCCCATTTGTTTCTTCGTGGAGAAGGAATCGAAGACGAAACCTCGGTCGCATATTCTGCGGATGATCACGCATTTTCATTTACCATGCGGGCTGGCAATCTTCTGCCGCCGAATCCATGCCTGTCGATCATTACGAAAACTTTCCCGTCGCATCCGTTCTGCTGCCGGCCCGCCTGCGTCCTGCCGTAGAAATCATCTATGCCTTTGCGCGTAGTGCCGACGATCTGGCAGACGAAGGCGATGCCGCACCGGAAGAACGGCTTGCAGCCCTTGCCGCGTACGAGGCGGAACTGGACAGGATCGCTTTATCGCTCGTACCGGACACCCCGTTGTTCCAGTCGCTGGCCGGAATCATCAAAACGTTCCGCTTACCGCTGCAACCGTTTCGCGATCTGCTGTCGGCATTCAAGCAGGATGTGATTATTACGCGTTATCCCGATTTTGAAATGCTCGCTGATTATTGCCATCGCTCCGCCAATCCGGTCGGCACGTTAATGCTGTATTTATACGAAGCTGCAACGCCTGACAATCTGCGCGATTCGGACGCCATCTGCTCGGCGCTGCAACTGATCAACTTCTGGCAGGACGTTGCCGTCGACTGGCAAAAAGCGCGCATCTATCTTCCACTCGACGACATGCGCCGCCATGGCATAACCGAGAACGACATTGCCCTCGGACACACAACTGATGCGCGGCGCGCATTGATGCAGTTTGAGATTGAACGGACACGCGCACTGATGCTATCCGGCGCACCGCTGGCGTTGCGTTTGCCTGGACGCATCGGCTGGGAATTGCGCATGGTGGTGCAAGGCGGATTACGTATCCTGGAGGCGATCGAAGCGGCAGATTACGATGTCTTCCGTCATCGCCCAAAACTGGGCAAGCGCGACTGGTTGAAAATTCTCTGGCGTGCCATCCGGATGTAACGTCATCTTCGCGTCACATTAATGAAGAACGTGCCTCGATGCTGCAAAAAACTGCCGGATTATCGCCGTATTATTTGTCGCGGCTGTCTGAGTCGGCTAGCATAGCGGCTTGATTTCGCGCAAGGCGCCCGACTCCCATGTCCCCCGACGAATACTGCCAGCAAAAAGCCGCTCAAAGCGGATCGAGTTTCTATTACAGCTTTCTGTTCCTTGCACCGGATCGTCGCCGTGCGATCACCGCTCTGTATGCGTTTTGCCGCGAAGTCGACGATACCGTCGATGAATGCACGGATGTCAGCATCGCGCGCATCAAGCTGGCGTGGTGGCGTAACGAGGTGTCGGCCATGGTGGCCGGCGGAGCGACGCATCCGGTGACACAGGCGCTGCAACCACATCTCGTTCCATTTTCACTCGATGCTCAACATCTGCTGGATATTATCGACGGCATGGAAATGGATCTGGATCAGACGCGTTACCTGGATTTTGCCGGCCTGCAAAAATACTGCTGGCATGTCGCCAGCGTGGTCGGCATCCTGTCTGCCAACATTTTCGGCGCGACAAATCCGCATACGAGGCAATACGCCGAAAAGCTCGGGCTCGCCTTCCAGCTGACAAACATCATTCGCGATGTCGGTGAAGACGCGCGCAAAGGCCGTATCTATCTTCCGGTCAACGAACTGCAACAGTTCAATGTCACTGCCGCCGACATTCTGAACGCGCGTCACACTGACAACTTCGTGAAACTGATGCAGTTCCAGGCAGCTCGCGCGCAAAACCTGTACGACGAGGCCTTTGCGCTGTTGCCGAAGGAAGACCGTCGTGCACAACGCCCCGGCCTGATCATGGCCGCAATCTATCGTGCACTGCTCAACGAAGTGGAGCGCGATGGCTTCCATGTATTGAACCAGCGCATTTCGCTGACGCCGATACGCAAGTTGTGGCTCGCATGGATTACCTATGTTCGCGGCTGACATCGCCGCACGCATTGTTCATCGCCCTCTCGCTGCATGATTAATGCTGCATCGATCGCCGTCATCGGCGCTGGTTGGGCAGGTTGCGCATCCGCAGTTGAGCTGGCCAATGCCGGGCATCGCGTCACCTTGTTCGATGCGGCACGTACTCTTGGCGGTCGCGCTCGCGCTGTCGAGGTTGACGGAAAACGTCTGGACAATGGCCAGCACATTCTGCTCGGCGCCTACAAGGAAACCTTACGCCTTCTCAAACAAACCGGTGTTGGGCCTGACGTTAGCCTGATGCGCCTACCGTTGCAAATGCGCTATCCCGCTGGCTGCGACGGCATGGATTTCGTCACACCGCGTCTGCCTGCACCGCTGCACTTGCTCGGCGCGCTGCTCCGCGCCAAAGGCCTGAGTCGTGACGACAAACTGGCGCTCGCACGTTTTTCAACAACGGCTCGATGGATGAACTGGCAACTGCATGAAGACTGCACTGTCAGTACGTTGCTGGAACGCTTCGACCAGACCGAACGGCTGATCAAACTGATGTGGCGACCGCTCTGCATTGCCGCATTGAATACGCCACCGGAACGTGCCTCGGCGCAAATTTTTCTCAACGTACTGCGAGACAGTCTGGGCGCGCGACGCGCCGCCTCCGACATGCTGATTCCGCGTGTCGATCTGAGTGCACTTTTTCCTTTGCAGGCTGCCGCATTCCTCCAGAAAAACGGTGGTACGGTGCAATCAGGCAGTACCGTACAACGTATTTGCAAAACGGAAAAAGGCTGGTCGCTGACTCTGGGTGGTGGACAAGAAGAACAGATGTTCGATGCCGTGGTCGTCGCCACGTCAGCCTTGCAGGCAGCATCACTATTGAACGAACTGACTGGTCGGCCGCTCATTCCGGAATTCGAATACGAACCGATCACGACCTGCTACCTGCAATATTCGCCTGGCACGCGACTGGAGCAGCCGCTCTTCGCGCTGAACGACGATGCGGAATCTGCATGCTGGGGACAATTTGTTTTCGACCGTGGCTGGCTTGATTCAAGGCAGGAAGGATTACTGGCGGTCGTCGTCAGCGCATCGACGCAGGCCATCGCGTCTGGGCAGGAAGCGCTGACGAAAGCCATCTCGTCCCAGCTTGCAGCAGCATTTCAGCAAGCACATCTTGCGCAGCCGCTCTGGAGTCGTGTCATTTCGGAAAAGCGCGCAACCTTTTCCTGTACACCGGCATTGCTGCGTCCTTCCGAGAAAACGGAATTTCCGCATCTGGTAGTCGCAGGCGATTATCTCGAGAGCGATTATCCCGCCACACTGGAATCGGCAACATGTAGCGGCGTGAAAGCAGCACGCCTGTTATGCGATCACTTCGCGAGCAAATAATCGTTACGCTGAACCGAACTACTCGTGTTCACGTACACGGTTCAATGCTTCGTCAATACGTTCGACACCAATGACCGTCAGGCCTTCAATTTTCTGCTTTGGCGCATTCGACTTCGGAATTAGCGCCAGAGAAAACCCCAGCTTGGCCGCTTCACGCAAACGTTCCTGTCCGCGTGGCGCTGGCCGGATTTCACCGGCCAATCCGACTTCGCCGAACACGACCAGTCCGCGCGGCAACGGTTTGCTCCGCATCGACGAATGGATCGCCAGCAGAACTGCAAGATCAGCTGCGGGCTCGGTAATTTTTACTCCGCCAACGGCGTTGATGAAGACGTCCTGATCGAACGCGGCGATTCCGGCATGCCGGTGCAACACGGCCAGCAGCATGGCCAGGCGATTCTGTTCCAGTCCGACCGACAGTCTTCGCGCATTCGGCAAATGAGAGGTATCGACGAGCGCCTGGATTTCTACCAGCAACGGGCGCGTACCTTCCTGCGTCACCATCACACATGCACCAGGCACGGGATTGTCGTGCTGTGACAGGAACAAGGCAGAAGGATTCGATACCCCCTTCAGCCCTTTTTCGGTCATCGCAAATACGCCCAGCTCGTTGACTGCGCCGAAGCGATTCTTGATGGCACGCACCAGACGGAAGCTCGAATGCGTATCGCCTTCAAAGTACAGAACGGTGTCGACGATATGCTCCAGCACGCGCGGGCCGGCCAACGACCCTTCTTTCGTCACATGACCGACCATGATGATGGTGATGCCGGTCTGCTTGGCGATGCGCGTCAGTTGTGCCGCGCATTCACGCACCTGCGCCACCGACCCCGGTGCAGAACTGAGTGCATCGGAATAAATCGTCTGAATCGAATCGATGACGGCCACTTCCGGCTTGTGCTCGGCCAGTGTGTTGAGAATTTTTTCGAGCTGGATTTCCGCCTGCAGTTTCAGTTCCTTGCCATCGACGGCAAGACGTCTGGCTCGCAAGGCAATCTGCGCGCCGGATTCCTCGCCACTGACATACAGAACTCTCTTTATCTTCGAAAGATTCGCCAATGCCTGCAGCAGCAACGTCGATTTGCCGATGCCAGGATCGCCGCCGATCAGCACGACACCGCCGGCAACCAATCCGCCGCCCAGCACACGATCGAACTCTTCTATCCCCGTGCCGAAACGCGGTACGTCAATTGCCTCGATATCGGCCAGGCTCAGAATCGGCGCCGTCTGCACCAAACCTTGATGTTGCGCAGAAAAACGATTTGTTCCGCCTTCGATGACGGTTTCGACCAGCGTATTCCATGCGCCGCAGGATCCGCACTGTCCGCCCCATTTGGAAGCGACGCCGCCGCATTCCGTGCATGTGTAATTCGTCTTGGCTTTGGCCATCTGCTGTTTCTGCCTTATTCGTTATCGCTCGATGAACAGTCTAATCGTCGCTTTCAATCACCCGTACACGCGGCATGATGGCGCACATCAGTTCGTAGCCGACCGTTCCTGCCGCAGTTGCTACCTCGTCGATCGGCAAGCCGTTGCCCCACAACGTCACCTTGCTTCCCACGTGCGCATCGGCGATCGGCGTCAGGTCGACCGTGATCATGTCCATCGATACGCGTCCGACGACACGCGTCCGGATGCCCTCCACCAGGATAGGCGTGCCATCCGGCGCATGGCGCGGATAGCCATCGGCATAACCGCAGGCAACGACACCGATCGTCATCGGACCATCTGCAATAAAACGACTGCCGTAACCAACCGCGTCGCCGGCAGCGATATGCTGAATGCCGATGATTTCGCTCATCAGCGTCATCGCCGGCAACAGGTCGAACGATGCAGCAGAGCGATCTGCCGGCGTCGCTCCGTACAGCATCACGCCCGGGCGTACCCAGTCCGCCGCATACTCCGGACGCATGAGTTCGGCCGCTGAATTGGACAGACAGCGTTCGCCCTCAAGCCCCCTCGTCGTTTCGTAAAATCGGCGCACCTGCTCGCTCGGCGGCATGCCGGGATTGTCGGCATCTTCCGCGTTGGCAAAATGCGTAATGAAAGATATATGACGTACCGCAGAAATCGCGCGCAAACGCTGCCATGCGGCGCGGTATTCGGCGGGTACGAATCCCAGCCGATTCATGCCGCTGTTCATCTTCAGATGCACATCAATCGGCATATCGACTTTCATGCACTCCAGCATGCGCAACTGCTCTTCCGAATGCACGACAGTGTCCAGACGATGTTCCACAATCGTCTGCAAGTCGGCCTCGTCGAAAAAGCCTTCGAGCAACACAATGCGCTTCTGCCAGCCGAGCTCACGCAACTCTGCCGCACTGTCCGGTTCGATCAAACCAAGTCCGTCCGCATCGGAGAAACCGCGGACGGCACGCGCAAGCCCATGGCCGTACGCATTTGCCTTGACGATTGCCAGGATTTTCGACTGCGGCGCGCATTTTCTAGCAACGGCGAGGTTGTGCCGGAGAGCGGCAATATCGATGGTGGCAACGAGCGGTCTGGACATACGCGGAAACGGGGTGACATTCATTCAATGAATCGGTCATTTTACCGGACAGAGCACACAAAAGCGTCGGGCGATTCATCAGGCGTTCCGTATTTTCATGGTATAAAGCAGGCCGGAGACACAGTCAAAAAAGAGTTGATGCGGATGAATCGCGGTTTTTACACCATCATGGCGGCGCAGTTTTTTTCTTCGCTTGCCGACAACGCCCTTCTCATTGCGGCAATTGCTCTATTAACAGCGATGCAGTCCCCCGACTGGATGACCCCGCTGCTGAAACTCTTCTTTGTTCTTTCCTACGTTCTTCTTGCCGCGTTTGTCGGCGCCTTCGCCGATTCACTTCCCAAAGGTCGTGTCATGTTTGTCACAAACATGATCAAGATCGTCGGCTGCGCCATGATGTTCTTTCATGTGCATCCATTGTTTGCATACGCGGTTGTCGGCTTTGGTGCGGCGGCCTACTCGCCAGCCAAGTACGGCATCCTGACTGAATTGCTGCCGGCCGAGAAGCTGGTTGCCGCCAACGGCTGGATCGAAGGCCTGACCGTCGCATCGATCATTCTGGGTACTGTACTGGGCGGTGCGCTGATCAACCCGCGTGTTTCCGCCGAACTGCTGTCGTTCGATTTTCCCATCCTCAATTTCGGTATCGACACGCCAGCCGAATCGGCGCTCTGCATCATTGCCGTCGCCTATCTGCTGGCCGCATTGTTCAATTTGCGGATTCCCGACACCGGCGCTCGTTACCCGCATCAGGAACGTAATCCAGTCAAGCTGATTGCAGACTTCGCCGGCTGCTTTACGACCTTGTGGAAAGATCGTCTCGGCCAGATTTCACTTGCGGTCACCACCTTGTTCTGGGGCGCCGGAGCAACGCTGCAATTCATCGTATTGAAATGGGCAGAAAAATCGCTGGGCATGCCACTCGACAAGGCAGCGATTCTGCAAGGCATCGTTGCCGTTGGCGTTGCGATCGGCGCCATGGCTGCTGCGCGTTACGTTCCGCTGAAAAAATCCCTGTCTGTCATGCCACTCGGCATCATCATGGGTATCGCCGTCATTGCCATGACCATGGTGGACTCGATATGGTTTGCCTATCCGTTGCTGGTTCTGGTCGGCGCGTTATCCGGCTATTTTGTGGTGCCGATGAATGCGCTGTTGCAGCATCGCGGCCACGTGCTGATGAGTGCCGGTCACTCGATCGCGGTGCAGAATTTCAATGAAAATTTGTCTGTCCTGACCATGTTGCTGCTCTATGCGCTGATGGTCAAACTCGATCTGGATGTCGACCTGGTCATCGTTCTCTTCGGCCTCTTCGTCTCCGGCACGATGTATCTGATCATGCGTCGGCATGCAGCCAATCAGCGCGAACACGATTCGCTGTCATTGATCGGCGAACCCAAGCACTGATTCGCGTCAATTTGCCGGATGTGCGAGTTTCACACGTTGCCCGGCTCGTGTCTGCCAGTCGTCGGGCACGATAAATCCCCTGCTCGTTTCCACCGCATGATCGCCATCGATTTTCATTAACGCAATCATCACCGGCATGGTGTCATCGACGAAATACTGTTCCAGATGACGATGTATCGAATTGCTCTCCATCGTTTGCGCCAACGGTAATTTTGCCGGTGCCAGCCATTCCAGACGAGGCAGGATTGCATATCGTTCCGCTCGCATGCCAACCACTTCATTCAGTGCGCACCAGAATCCGCGACAGTGCGATGGCCATGTTCCGAAGATTTGATCGGATTGCGCATTGTCATTTCCCAAGTTCTGGTAAAAGAGCCAGCCTTTTATCAGTGCCTGAGCCTTCATAACGGTCTCAGGCAGCAGCATTTGCGCGGCAGGATGTTCGGATAGTCGCAACTGGCGATCGAAGATCTTGTGCATCTTCGCACCCAGCGTATCGGCCAGATTGGGACCGACGAAATAATCGGCATCGTTTCCTGCGCCCGTCGATTCGAGCAGATAGAACTTCGTGGCAAATTCCCAATGCACCAGTTGCCTGTTCAATCGCAACAGGAAATCGAATTCACCTATGGTATTTTTTTCTGCACGCACCTGAACGCCATGAGCCACAAGGACTCCGCGATGCAGCAGATAGAAAGACATCAATTTTTCCGCATAACGCCCGAGACGCGCAAAAGGCTGTACGTCCAGATGATCATGCAAGGCCTGCGGCGCGCGATCGAGATCGCTCAGCCATTTATCCACGTTGTCATCGACGACATCATGCATGCTTGCCAGCCGTCCTCGCCAGCGGGCCGCCTGAGGATCAAGCAGATCGGGCGCATCGAGCAGCCACGCAAGACTCCTCACATGAACATCATTCAGATGTCCCCAACGCTGATGGAAATATGCCTGGAAAAGGCCGGTGGAATTAATTGCTGCTTTCATGTACCTGCATTGCCAGGCACAAGTCGGCCCATGCCTTGCTCTTGTCTTTCAAGCTGCGCAACAGATAAGCCGGATGATAGGTCACGATCAACGGGATTTCACCATGACGATGGACCTCGCCGCGCAGCTTGCTCACAGGTGTTGATGGATCCAGTTTCAGCAGGGACAACGCCGCGGTCTTGCCTAGGGCAATAATGACGGTCGGTTGAATCAACGCAATCTGACGCTGCAGGTACGGCATGCAGGCATTCGCCTCGTCTTCTTCCGGCGGCCGGTCTCGCTTGTTCACATCGGTCGGGCGGCATTTGACGATATTGGCGATGTACGTGTTTTCGCCACGTTTCAAGCCCATCGCGATCATCATGTTGTCGAGCAGTTTGCCGGCCGGGCCGACAAACGGCAAGCCTTGCTGATCCTCGTTTCGTCCCGGACCTTCGCCGATGAACAACCAGCGCGCCTTCTGATCACCGACACCGAATACCGTCTTCGTCCGTGTCCGACACAGATTGCAGCGTGTGCATGATGACACGGCCGTTTTGAGCTGATCCCAATCCATACGCGCAATGTCTGGCTCTCCAGCATTTGCCGTATCAAGGGAAATAGGTGTCGTTACGGACTGATGGTTTTCCGGTTCCGCCCATGCGGAAACCCGTCCATCTGCAGGTGCCACATCAGAAACTGCCAGTACGTTCGCCACCGGCGCCTCAATCTGCTCGCGCACGCGTGCAGGCTCACGCTGAAGCCAGACCGGCCCCAGTCCCATTTCATTCAGGAATGTCGTGCGGCGATGTTGATCGCTCATAGTTCCAGCTTCATGACAATGGCGTCTTCACGCTGATTATTAGGAGCCGGATAATAGCCTTTTCGCACACCGATGCGGGAAAATCCGTAACGCAGATAAATCTTTTCCGCCCGCGTATTCGATGGCCTGACCTCGAGCAGCATCGCATGCAACCTTCGGCTCTGTGTAATCGCCTTCGCCTTGTCGAGCAACAGCAATCCGATGCCCTGCCCCTGCAAATCCCTGTGCACGGTAATGTTCAACAGATGCGCATCGTCCACCGAAGGCATCAATAGAAAATAACCGTTCAGATTTCCCGACCCATCACGCAGCAGCCACGTTTCATAGCCGCTGGCAATCGAATCGAGAAAATTGCCACGCGTCCATGGAAACGGATAAAGATCATTTTCAATCGCCAGCACGTCGCTGATATCCGACGACTGCATGCGGTAGAAATAAAGTTTGCGTGCAGGTTCGGAATTGAAAGCAGGCGGCATCTTGAATACGGAACTCATGCCGTCTCCTTCAACGTCCCTGCTACTTTCGCCAGCCGTTCACTGGTCGTCAGGGCAACCTTGTTGCGCAGATAAAGCGGCTCTGCCGCAGCCGCTGTCACGCCAAGACCCTGCACAAACGCGTGTGCCCCAAGCGTTGCTACCTGTGCGGCATGCGGCACCAGGTGTGCCCATTGCATTGTGAAAAACGCTCGCGCCGAAAAATCGCTTTCATACGCTTTCAAGCCGTTGCCGCAAGCAAGCACGTCGCCGATTGGCGCAACTTCTGCAGCGACCGAAAGCGTCGGAGCGATGACGATCTGCCATTCACCGGCGAACCGGTACTGCGCCCAATACACTTCCCCCATGCGGGCATCGACGATCGCCAGAACATCATTTGCCCCGCTCTGTTCATGGCAGGATTGTGCCAATGCCTGCAAGGTCACAATCGGCAGCAAAGGCATATCCGCACCGAATGCCAGTCCCTGTGCAATGCCGCATGCGGTACGTACCCCGGTGAACGAACCCGGACCGGAACCAAATGCAAGGGCATCACAGGCGGATAACGCAATACCGGCATCATTCAGCAATGCCTGCACCATTGGCAGGATGGTTTGGGAATGATTGACGACACCAGCCGATTCCCTGACGGTGACTGCACCGTTGTGCAACAGCGCGGCAGAGGCAAGATCGGCAGAAGTTTCAATGGCAAGAATTGTGGACATGCGGTATTTTACCGCGCGCAGGTAGGGACGCTCATAGCGAAATGCACGCCTGATTATTCGTGCAGCAACATAAACCGGTAAAATACCGTCCATGCCAAGTACCGTATTAACCCAGGAAAACAGAGCGCAACTGGCTCAGCAAATGCAGGACGACGTGTGGGTTGTCGCCTGTCTGTGTGCGGCATGGTGTGACGTCTGCACCGCGTATCGTCCCGGTTTTGACGAACTGGCCGCTCAGCATCCAGACAAACTGTTTGTCTGGGTCGATATCGAAGACCGTGCCGATCTGGTTGGTGATTTCGATGTGGAGAATTTTCCGACGCTGCTGATACAGCGCGGCGATGACGTACTTTTCTACGGCACGACGTTACCCGATCAGCATGTTGCGCACCGACTGGTAACGGCTCATGCCGGCAAGAGTGACGTCGAGTTGAAGGCGGAAACGCAAAACAGCACCGAACATCGTCAATGGCAGGAAGAACGTAATTTGCGCCAGGCACTGCGAAGCTGATGAACCGACAAATCGACTGGCAATAAAAAACCCCGGTAT
>NZ_DATMTD010000112.1:0-28435 GCF_035565035.1 Oxalicibacterium sp. | reverse complement strand
GTACGATTCAGCAGGTAGGACGGGCTGAGGGTGTATCAAATGCGACAGTGAACAGGCGTCTGCAAGTAGTTTCGCGGATATTGCGTAAAGCCCGTGACGAGTGGGAGTGGATTGATGTGGTGCCAAAGGTGCCTGTTCTTTCTGAACCTCTTGAGCGGGTTAGGTTTTTAACGGATGTGGAAGCGCAATGTCTGTTGTGTGAGTTGCCGAAGCATCTCGCAACGATGGTTGACTTTACTCTTCAAACCGGACTGCGGATGTCGAATGTTACAGGCCTACGGTGGGATCGCATTGATCTTGTTCGGCGTCGGCTCTGGGTCGTGGCTGATGAAGCGAAGGGGCGTCGCGGTATTCACGTGCCGTTAAATGATCGGGCTGTTGAAATTCTTCGGCAAGAGCGCATGAGGCATCCAACACACGTTTTTACCTATTTGGGAAAGCCTGTGTTGAGACCAAATCAGCGGGCTTGGCGACTTGCTTTAAAGCGTGCCGGTATTGAGGATTTTCATTGGCATGATTTGCGGCATACATGGGCAACTTGGCATGTGCAAAATGGCACCCCATTGCATGTGCTGCAGAAGTTAGGGGGCTGGCGATCTATCGATATGGTTTTGCGCTATGCGCATCTTTCAGATGAGCATCTTGCTGGCTTTGCCGGTAACGTCAATGGGAATGGATTGAATCGCAGTAATGGGACAAGTGGCTACATTTCGGCTACGTAACTGGAATAGGAAAAGGGCTAGCTTTCGCTAACCCTTTGATTTGACTGGTCGGGGCGAGAAGATTCGAACTTCCGACCCCTTGCACCCCATGCAAGTACGCTACCAGGCTGCGCTACGCCCCGACGAGCGCGAAATTATAGCAGAGCTTTTTTGCAGGCAATCAGGCTCGCGTCGAGCCCGGAGCCAGTCGGTTCTTCTCCCATAGTTCACGCAAAGTCAGTGCATTTCGAATTGCGGCACCATCCATCGTATTGTCGAATATGCACCAGACATTCGACGTCTTATGCGTTTGCCTGGCCAGTCGTTCGGCGATCGACTGTAGCGCGTCGTCCGGATAGGATGATTTGTACATTTCAGGCGAGCCATGCAGACGCAGATAGGTAGTGTCGACATCGGGAACCTCTTTTTGCGGTATGGGGACCGGATCGGCGATGACGAGAGCGACGGAGAATTGGCGTAGCAACGCGATCGCCTCGTCATTGGTCCAGCTTGCGTGACGCGGCTCACAAACCATATGGCCTTCAAAGCGCTCGCGCAGCAGATTCATGAAATCGGCCACCTCGTTTTGTTTGAACACGAGAGAGGGCGGCAACTGCAGTAGCAGACAACCCAGTTTTTCTTCCAGGTGACGAACTTCAGACAGAAAACGATCGAGAGTATCTTCGGTGTCGCGCAAACGTTGAATGTGCGTGATGTCACGTGGAATCTTGACCGAGAAGCGGAATGAGTCCGGAACGCTATCACGCCAGCGGGCATAGGTGCCTGGACGATGAGGACGATAGAAAGATGAGTTGATCTCCACCGCGGAGAGCACATCGGCATAGCGCTGAAGATGCGTCCCTTTTCCTGAAAAGGTGGAGGAGAATGCCGATGGAATGCTCCAGCCGGCGCAGCCCAGATACAGTCTTGGCGTCATGCGGTCGCAGTTAAAGTGTGCTGTGCGACAACCTGTATGGATCGTGCGGCATGTCGCGTTTGTGCGATGTTGCCAGATACCGCTTGATGATGACGTCACGTGCATGCGCATCGATCGATTTGCCGCTGAGGAAATCGTCGATCTGTTCATAGGTGACGCCCAGCGCTTCTTCGTCCGGGCGACCCGGCGACAGCGATTCCAGATCGGCAGTCGGTACCTTGTAGGCCATATCCTCGGGCGCACCGAACGCCAGTGCCAGCTGGCGGACCTGATGCTTGTTAAGACCGTACAACGGTGCGACGTCGGCGGCTCCGTCACCGAACTTGGTAAAGAAACCCATCAATGCTTCCGCCGCATGATCGGTGCCAACGACAAGCCCGCTCGTCGCGCCGGCCACCGAATAATGGGCAATCATGCGCTGCCGTGCCTTGATATTGCCGAGTATGAAATCCTCGTGTGCGGCATTTTCAAAAGTCTGTCCTGCATCGCGTAGTTGCTGGAGCATGGCATCCGCGGCCGGCTTGATGTCGATCGTCAGAACGCGGTGCGGTTCGATCAGTTTCAGTGCGCGCTGTGCAGCTTCCTCGTCGGCCTGCTGGCCATACGGAAGACGCAAGGCAATGAAATCGGCCTGCCTGCCGTGTCCTTTGGCCTGTTCAGCCGCATGACGGCACAGATAACCCGCGACCAGCGAATCGACGCCGCCGCTGATGCCCAGCACCAGAGAATGCTTGTCATGCTCGATCAGTTGATCAGTGAGAAATGTGGTGCGGCGGACGATTTCTGCGGAAGGATTGAATGCGTGCAGAACTTTCAGCGCATCCATGATTTCCTGCTGTGTCGGGTCGATGTCAGTTGTAATCACGTTCTGTTCCTCTGATTCGTTCAGGATTTGGCATGCTCCTGTTGCCACAGGCGATGATAGAACAACGTGCGTTCTATCGCGTAACGGGCAGCGGATTTTCTGACGGTATTGCGGTCGCCACTGAATTGTCTGGTTTCGCTGTAGCTGCGCATGGCAGTGCCATTGCTGCAGGCCCATGCGAGACAGACAGTGCCAGGTGGTGTGCCGTCCTCTGCGGCGTCCGGACCGGCAACACCGGTATTGGCGATAGCGATGTGGGTGCCGCTTTTTCTCAATGCACCTTCAGCCATTTCAACGGCGACGGCGATGCTGGTGAGGCCATGCTGCCGGATGGTTTCGGGATGCACGCCGAGCAACGCGGTTTTTGCTTCGGGGGAGTAAGTGACAAAACCGCATTCCAGCCATGCGCCGCATCCTTCACAATCGCCCAGCATCGAAGCGATCAAGCCGGACGTACAGGATTCAGCCGTGGTCAGCTTCAAGCTGCGTTCGGTCAGATAATCGGCCAATGTCTTCAAAAGCTCCATCGATTTGTCCCCCTTTTTTGTCGCCGGAATGGGGCGCGGCCGCATTCCTGTGTTCGGCTATGATAGCCGAGCCCTTCGGTGGTTTTTCAGACCGTTTCAGCCTGCGGTTATGCAAATCTGTTCATATTGGCGCAAAGCGGCGGCACGCGTACCATGATGTGCCGTAAATCGACCGTCGACTATTCCTTTCCTGGATGAACATGAAAAATCTCGTCAACCTGTGGGTAATCGGAGTCATCGTGGCAGTGCAATCATTTTCCGGCAATGTACAGGCCCAGGATGCCAGATCCGAAGGTGCGGTTCTTGTTGCCGCCGGCAGCCTGAAAACGGCGATGGATGAAATTATCCAGACTTATCGTGCACAGGGCGGTGCGGTATTTAACGCAAAATACGGGCCTTCCGGAAAACTACGTCAGGAAATCGAAGCCGGTGCCATCGTCGACGTCTTTGCTTCTGCCTCGATCGAGCATACGGACGTCCTGGCGCAGAAAGGCCTGCTGGGAACAACGCAGATATTTACGCATAACGATCTGTGTGTAATCGGCCGACCGGAATTCGGCTTGAGAGAAAACAACGTGCTCGATGTGTTGAACAAACCTTCGGTACGTGTCGCAACATCGACACCGGTCAGCGACCCGATGGGCGATTACACATGGCAGTTTTTCCGAAATGCAGACAAGGCGCGGCCGGGATTTTATGCATTGCTCGATGCGAAGGCGCTCAAGCTGTCAGGTGCGAATGCACCGGCTTCGGGTGAGAAGCTGCCGTACATCACGGCATTTGAGAACGATCGTGCGGATGTCTACATCATGTACTGCACGAATGCGGTCGTCACGAAGAAAGCGTTACCCGAACTGGATGTCGTGCGTATTCCGGATGCGTTGAATGTGCGTAGCGCATATGGAATCGCTGCCGGAGTGAGGTCGAAAAACGGGCAGGATTTTGTCCGCTTCGTGATGAGTCCGGTTGCGCAGCAGATTTTGAAGAAGCACGGTTTCGACTAGGAAATGTGCGGATTTCCTACATCGATCGGGCGCTCTGCCGACATCGATGTCATTTTCGAATCGGTATAGTTATTTCATGTCAACCCGACATAGTGAAAGGAGATTGAAAATGACGACGCCTAACGACAAGCCGACAACGGAGAAACCGGCAAAGCCGACCACGCCGGGTTACAAAAACGATCCGCGTGCAAAAGCAGCGGACAATCTGGAACAGGATAATGAAAACAAGCTGGGCGAACATCTGGACGACAAGCACGACAAGACAGGCGGATAGTTCGCCGGGCGTCATCGCATCATGATGGCGCTTTTTGATTTCGAACAGGATGGTCGTTATCCCTTGCGGCGGATTCCGATGATCATGCGTTTCAATCTGGATGCGTGCGGTATGCGTATTTCGCTGACTGGTTGGATTACATTGAGTCGCGACGAGCGTGAAGAGCTGGTGATGTTGCCTTGTGCATCGGAGCCGGAGCGCGCAGCGTTTCGTGCGCGTCTCGCACAAATGCTGGACCCGCATGCAGACAATCCCGATGCAGTAATCGAACATGTCGACATCGATCCATGCCCTGCGTGGAAAAGCATGCAGGCGATACCGCAGAGCGTGATCGATACATTGAATGATTTATCGCTGCCAGGCATGACGTTGTCCCAGTGGACTGCCCTGAACGATTTACAGCGATTTGCTTTGATCAAGCTGACGCGCTCCGGCCACAAGAATGCCAACCTGCAGCCGGCATTGAAGGAATTTGGTCTGGCTTGAATCGTTCTGAAGCGCATCTTCGTAACGCAGGATCCTTCCGCGGTGCGATTTATTTCTTTTGAATTTTTCTCAAATAAATCTCCCTTTTTCCTACAGCACAATCAGGCATTTGCCGATATTCCAGGCATGTCTGGCTCCATATAATTCCATCAACAATTACCGGAGCCGGCGGTTCGAAAATATACCGGCACCAATTCCTGTTTGGCGCGCGTGGCAACAACGATGTGCGACAACTCCAGCCGTTCAGGCAAGCACGAAATCCCCTACAATCGATCTTTTCGCCAATGCCGTCGCTATCAATAGCGACACGGACGGCTGTATCAATCATTGAAGGAAGCGATGCCCATCAGAATCAGTTCCCGTTTTGACGCTGGCGCAATCGAGATTGTGCAAGCGGACAAGCCACACGCGATTGATTTGCGGTTGCGCAAGGACAACCATGCCGATATTTCGCAATGGTTTTATTTTCGATTGCAAGGTGCACGTGGCGAGCGATGCACGATGCGCATCCTGAATGCCGGCGAGTCGACTTATCCGGACGGCTGGAAGGATTATCGTGCAGTGGCCAGTTACGATCGGGAGAACTGGTTTCGCGTGCCGACGGCATTTGAGGGCAATGTACTGACGATTGCGCACACACCGCAACACGACAGCATTTATTACGCTTACTTCGAACCGTATTCCTGGGAACGACATCTGGCTTTGCTCGGACGGGCGCAGACCTCGTCATTGGCACGCATCGAGAATCTGGGCAGCACGGTCGAAGGTCGCGATCTGGATATGCTGGTTATCGGCGATGCAACGGCGAAGAGAAAAATCTGGGTCATTGCACGCCAGCATCCTGGCGAATCAATGGCCGAATGGTTTGCGGAAGGCATGATCGAGGCGTTGCTCGATCCGCAGAATACGGTTGCGCAGAAGCTGCTGCAGCATGCCGTCTTCCATATCGTGCCGAACATGAATCCGGATGGCGCCGTCAATGGCAATCTGCGCACGAATGCGACAGGCGCCAATCTGAATCGTGAATGGATGGAACCGTCACTGGATCGCAGCCCGGAGGTTTTCCATGTCCGGAACCGGATACACCAGACGGGATGCGATCTGTTTCTTGATATCCACGGCGATGAAGGATTGCCGTATGTCTTCGTTGCCGGCAGCGAAATGCTGGAAGGTTTTACTGCGCAACAGGCAGAAGAACAACAGGCTTTCATCAACGGTTTTCTCCGCGCCAGTGAAGACTTCCAGACAGAGTTCGGTTATTCATCAGGGAAATATCGTGCAGAAATGCTGAAGCTTGCATCCAAATACATGGGGCACACATTCAAATGCGTGTCGCTGACGCTGGAAATGCCGTTCAAGGACAATGCGCGTCTGCCCGATCACAAGGTCGGCTGGAACGGCGCCCGCAGTGCGCAACTGGGACGCGACATGCTGCGTCCGATACTGGACAACGTCATGCTGAGCGCGCGATGAGTGTGGAGATCGAGCGGAAATTCCTGGTACGCAGCAACGCATGGAAAACATTAGGGACGACCGTTTCGATGCGCCAGGGTTATCTGTCAACGCATGCGGATCGTACTGTTCGTGTGCGCGTCGAAGGAAAGACGGCAACACTGACAATCAAGGGACGCTCGCACGGTTTCAGTCGCGGTGAATGGGAGTATCCGATTCCACTGGATGAAGCCGATGCGTTATTGAGCGAACTATGCGAACGACCGTTGATCGAAAAGACGCGTACGTGCGTGACACACGAAGGCATGTTGTGGGAAATCGATGAATTCTTTGGCGACAATCAGGGACTGGTTGTCGCCGAGATCGAACTGGAAAGCGAAGCGCAGACGTTTGCGCTACCAGACTGGATCGGTGAGGAAGTCACTGGCGATGTGCGTTACTTCAACGCCAGCCTTTTGCGTCATCCCTTTACACGCTGGTAACGCTGGTAGAACCGACGTGCGCCTCTGACGTTGAATCGGCAAGGCGCAATGTTTAGTGGAGGTGCGCTGTTCCGGCTGGTGCATCTTCCGGCATTTCGGCATGGACCAATTCGGCTTCCATGTCCGGAAACAGCGGTGATCCGCAATCGTCGCAGAACTCCATCGAAAACAATTCTGCATGTCGCTTCACGTGCACGACGCCGCATTCTTCCAGCAGAGCGAAAATTTCCTCGATCGGAGATTTGCGTTCGACGACGCTAGACAGCAGTGGATCGGTCGGGGTTTCAACGACGCGATACTGCAATTCGTCGTCGTCCTCCTGGCCGTACAGCGGCCATACAACGCCATACAAGATATCCGGTTCGCCTGAGAGGGAGAATCCGATCCTGTATTCGTCGACGCGTCCTTCGGCTTCTTCTTCGCCGAAACTGCCGATAACAGCCTGCAATGCGTCCGGTTCGATAGTGAGCGTGTGCGTCAGATAATGGACGGCGGCACGAATCGACGCCGGACGAATCAGACGATCGCCTTCGCGGCAGGCAACAAAATACGCTTCCGGCAGCAGCAGTTCGATGCCGCAACCCGGCAGCAGACGCGCAATGTTCGGCATGGCTTGCGTATTCCATTGCGACAGCGCTTCATCACGTTCCGTCGGATTGGACGACGCCTGCCAGCGGAACAGCGCTTCGCCGGCTGGTGCAGCGACAACGGCCAGCAGGTAACGCGTGTCGGCGAGAAAGGGGGCAGTTTCCGCCGCATGCGGTGAGTTCTTTACCGGTGCATCTTTCAATGCGGCTTGTGTCATTTGCTGCGTCAGCGCGAAGGTGTCGGCATGCGTACGCGGCAACTGATCGATGGAGAACAGCGTCGGAGCCATTGCCAGCTTGGTATCCGGCGCCAGCACATGCGCATGCAGATGGGCAGACAGGGTCATCACCATGTCGGCAGGAATCGGACCCGACGCGATCGAGAAGCGCGTCCATGCCAGAATCGGCATCGCGATCAGCAACGCGTCGTAGCTTGTGCCGTTCAGCTCGACGATGCAGGACTCGCTGGCCGCCTCGACGTTTTCCATCAGCGCGTCGTAGGCGTCGGATTCCTGCTTGAACAAATGATCGAGCGAACTTTCGATTACGTCCTGATGATGGTTGCGCAGCAGTTTGCGCAACAGGACATCCAGCTGGCTTTCCCAGTAACGTTCTTCCAGCCGACTGGCGGCCTGAGCAATCGCCTGTGCGAAAGCGTTCAATCGCAGGCTATCGGCCGATAGTTTCTGGGTAGCAGTTTTGAAAGGACGGCGCATGGGGAGTGTGATGATAGGCAGTGGAGGCCTATTGTAGTGGATAAGCTGTCTGTGACGGCAGGATGTTCTTCACGCGCTCGAAAGCACCTGCACAAGAAAAAGCCGCATGCGAAAGACATGCGGCTTCGGGACTGCTGTTCGCACATCCTGACGGATGTGCTGCACAACGACGACTATGCGGCCAGCAACTGACGCAGCACGAATGGCAGAATGCCGCCGTGCTTGTAGTAATCGACTTCGATCGGCGTATCGATACGCAGCAACACCTTGACTTCTTGCGTTTTGCCGTTGTTGCGATGGATGACCAGCGTGACTTCCTGCTGTGGCACGATTGTGCCTTCCAGGCCTTTCAGGTCAAACGTTTCATCCCCGTTGATGCCGAGTGTTGTGACGCTGTCGTCGCCAATGAACTGCAGCGGCAGCACGCCCATGCCAACCAGGTTGGAACGATGGATACGTTCGTACGAACGCGCGATGACGGCTTTTACGCCCAGTAGTTGCGTACCTTTTGCAGCCCAGTCGCGCGAAGAGCCGGTGCCATATTCTTCACCCGCAAACACCATCGTCGGCGTGCCCGCGTTCTGATAACGCATCGCGGCATCGTAGATCGACATTTCTTCGCCGCTCGGCTGGAATCGGGTGATGCCGCCTTCAACGCGCGAGCCATCAGGCTTCAGTGGAATCATCAGATTCTTGATACGCACGTTGGCGAAGGTGCCACGCATCATGATTTCGTGATTGCCGCGGCGTGAACCATACGAGTTGAAGTCGGCCTTCAATACGCCGTGTTCTGTCAGCCATTTGCCCGCCGGGCTGCTGTCCTTGATCGAACCGGCAGGGGAGATGTGGTCGGTCGTGATCGAGTCGCCGAACACGCCGAGCGCGCGCGCGCCCTTGATCGAGGTTGCGGCCGCCTTTGGCTCCATTGTGAAGTCGGCAAAGAACGGCGGTTCCGCGATATAGGTCGATTCCGGCCAGTTGTAGACCTGGCCTTCGGCGACGCCCGTGATGCCTTCCCACAGCTTGCCGGGTTTGGTTTTGACCTGTGCGTAGTTGTCCTTGAAGTTCTTCGCATTCATCGCGTACTTCATCAGCTTCTCGACTTCCTGCGACGTCGGCCAGATGTCGCCCAGATAGATGTCGCGCGGTTTGCCATCCTTGCCTTTGCCGCGACCGACCGGTTCGGTCATCAGATCGCGTGTGACCGTGCCGGCAATCGCGTAGGCGACGACGAGTGGTGGTGATGCGAGGAAGTTGGCGCGGATGTTCGGATGAATGCGCGCTTCGAAGTTGCGGTTGCCGGACAATACAGCGGCAGCCACCAGATCGTTCTTCGTGATGGCTTCGTTCATCGCCGGCGTCAGATCACCTGCGTTACCGATGCAGGTCGTGCAACCGTACGCCGTCAGGCCGAAGCCGAGTTTTTCGAGATAGGAGAGCAGGCCGGCTTCTTCCAGATACTGCGTGACGATGCGCGAACCCGGCGCGAGCGACGTCTTGATGTGCGGAGCGACTTCCAGGCCTGCTTCGACTGCTTTCTTCGCCAGCAGGCCGGCGGTCAGCAATACGCTCGGATTGGACGTGTTCGTGCACGAGGTGATGGCAGCGATCAGGATGTCGCCGTTCTTGACGGCGACGCCGTCGGCATTCGTGTAGCTGGTGTTCAGATCTTCGGCTTTCTTGTTGAAGCCGTTTTCGGCGACCGGCTTGACGAACAGGTCGGCGAACTGCTGCTTGACGTGGCCGATCTCGATACGATCCTGTGGGCGTTTCGGACCGGCCAGCGACGGTGCAACCGAACCGAGGTCGAGTGCGACGACATGCGTGTAGTCGATCTCGCCGGATTTCGGCACACCGTACAGATTCTGCGCCTTGAAATAAGCCGCGAACGCATCGATCTCCTCTTTCGTGCGGCCGGTACCCTTGAAGTAATCGATGGTGGCATCGTCGACCGGGAAGAAGCCCATCGTCGCGCCGTATTCGGGCGCCATGTTGGCGATCGTTGCACGGTCGGTCAGCGACAGTGATTCGGTGCCTTCGCCGAAGAATTCGACGAACTTGCCGACGACTTTTTCCTTGCGCAGCAGTTCGGTAATCGTCAGCACCAGATCGGTCGCGGTCACGCCGCCGCGCAATGCGCCGGTCAGGTTGACGCCGACCACGTCCGGTGTCAGGAAGTAAACCGGTTGACCCAGCATGCCGGCTTCCGCCTCGATGCCGCCGACGCCCCAGCCGACCACGCCGATACCGTTGATCATGGTGGTATGCGAATCGGTGCCGACCAGTGTGTCCGGATAGTAGACATCGGTCTTGCCGCCGTCATTGCGTTGATGCACGCCGCGGGCAAGATATTCGAGGTTGACCTGGTGCACGAGGCCGAAGCCCGGCGGCACGACGCCGAACGTGTCGAAGGCTTGCATGCCCCATTTCATGAACTGGTAGCGTTCGTTGTTGCGCTTGAATTCCAGCTTCATGTTGAGGTCGAGCGCATTTTTTTCGCGGAAATGATCGATCTGCACCGAGTGATCGACGACGAGATCGACCGGCACCAGCGGTTCGATATTTTTCGGATTCTTGCCCAGTTTGCCGGCGACATTGCGCATCGCAGCCAGATCGGCCAGCAATGGCACACCGGTAAAATCCTGCAGCACGACGCGTGCGACGATGAAGGGGATTTCGTCGGTGCGTGCGGCGTTCGGTGCCCAGCTCGCAAGCTGGCGCACGTGTTCGTCGGTGACCTTCTTGCCGTCGCAATTGCGCAGCACGGATTCCAGCACGATGCGGATCGATACCGGTAGGCGGGAGACATCCACGCCCAGTTTCTTGCCCAGAGCCGGCAACGAGTAAAACGCGCCTTTGCGGGCTCCCGAAATAGTGAATTCCTTGAGCGTATCCAATGAGTTGCGCGACATGATTTCTCCTTAATGCTGAATGGTGCTGAATAGCTGATACGTTAAACGGCGTGCTTCTGTGGTTGGTGCAGCATCGTAATCATCGGGAAGGACGACGCAAGACGATGCTTATCCACGTCTATCCACATTTATCCACGCTTTGCCGCGAATGCCTTTTGCTGTTCCGCATTGCGGCATTCGTTTGCCAGTTGCTGGCCTTTGCGGGAATCGAGCAGCATCGCTTTCGATGGAATGTTGATCCAGACCAGGCCGTATTTGCGATTCTCGAAACGGTTGGCGCCGGTACTGGTGCCGACGCGGCGCAGGCGATGCACAGAATTCTTCCAGCGGATCGCCATGTACTTGTCGTCGGCTTCGTTCGTGTACGTCGTGATCTTGTTGCCGAGTTCGCATTGATAGTCGGTCACGGTCGAGCCTTCGATATTGGCTTCGCCGAGGTCTTCTTCGTTTTCATCGGCAACCAGTGCGCCACCAGCCGCTGCCGCCGCCGCAGGGGCAGCTTTCTTGACGGTTTTCTTCACCGGTTTTTTCGCGGCTTCCTTTTTTGCTGTTGGCGCCGGGGGCGTCGATTGTGCGAAGGCGGGTACGGACGACATGCCGATCAGCAGAAGGGTGCAGAGCAGTTTGTTCATGCGGGAATCTCCATTGGTTTTTGGTGATTCTGTCCGAATATTGCTTGTCCGGACAGAAGGATTCATAAAATTGTTTGTGCGGCCGCAGGCAATGCCATGCCGCTGGTCCGGGCACGCTGCAGGATCGTCCAGTAATAACGATAACTGGCGCGGTCGTGCAGTTTGCCGTCGTGTTGTATCGGACCCCATTTCACCGCCTGGGCTTGCGACAGGATTGCAGTCGCTTCGTTTACTTCAGAAAGCTGCGGAGCAAAGGAGGCGAGAATGGGGCGAATCTGGTTTGGATGAATGCTCCACATCCGTGTGTAGCCGCATTCATCGGCGGCGCGACGTGCGTCGTCGGCAACGATGGCGGTATCGGCGATTTCCGTCGTGACGTTGTGCGACGGCGTTTTTCCGTGAGCATGGCAGGCTGCCGCGATTTCCAGTTTGGCGCGCATGACCAGCGGATGCGTGAACTGGCCGGGCGAACGCATGGCGTTTCCGGGAATGGCGCCGTAGTGAGCGGAAACGAAATCCATCACGCCGAACGACAGGCATTCCACCTGCGGCAACACCGCGATGTCATGCACGTCGGCCAGCGCCCCGTGCGTCTCGATCAGAACGTGCACGGGAAGATTGTCGCGGCCCTGTTTTTTTGCATGCTGATTGATCAGGGCAACTGCATTTCTCACGTCAATCACGCTTTCGACTTTCGGGACGACCAGATAGGCGATTTTCTGCGCGGCGTGTTGCAGGATGATGGCAATGTCCTGCTCGAAGAATGCGCTGGTGACGTCATGTACACGCGCGCCGATGCGACCGAAGCGATTGTCGTCACTGGCAATTAGTGCGCCCAGCATATGGGCATGCGCCTCCTCGTTGCCGTGGGCGGCGCCGTCTTCGCAATCGAAGGTAATGTCGAACACCGGTCCCAGTTCATGTTGCAGCGCCAGCGATTTGCGCATCAGCTTTTCGGAGCCGGCATAGTGATCGCATGCCGGAATGGAAACCGGCGGGCACGTGCCTTGAAAAAGGACTTCGGAAGGGCGCATGTGAGGCGTGTTATGTGGCTTGCATTCAGGCTGGCTGGGGTGATGAATGGACATGCGAGCCTGCCCATTCATCGTCAGGACATCAAGCGAGCAGGTGTTTGACGCCTTCGCGTTCTTCTAGCAGTTCCTTCAGGGTCAGGTTGATGCGCTCTTGCGAGAATGCATCGATATCCAGACCTTGCACGATCTTGTATTCGCCATTTTCGGTGGTGACCGGGAAACCGAAGATCGTGTCTTTCGGAATGCCGTAGGAACCATCGGATGGAATGCCCATCGTGGTCCATTTGCCGTTGGTACCGAGCACCCAGTCACGCACGTGATCGATTGCTGCATTGGCAGCCGAGGCCGCCGACGACAGGCCGCGCGCATCGATGATGGCGGCGCCGCGTTTGCCGACGGTCGGCAGGAAGACGTCCTTGTTCCAGACGTCATCGTTGATGGCTTCCTTGACCGATTTGCCATCGATCGTGGCGAAGCGGTAATCCGGATACATCGTCGGCGAGTGGTTGCCCCAGACGCAGAGTTTTTCAATGGCCGTAACTGGCTTGCCGGTCTTTGCCGCGACTTGCGACAGCGCGCGGTTGTGATCCAGGCGCAGCATGGCGGTGAAGTTCTTGGCTGGCAGGCTAGGCGCCGATTTCATCGCGATGTAGGCATTGGTGTTGGCAGGGTTGCCGACAACCAGCACCTTGACATTGCGCGACGCGACGGCGTCGAGCGCCTTGCCTTGTACCGTGAAGATCTGTGCGTTGGCTTCGAGCAGATCCTTGCGTTCCATGCCAGGGCCGCGCGGACGTGCGCCGACCAGCAGGGCAACGTCGGCATCCTTGAATGCAGTCATCGCATCGCTGTGCGCGGTCATGCCGGCCAGCAGCGGGAATGCGCAATCGTCGATTTCCATCATCACGCCTTTCAGCGCTTTCTGTGCTTTTTCGTCGGCGATTTCCAGCAGTTGCAGGATCACCGGCTGGTCTTTGCCCAGCATGTCGCCGTTGGCGATACGGAAAAGAAGCGAGTAGCCGATCTGGCCGGCGGCGCCGGTAACGGCAACACGCATGGGGGCTTTAGCCATGTTGAATCTCCAAGAGAATGATGAAATCGATGATGCGGATTTCGGGAAAAAATTCGCGTCGCGCAATGATACAGTCGAATACCAAGGAAGTCAGCGGACAACTCGTCTGGTTTGTCCTGCGGCATTGCATGAGCTTGCCGAATGACTGGGGGTTGCGACTCGTGCTGTGCGGCGAGATTGATCGTGCCGCGAGTGTAGTGGCTGGATGTATTGCTGTCAATATGTATCTTATGTCTTATATAAGACATATTAATTGAGAGTTTTGCTGGACGGATAACGCTTTTTGTGGTGAAATCCGTTCCATGACCTCCGCCCAGTCTTCATCGTCGAGTAACGCGGCGCCTCCTTCGGCAGGGACTGCGGCGCCCGGTTCTTCGCCGACTTTCAGTCCTCTTTATCAGCAAATCAAGACACTGATCATGCAGAACCTGCAGTCAGGCGAGTGGCGTGCCGGCGAGCTGATTCCGAGCGAAATGGAACTGGCGGCGCGCTTCAAGGTCAGCCAGGGAACCGTACGTAAAGCCATCGACGAACTGGCTGCTGAAAATCTCGTCGTACGCCGGCAAGGCAAGGGCACGTTTGTCGCCACCCATCAGGAAGCGCGTGCGCAGTTCCGTTTTTTGCGTCTGAAGCCTGATGTCGGCGACGCCCAGTATCCCGATAACGTCATCATTGAAGCCAAGCGCCTCCGTGCGTCGGCGGATATCGCGCGTCAACTCGACATCAAGACCGGCGATTCGGTCGTCTTCATGAAGCGCATGCAGTCGTTTGACGGCGCGCCTACCATTCTGGAAGAACTCTGGTTGCCGGGCATGTTGTTCAAGGGCTTGTCGGTCGAGCGCATGTTGCAGTACAAGGGCCCGATGTACGCGTTGCTGGAAACCGAATTCGGTACGCAAATGATTCGCGCAGTTGAAAATATTCGTGCAGTTGCGGCCGATGCGCATGCTGCCGAGTTGCTCGGCATTGCGGTCAATACGCCGCTGCTCAGCGTGAACCGACTGTCGTTTACTTATAGTGACAAGCCGGTTGAAGTGCGCCGGTCCTTGTATGTGACGAACGGCCATCACTATGAAAACGAATTGAGCTGACGATGAAAAATCTTTCGATGAAAAATTTTCCTTGCATCGGGAATGTCACGAAAATTGAATGGTGCGGTATTTCAAAATCGGTGAAAATTGCATGTTCATCTCATTCGGGAAAATCACACCATGTCTGAGCCAGTCAAAACCGGCAAGCCGCAATTCCGCAATATCAATATCGTCGATATTGCACGTTATCGCCTTCCATTGGCCGGTTTCCTGTCGATTTTGCATCGGGTCAGCGGCGCACTGATGTTTCTGTTGCTGCCGTTTGTCCTGCTGATGCTGGACAAGAGCCTGATGTCAGAAATCTCGTTTGAATACTTCAAGGGCATTGCGTCGCACTGGTTCGTCAAATTGCTGATCCTTGCGTTATCGTGGGCCTACCTGCATCACCTTTGTGCCGGCATCCGCTATCTGTTGATGGATATCCATATCGGGCTGGACAAGGACAAGGCCAGAAAATCGTCCGTCATCGTCTTCGCGATCAGCCTGCCGCTGACGCTGATTGTCGCCCTCAAACTGTTTGGAGCATTCTGATGGCAAATGACAATATCGGACCGCATCGGCTCGTCGTCGGTGCGCACTACGGACTGAAGGACTGGCTCGCGCAGCGCATCACCGCGATCGTCATCGTTTTCTACACGCTGGTATTGCTGGTCACCTTTCTGATCGCCGGCGATTTCAGCTACGAAGGCTGGGCCGGATTGTTCGCGCAGCAGTGGTTCAAGATGCTGACGTTCGTCACATTCCTCGCCTTGTTCTATCACGCATGGGTTGGCATGCGCGATATCTGGATGGATTACATCAAACCGGTTTCGATCCGTCTCGCGCTGGAAGTCGCGACGGTTGTGTGGCTTGTCGCATGCGCCGGCTGGGCCGCGCAGATTCTTTGGAGAGCCTAACGTGGCAGCAATCAAATCGAGTGTTCCGGTTCGACATTTCGACGCCATCATCGTCGGTGCCGGCGGTTCCGGCATGCGTGCATCGCTGCAGCTTGCCGAAGCAGGGCTGAGCGTTGCGGTGCTGTCGAAGGTTTTCCCGACACGTTCGCATACGGTAGCGGCACAGGGCGGTATCGGTGCGTCGCTCGGAAACATGGCCGAGGACAACTGGTACTGGCACATGTTCGATACCATCAAGGGCTCGGATTATCTGGGTGACCAGGATGCGATCGAATTCATGTGCCGCGAAGCGCCCAAGGTTGTCTACGAACTCGAACATTTCGGTATGCCGTTCGATCGCAATGCGGACGGCACCATTTATCAGCGTCCGTTCGGCGGACACACCGCGAATTTCGGCGAGAAGCCGGTGCAGCGTGCCTGTGCCGCCGCCGATCGTACCGGTCACGCAATGTTGCATACGCTGTATCAGCGCAATGTTCGCGCGCACACGCATTTCTTCGTTGAATGGATGGCGATCGACCTGATGCGCGACGCGGATGGTGACGTGATCGGTGTCGTCGCGCTGGAGATGGAAACCGGCGAAGTCATGATCCTGCAGGCGAAAACCACATTGCTGGCAACCGGCGGTGCAGGGCGCATCTGGGCGGCATCAACCAATGCGTTCATCAATACCGGCGATGGCATGGGCATGGCGGCGCGTGCCGGCCTGCCGCTGGAAGACATGGAATTCTGGCAGTTCCATCCGACCGGTGTGGCCGGTGCGGGCGTGCTGATCACCGAAGGCGTGCGCGGCGAGGGCGGTATTCTTGTCAACAGCAACGGCGAACGTTTCATGGAGCGTTATGCACCGACGTTGAAGGATCTGGCGCCGCGTGACTTCGTATCGCGCTCGATGGATCAGGAAATCAAGGAAGGTCGCGGCGTCGGTCCGCACAAGGATCACGTGCTGCTCGATTTGCGTCACATCGGCGCCGACACGATCCGACGTCGTCTGCCATCGATTCTGGAAATCGCGCACAAGTTTGCGAACGTCGATGCGACGCGCGAACCGATTCCGGTGGTGCCGACGATTCACTATCAGATGGGCGGTATCCCGACCAATATTCACGGGCAGGTGGTAGCGCCGCGCAACGGCAATCCGAATTCGGTGATCAACGGTTTGTATGCGATCGGCGAATGCGCCTGCGTTTCGGTGCACGGTGCCAATCGTCTCGGCACCAATTCGCTGCTTGATCTACTGGTGTTCGGTCGTGCCGCAGGCAATCACATCGTGCGCAGCAATCTGACGCGGCGTGAACACATTCCACTGCCGGCCGATGCTGCCGATCTGGCGCTGTCACGACTGGCAAAGCTGGAAAGCAATACCGGTTCCGAGCGCGTGCAGGACGTCGCCAACGATATCCGCTCGACGATGCAGCAATATTGCGGTGTGTTCCGCACCGACGAATTGCTGCAGACCGGCGTCAAGAAAATCATGGAACTGGATGAGCGTCGCAAGCATGTGTCGTTCAAGGACAAGTCCAAGGTATTCAACACCGCGCGTATCGAGGCATTGGAACTGGACAATTTGATCGAAACTGCCAAGGCCACCATTCACGCTGCCGCCGCCCGCAAGGAATCACGCGGTGCGCATGCCCATCGCGATTACGAACAGCGCGACGACGTAAACTGGCTGAAGCATTCGCTGTATTTTTCCGAAGGCAATCGTCTCGAATACAAGCCGGTCGTCACGCAACCGCTGACGGTCGACACTTTCAAGCCGAAACCACGTACTTTCTAAGGTCAAAGACATGGCACGGACAATCAGACTACAGATTTACCGCTACGATCCGGACAAGGATGCGAAGCCGTACATGCAGGACGTGACGGTCGAACTGCACCCGCACGACAAGATGCTGCTCGATGCCTTGCAGCGTATCAAGGCCAACGTTGACGACTCGCTATCGTTGCGCCGCTCGTGCCGTGAAGGCGTGTGCGGCTCGGATGCAATGAACATCAACGGCAAGAACGGCCTGGCCTGTATCACCAATCTGAACGAACTGACCGAACCGATCGTGCTGCGGCCGTTGCCCGGCCTGCCGGTGATCCGCGACCTGATCGTGGACATGACGCAATTCTTCAAGCAGTACGATTCGATCAAGCCGTTCCTGATTAACGATACAATTGCGCCCGAGAAGGAGCGCCTGCAGACGCCAACCGAGCGTGAAGAGCTCGATGGCCTGTACGAATGTATACTATGTGCCTGCTGCTCGACGTCATGCCCGTCGTTTTGGTGGAATCCTGACAAGTTTGTCGGGCCGGCAGGGTTGTTGCAGGCATACCGCTTCATCGCCGACAGCAGGGATCATGCAACCGGCGAACGTCTGGATAATCTGGAAGATCCATATCGGCTCTTCCGGTGCCATACGATCATGAATTGCGTGGACGTATGTCCGAAAGGACTGAACCCGACCCGCGCGATCGGCAAAATCAAGGAATTGATGGTGCGTCGGGCAGTCTAGGCGCTGGATTCGGCGAATTACATGCGCTGAGCATGCTTCGCTACCATTCTTTTCTTCGCAGGAAATGACATGGAAAAATGCAGAAGGTGGATGCCATGTCGCTGACGACCCATCAGGCAGATCCGGTGAAGCGTGCGCGCCTTAGATGGCGGGGACGTCGCGGCCTGCTTGAAAATGATTTGATCATCACACGTTTTCTGGATGCGCACGAGGAAACGATGACGGATGAAGAGGTGGAAGCCTTTTCAATATTGATGGAACTGCCGGACAACGATTTGCTGAACTTGCTGCTTGCGCGGAATGAACCGGAAGGCGAGAGCGATCTGCCTCAAGTCCGGGCACTGTTGGCAAGAATGCGTGCAATCTAGCGCGCCTCGAAGGTTTTTAAATTGGGATTGAATCCTACGTTACTAGAAGGAAGAGCCATGCCTCACTCACAATCTGACGCCAAAGCCACGCTGTCGTTTTCCGACGGCTCGCCATCCGTGGAGTTGCCGATCTACAAGGGAACCATTGGTCCAGATGTCATCGATATCCGCAAGCTGTACGGCACCAGCGGCAAGTTCACGTACGACCCGGGCTTCATGTCGACCGCGTCGTGCGATTCGACCATTACCTATATCGACGGTGACAAGGGCGAACTGCTGTATCGCGGTTATCCGATCGAGCAATTGGCTGTCAATTGCGACTTCCTGGAAACCAGCTATCTGCTGCTGAAAGGCGAACTGCCGACTGCTGCCCAGAAGAAGGAATTCGTCAACACGGTCAGCAAACACACGATGTTGCACGAGCAGATGCAATTCTTCTTCCGCGGTTTCCGCCGTGATGCGCATCCGATGTCGGTGCTGGTTGGCACTGTCGGTGCGCTGGCATCGTTCTATCATGATTCGCTGGACATCAACGATCCGCATCACCGCGAAGTTTCTGCAATTCGCCTGATCGCGAAGATGCCGACGCTGGTGGCGATGTCGTACAAGTATTCGATCGGCCATCCATTCGTTTATCCACGCAACGATCTGTCGTACAGCGCGAACTTCATGCACATGATGTTCTCGACGCCGAGCGAAGAGTACAAGATCAATGACGTGCTGGTACGCGCGCTGGATCGTATCCTGATTCTGCATGCCGATCACGAGCAGAATGCATCGACCTCGACCGTACGTCTGTCCGGTTCGTCGGGCGCAAATCCATTTGCGTGTATCGCAGCCGGTATCGCCTGTCTGTGGGGCCCTGCACACGGCGGTGCGAACGAAGCCGCATTGAACATGCTGAAGGAAATCGGCACGGTCGACCGCATTCCGGAATTCCTGGCAAAAGCCAAGGACAAGAATTCGGGCTTCAAGCTGATGGGCTTCGGTCATCGCGTGTACAAGAACTTCGACCCACGCGCCAAGCTGATGCGTGAAACCTGCCACGAAGTCCTGAATGAACTGGGTCTGCATGACGATCCGTTGTTCAAGCTGGCAATGGAACTCGAACGCATCGCACTGGAAGATGAATACTTCGTGTCGCGCAAGTTGTACCCGAATGTCGACTTCTACTCGGGCATCGTGCAATCGGCGCTGGGCATTCCGGTTTCGCTGTTTACCGGTATTTTTGCGATGGCGCGCACTGTCGGCTGGGTTGCTCAATGGAACGAAATGATTTCGGATCCGGAACAAAAGATCGGTCGTCCACGTCAGTTGTTCATCGGTCAGACTACCCGCGACGTCGTCGAAATTTCCAAGCGCAAGTAATTCATTGCAGGTAATTCGGCGCAAGTAATGCTGGTGTAAGAAAAAAGGCGGAAAGTGCATCGAAGCGTTGCGCTTTTCGCCGTCTCTCGCAACATGTGCAGTTATGCTATTCTGGTTTTCACTATCAATTCACGCTATAGAGTAAAGTCCTTCCCCACAACTTGATGTGCAATCCGCTAACCGGTCAGGCCGTGTCGCGGAAGGTTGAATAACCCGCTAATCTCGCGAAGACGCGAAGAAAGGTGAGCAAGATGATGCAGCAGTCGGTTTCCACCTCCTATCTGTTTGGAGGGAATGCGCCGTACGTGGAAGAATTGTACGAAGCGTATCTCGATAATCCCGGTTCCGTCCCCGACAACTGGCGTTCCTATTTCGATTCCATGCAGCATGTTCCTGCCGTCGATGGCTCGACGCGACCGGACGTCACGCATGCATCCGTTATCGCTTCCTTCGCCGAACGCGCCAAGCATGGCCCGATCCGCACCGTTACCGCGTCCGAAGATGTCGAGATGGGACGCAAGCGCGTCGCTGTCACGCAGCTGATCGCTGCATATCGCGTACTGGGTAACAACTGGGCCAATCTCGATCCGCTGCAACGGCAGGAGCGTCCGCCGATTCAGGCGCTGGAACCGGCATTCTATGGTTTTACCGATGCCGACATGGACATCGTGTTCAATATCAGCAATACGCATTTCGGGACGGAGACGGCCTCGCTGCGCGATTTGCTGAACGCACTGCGCGATACGTACTGCCGGTCGATCGGACCAGAGTTCATGTACATCAGCGATCCGAAACCGAAATTGTGGTTGCAGGAAAAGTTCGAATCCATCCGTTCGGCACCGACATTTTCCGCCGAAAAGAAAAAACATATTCTGGAGCGACTGACCGCGGCAGAAGGCCTGGAGCGTTATCTGCACACCAAGTACGTCGGACAGAAACGTTTTTCGCTGGAAGGCAGTGAAAGCTTCATCGCGGCGCTGGATGAAGTGGTGCAGCGCAGCGGCGAACGAGGCGTGCAGGAAATCGTGATCGGCATGGCGCATCGCGGCCGCTTGAATGTGCTGGTCAACATCCTCGGCAAGACGCCGCAGGAATTGTTTGCCGAATTCGAGGGACGCCACGTTGATGATTTGCCGTCGGGTGACGTCAAGTATCACCAGGGATTTTCATCCGATATCAGTACACCGGGTGGGCCGATTCATCTGTCGCTGGCGTTCAATCCGTCACATCTCGAAATCGTCAATCCGGTGGTGGAGGGGTCGGTACGTGCGCGTATCGAGCGACGCGGCAACAACGACGTCAACAACGATCCTTCGCAACAGGTGCTGCCAATCCTGATTCATGGCGATGCGGCATTTGCCGGTCAGGGCGTCATCATGGAAACCCTGAACCTGGCGCAAACGCGTGGTTACGGGACGGGCGGCACCGTTCACATCATCATCAACAACCAGATCGGTTTTACCACATCCGATCCACGTGATTCTCGCTCGACGCTGTACTGCACCGATGTGGCCAAGATGATCGAAGCGCCGGTACTGCACGTCAACGGCGACGATCCGGAAGCGGTTGTGTTTGCGGCGCAGATTGCGCTTGATTACCGGCTCGAATTCAAGAAGGACATCGTTGTCGATATCGTCTGCTATCGCAAGCTAGGTCACAACGAGCAGGACACGCCGGCGCTGACGCAACCGCTGATGTACAAGAAAATCGCGCAGCATCCCGGGACACGCAAGCTGTACGCAGACAAGTTGTCCACGCAAGGTGTGATCGACGCGGATCAGGGCGAGGAAATGGTCAAGGCTTATCGCGATGCGATGGATGCCGGCAAGCACACGGTCGATCCGGTCATTTCCAATTTCAAGAGCAAATACGCGGTCGACTGGATGCCGTTCCTCAACCGCAAGTGGACCGATGCCGCCGACACCGCAGTACCGCTGGCGGAGCTGAAGCGTTTATCTGCACGCATCACGACCGTTCCCGAGAACTTCAAGGTACATCCGCTGGTGGAGAAAGTACTGGCCGATCGTGCCGCGATGGGACGTGGTGAAATGAATCTCGACTGGGGCATGGGTGAGCATCTTGCCTATGCGACATTGGTGAGTTCCGGATACGCGGTGCGCCTGACAGGCCAGGATTCTGGGCGCGGTACGTTTGTCCATCGTCACGCCGTCCTGCACGATCAGAATCGTGAAAAGTGGGATGCGGGGACTTATGTGCCTTTGCAGAATGTCTCCGACCAGCAAGGCTGGTTCCGCGTGATCGATTCCGTGCTGTCGGAAGAAGCGGTGCTGGCCTATGAATACGGTTATTCAACGGCCGATCCGAATACCCTGGCGATCTGGGAGGCGCAGTTCGGCGATTTCGTCAACGGCGCGCAGGTTGTGATCGATCAGTTCATCAGTTCCGGAGAAGTGAAATGGGGCCGTGTTTCCGGTTTGGTGATGATGCTGCCGCACGGCTATGAAGGACAGGGTCCGGAACACTCGTCGGCACGGCCCGAGCGTTTTTTACAACTGTGCGCAGACAACAACATGCAGGTGGTACAGCCGACCACGGCGGCACAGATTTTTCACTTGTTGCGCCGACAGATGATTCGCCTGTTCCGCAAACCGCTGGTAATCCTGACGCCCAAATCGCTGTTGCGCAACAAGGACGCCGGTTCGCCTTTAAGCGATCTTGCGAAAGGATCGTTCCAGACTGTCATCGGTGAAGTGGACGAGACGATCGATCCGAAAAAGGTCAAACGCATTCTCGCCTGTTCGGGACGCGTTTATTACGATCTGGTGGCCGCGCGCAAGGAGCGCGGACAGAATGACGTCGCGATCATTCGCGTCGAACAGCTGTATCCGTTTCCGCACAAGGCATTTGCGGGTGAACTCAAGAAATTTTCGAACTCCAACGAACTGGTTTGGGTGCAGGACGAGCCGCAAAATCAGGGCGCATGGTTCCAGATTCAACACAATATTCTGGAAAACATGGACGACGGACAGAAGCTTGCCTATGCAGGACGTCCGGCCAGCGCGTCGCCGGCGGTCGGCTATTACGACAAGCACTATGCGCAGCAAAAGGCGTTGATTGAAGCGGCGTTTGCCAAGCTGAAAGGTTTTGTACAAACGAAATAACGACCCTGCGCCGCCTCGAATACCGGGACGGCGTTATGAACAAACCGAAACGGAGAGTTACATGGCAATTCTTGAGGTGAAAGTTCCGCAATTGTCGGAATCGGTTGCAGAGGCAACCCTGCTGCAATGGCATAAAAAAGTAGGTGATGCCGTCGCGCGTGACGAAAATCTGATCGATATCGAAACCGACAAGGTCGTGCTGGAACTGCCCGCACCCGATGCCGGCGTCATCACGCAAATCGTCAAGGAAGACAACAGCACGGTTGTCGCCGGTGAAGTCATTGCATTGATCGATACGGACAAATCCGCTTCGGCCGGTGCAACTTCCGGGAAAGCGGCGCCTGCTGCAACGACTGCAGCTGCTGCACCCGCAACGCCGACATCAACTCCTGCCAGCCAGGCACCAACATCCGGTTCCGCCAGCGGTATCGCAATGCCGGCCGCTGCGAAGATGCTGGCCGAGAACAATCTTGTGGCAACCGACGTTGCAGGGACCGGCAAGGATGGTCGCGTGACAAAGGGCGACATGATCAATGAGCTTGGGAAAAAATCTGCAGCGCCGTCCGCCGCACCCAAGCAGGCGCTGCAACAGGTTGCAGCGCCGGTCAGCGTGCAACTGACTGATCGGCCGGAAGAACGTGTGCCGATGAGTCGCCTGCGTGCCCGCATTGCAGAGCGCCTGCTTGAATCGCAATCCAGCAATGCCATCCTGACGACATTTAATGAAGTCAACATGCAGCCGGTCATCGATCTGCGCACCAAGTACAAGGACAAGTTCGAAAAGGAACATGGCGTCAAACTCGGCTTCATGTCTTTCTTCGTCAAGGCGGCAGTTGCGGCACTGAAGAAGTATCCGATCATCAACGCGTCCGTCGATGGCAACGATATCGTGTACCACGGCTATTTTGATATCGGCATCGCGGTCGGTTCGCCACGCGGTCTGGTGGTGCCGATTCTGCGCGATGCGGATCAGATGTCGATTGCCGATATCGAGAAGAAGATCGGTGAATTCGGTGCCAAGGCAAAGGACGGCAAGCTGACGCTGGACGATTTGTCCGGCGGTACGTTCTCGATTTCGAACGGCGGCATTTTCGGTTCCATGCTGTCGACGCCGATCATCAATCCACCGCAATCGGCAATTCTCGGTATTCATGCGACGAAAGAGCGTCCGGTTGTCGAAAACGGCCAGATCGTGATTCGTCCGATCAACTATCTGGCCTTGTCCTACGACCATCGCATCATCGACGGTCGCGAAGCGGTACTCGGCCTCGTGGCGATGAAGGAAGCACTGGAAGATCCGGCACGCCTGCTGCTGGATCTCTGATGATGGCTTGTGAAAGCGCACGCATCGCATGCATGCGCTTTTCACCTTGACGGGATAAAACGATATGTCGAAGAATTTTGATGTCGTGGTAATCGGTGGCGGTCCCGGTGGCTATGTCGCCGCTATTCGTGCAGCGCAGCTGGGATTGTCGACAGCTTGCATCGATGAATGGAAGAACGCCAAGGGCGGCCCGGCACCAGGGGGGACGTGTACCAATGTCGGCTGTATTCCTTCGAAAGCCTTGCTGCAATCGTCCGAGTATTTCGATCACGCGAATCACGCATTCGTTGAACATGGTATCGATATCAAGGACGTGTCGCTGAATCTGAAGAAGATGCTGGGACGCAAGGATACGGTCGTCAAGCAGAACAACGACGGCATTCTTTATCTGTTCAAGAAAAACAAGGTAACGTTTTTTCATGGTCGCGGCTCCTTCGTCAAATCGGAAACCGATGGACATGAGATCAAGATTGTCGGCACCGTCGAAGAAAGCATCACGGCAAAGCATGTGATCGTTGCGACCGGTTCGTCGCCGCGCGCATTGCCGAATGTGGATTTCGATGAAAAGCTGGTGCTGTCGAATACCGGTGCACTCGCAATGACCGACGTGCCGAAGCGTCTGGGCCTGATCGGCGCCGGCGTGATCGGGCTGGAAATGGGCAGCGTCTGGCGCAGGCTTGGTTCGGACGTCACGATCCTGGAAGCATTGCCGGCTTTTCTTGGCGCGGTCGATGAAGCCGTTGCAAAGGAAGCGCACAAACAATTCACAAAGCAGGGACTGGTAATCAATCTCGGTGTGAAGATCGGCGCGATCACCAGCGGCAAGAGCGAAGTGACGGTCAATTACACGGACGACAAGGGTACTGCGCAAAAGGCAATATTCGACAAATTGATCGTTTCGATCGGACGTGTTCCGAATACGGTCGGCCTGAATGCGGACGGCGTTGGTCTGCAACTCGATGAGCGCGGCTTCGTTGCAGTGGATGCCGATTGCAAAACCAGTCTGCCGAACGTGTGGGCGGTGGGCGATGTGGTGCGCGGTCCGATGCTGGCACACAAGGCCGAGGAAGAGGGCGTTGCCGTTGCCGAACGTATCGCAGGGCAGCACGGTCACGTTAATTTCAACACGATTCCTTGGGTAATCTATACCTCGCCGGAGATCGCCTGGGTCGGCAAGACGGAACAGCAATTAAAGAGTGAAAATGTCGCGTACAAAAGCGGCAGTTTTCCCTTCATGGCGAACGGCCGTGCACGTGCCTTGGGCGACACGACCGGCTTTGTTAAATTTCTGGCCGATGCAAAGACCGACGAAATTCTCGGCGTGCACATCATCGGTCCGATGGCGTCGGAATTGATTGCGGAAGCCGTGGTGGCAATGGAGTTTCGTGCATCGTCAGAAGACATTGCGCGTATCTGCCATGCGCATCCATCCTTGTCGGAATCCGTCAAGGAAGCGGCGCTTGCCGTCGATGGACGTTCGTTGAATTTCTAGAGAGCGCGATGCCGATCAAACTTTCAGCAGGATTGTTGCTGTCCTTGTTGCTGACAGCCTGCGCAAGCGGCTTTGGTGACGAACAGGTGACGATTGTGACGGCGTCCAACGGTCAGGAATTCAGTGGCGCCAATTGCACGGTACAGACCAGTTCGCGCGTTTGGAATGTCTTGTCTCCGGCGACACTGACGATTCCGGCCAGCGGAGATTTGCGTGTCGTCTGCAGCAAGGCCGGCTATCGCACGTCGGAATTGCGCATGCCGCCGATCGGGCAGACGTCCGGTTCCAATGTCGGTGTCGGCATGGGTGGTGGCAGCGGTGGCGTCGGCGTCGGATTGGGATTCAGCTTGCCTGTCAGTTCCGGTGGCGGCAACTACCCGCCGCGTATTCTGGTGAACATGTCGCCGTCATGACGAGTTAATCGAATATTTTCTTCGGGCGAGCGTGACTCGCCCGTTTTTTTATCTCTGGTGTGGCCGATACGCATGAATGTCAGTGAGTTCTACGAAAAGATGTTGCAGCAGCGCGGCTTCGTCGCTGATGCTGCGCAAAAAAGTGCGGTAACGCGCTTGCAGCAATCCTACGATGAATGGGTGAAATACAAGGTGCAGCGCAGGAACCTGTTTCTTCGCCTGATTCGACAGCCTGTCGTGCCGCGCGGCGTGTACATGTGGGGTGGTGTGGGACGCGGCAAATCGTTCCTTATGGACAGCTTCTATTCTGTCGTGCCGCTAAAGAGAAAGACGCGCGTGCATTTTCACGAATTCATGCGCAGTGTGCATCGGCAACTGGATGAACTGAAACGTGTGGCTGATCCACTCGATGCAGTTGCGGCAGATGTCGCAGCGAAGTACAGGTTGATCTGTTTCGATGAATTCCATGTGACAGACATTGCGGACGCGATGATTTTGTACAACCTGTTCAGGGCGTTGTTCAACCATGGCGTGTCGTTCGTCATTACTTCGAATTTCGAGCCGGAAACGTTATACCCGGACGGATTGCATCGCGATCGGATCCTGCCGGCCATCGCGTTGCTGAAGGAAAAGCTGGATATCCTGCACGTCGATGGTGGTAACGACTACCGTAAACGCGCATTGACTCAGGTGACCGCCTATCACGCACCGTTAGGTAAAGATGCCAATGACAAGTTGCGGATTGCGTTCGAAAGGATCGCGGAAACGACCGATGAAAAGCCGGTAATTCATGTCGAAGGACGGGACATCCGGTCGCTTAGGCGCGCAGGCGGTGTGATATGGTTCGATTTCGCAACACTGTGCGGCGGTCCGAGATCGCAAAACGATTATCTCGAAATTGCCAGTCGCTTCCATACCGTGATTCTGTCTGATGTTCCTGCCATGTCGCCCGCGATGGGGTCGGAGGCACGCCGCTTTATCTGGCTGGTGGATGTGCTGTACGATCACCGGATCAAGCTGCTGATTTCTGCGGCTGTTCCCATGGATCAGCTTTATGCCGAAGGTCCGCAGTTGATGGAATTTCAACGCACCGTTTCGCGTCTGATCGAAATGCAGTCCGTCGAATACATGGAGGCCGAGCGTCGCCATGATGGGAAGCCGAATCTGTAATGTGCGCGAATTGCGCAACGAATCAAGTATCTGAAAATTTATGAAAAAGTCATTGAAACTGCTGATCCTCGCCCCTTGGTTGCTGAGCATGCAAATCGCACAGGCGCAATCTGCAACGGACGAAAGCAAGGATGCGCTCTCTTATACGATCGACGAAGTGGTGCAACGCTATCCTGCCGATTCGATTCAGTCGACGGAAGCTGCAAACGAAGCGTTGAAGGACGTCAGTGCGGCACGTGCCAGACTGGATGCGCGTCTTGCAGCGGAAGAACAGGTTTGCTATCCCAAGTTTTTCACCACGTCCTGTCTGAACAAGGCTGCCGAACGTAAGCGTCTGGACCTGCTCTCTGTTCGTGCCATCGAGATCGAAGCGAATGCCTATATTCGTCATGCACGTGTGGAAAAGCGCGACAGGAAGCTGGAAGAGGCCGCCAGGGAGCGGGCGGCAAAGAATGCAGCAAATCCGATTCTGGTTGCTCCCAAACCTGTAACCGGCGATGTGCCTGCGCCTGCTGAAACCGACGGCGCGGCTGACGAAAAACGCAAGGCTCGCGCCGAGGCGTATGTGAAGAAAAACGAGGATCACGCAAAACGTCAGCAGGAATTGCAGCAAAAGGAGCAATCCGGCGCCGCAGAACGTGCAGCAAATGTCGAAAAGTATGAGGAAAAGCAAAAAGAAGCAGAAAAACGACAGAAGGAAATTGCTGCCCGGAAGGCTGAAAAGGACCGTCTCAAGGCCGGCAAGGCTGCCAAGGAGAATGCAGTGGAACCAAGCTCCGACAAGTGATTGCGGCGAATTGAAAATATGTTTTCTTTATCGCAATAGCTTGTCTGGAAGACATTGGCAATCGAATAATGCCTGCGATTTTTCATTGTTTCGGCAACGATAAAAAATACTCTGCAAATGAATTGCAAAATTTTGTGTTTTATTCTGTATAATCGGCCATCGTTGAGATTCGAGCTTGTGGTGCAGTCTGTCTGTCATTCCTGTCTTGGTTGAAACGATCCA